>CALUPN010000058.1 GCA_944322625.1 Candidatus Gastranaerophilales bacterium | reverse complement strand
GTTTATTTTGATATTAGGTATCATAGCATTTTCTCTGGCTACCGCTGGCGGTGTAATAATGGCGAAAGTTATGAACTTATTTTCAAAAGAAAAAATCAATCCGCTTATCGGCTCTGCAGGGGTTTCAGCCGTACCAATGGCAGCACGTGTATCTAATAAAGTCGGACAGGAAGCCAATCCTCAAAACTTCCTCCTTATGCACGCAATGGGACCGAATGTTGCAGGGGTAATAGGTTCCGCCGTAGCTGCAGGGGTATTATTAGCTCTTTGTCATTAGTTTTGAATTATATGGAATTTTAAAGCGTGGGGTTATTTTCTTTCAAAAAAGAAGATAGCCTCAGCTATTTCCTGACCATATTTTGTAACTATATCTTTATAACCTTGAGTGCGGCGAATCCGGTTCTGTTCTTTCAAAGGAGTTTTGTTTACAAATTCAATTCTTTCGCTTTGCTGAGGCAAAACTTTTGATTCATTCGGTACAGAGGTTTTTTCTATAGTTTTTTCTTTATTTTGCGGTTTTGCTTTTTGTTTGCCGAATTGCTTATATTCTCTGTTGTCCAGGCAAGTTTTTATATATGTGTCTAAATTATTTTTTGCAATGTTTTCACCTTGAAATTGCTGAAAAGTACGATAACCGATGTTTTTTAATTTTCTTAAGAAATTACTGTCTTTAGCGTTTTTCATAGAAACTCTTGCATATCCGGTATTTCCGGCTTCGATAAGCCCGCCGTAAGAACCTATCAGCGCTTTCAGTTGTAGTTTTTTTGATTGATTAATTCCCTGCTGAGTAATAGGTATTCTATATGTTGAACCAAAATTTATTTCAGACATTTTATTCTCCTTTTATATTATAAGTATACTAAAAATATTTTTTGCTGTTTATTGTAAAATTGTAGTATGAGATTGGTTAAAGTTGCAGATATAAATCTTTTAACTAAAATAGCTTCTGATATATGGCATGAATATTGGCCTTGTTTGTTATCAGATGAGCAAATCGATTATATGCTGGCCGTTTTTCAGTCCGAAAAAGCTGTTAATGAACAGATAAAACAAGAAAATTATACTTATTATTTTCTTGTGCATAATGGAAATATTATAGGTTACCTGGGGGTTGCTCCGAAAGAAGGTTATTTGTTTTTATCAAAGCTGTATTTGCTAAAAGAGTGGCGCCATAAAGGATTTGGCAAGTCTGCATTTGATAAAATAAAAAATTTCGGATTTAATAAAATAAGGCTTACGGTAAATAAATATAATACAAATGCATATGAGGCTTATTTAAAATACGGGTTTAAAGTAATAGACAGTGTGGTTACGGATATTGGCGGCGGATTTGTTATGGATGATTATATTATGGAGTATTGTCAATAAAAGAGCTTTGCAAAACTTACAAAGCTCTTTTTTTTTTTATAAATTTCAAACCTAATTGTTAAACATATCCAGTCTTTCAGCAAAACAGGTTTCGTTCATTACGCAATCCTGTTTCAGGTATCTGGATACTTTTCCGTTTGTTCTGAACAACAGAACATAGGGAATATTCGGATAAATATAGAATCTTTTATTAAAGCTCTTAGCTTCTTCTGTTGCGATATTTACTCTCGCAAAATTATAAGAGTCCGCATATCGCTGTTCCATCATATTAAAAACACGAAGCATTTCTTCCTGACCATCAGCCCAGGGTGCATATACAATAACGGCAAGCGGTTTGCTTTGTGTAATACCTTCCTCAAATTTTATCGCTTTTGCGCTTTGAGTTCCCATAACAACTGCGGTCAACAAAAATAATAAAACTAAAATTTTTTTCATCATACAAAATCCTATCTTTAACTGCTAAAAAGCCCCGGTTTGCACTCGCAAACCGGGATGATAATTATTATTCAGCTTTTGAAATAACATCCATTTCTTCTGCTGAAGCATAAGCGGAATGGCATCCGCAATCGCAATAGATAACTTCCCCTGTAGTACCGCTTGACAAATCAGAAGCTAAATATAAGCCGGCTCTTCCGACATCATCCAATGATACATTTTTCTTTAACGGAGCTCTCATAACTGCAGCCTTAAGCATTTTTGAAAACCCTGCAATACCCATTGATGCAAGTGTCTTAACCGGCCCTGATGACAAGCAGTTAACTCTTATGCCTTTAGGACCTAAATCAACGGCTAAAAATCTCATTGCAGACTCTAATGCTGCTTTTGCAACTCCCATTACATTATAACTTGGAACGGAAAGAACTGAGCCAAGGTAAGTCAATGCAAATATAGAACTTCCTTCATTCATAATCGGTTCTGCATGGCGGCAGATTGAAACCAGCGAGTATGCACTTACGCCTAATGCAATATCCCAGCCCTGTTTTGAAGTGTCAACAAATCTGCCCATCAAATCTTCTTTAGGAGCAAATGCAACTGCGTGAACTACAAAATCAAGTTTGCCATATATTTTTTCACATTCTTTAAATACAGCTTCTACTTCATCTTCTTTTGTAACATCACAGCTCATTATTAATTTAGCATTCATTCCTTCGGCAATCGGTCGAACTCTTTTTTCCATAGCTTCGCCTGCATATGTGAAAGCAATATCAGCTCCGGCATCAAACAGTTGTTTGGCAATAGCATAAGCTATACCGTGGGTATTGGAAACGCCGAATATAATACCTTTTTTCCCTTTCATTAAATCCATACTAAAACTCCTCTTATTCTAATCTACAATTAACAGATTAACAGAAACACAAAACTAAAGCAATATTTAAGAACTAATAAGAAAAGGCATAGTTATTACATAATAAAAAGAGCTTGAATAATCAAGCTCATATATAAGTACATATCCCAATCAACAACAAATTAATTAAAACTTTATACCAAACTCAGTGCAATACTTGGAGTTTGATTAGCTGTCGCAAGAAGTGTAGCAGATGCCTGCTGCAAAATTTGCGCTTTTATATACGAGGAGGATTCCTCTGCAACATCCGCATCTCTTATCGTGGAAAGCGAAGATGTTATATTTTCACTCTGAACCTCAATTGTCTCAATAGCGGAATCAATTCTGTTCTGAGCGGCACCAAGCGTTGTCGCTCTGGAAGAAATCTCAACGAGTACCATATCCAGTTTATCAAGCATTTCAGCCTGACCGCCTATAATAGTTGCGCTATCGGTGTCATAACCGGAACACAATTTTGCAACTTCCGCAATTGTCGCATCAACAGTTCCGCCATAGTTTGTAAATAAACTTGAGACATGGGCATCCTGGAATAATACTGCGTCCAGTTCTATTTGGCTGGAAGAGTCTGCATACAAACCAACCTGCAAACTTATTATATTGTTAATCGAACCGTCCATAAGCATCAAACCGTTAAATTCGGCATTTTCGGTAATTCTGTCTATTTCTTCCAATCTTGCCGTAATTTCCGATTGAATGGCTTTTAATGAATCGGAACCATATGTTCCGTTTGCGGCTTGTTCTGTCAAGTCTCTAACTCTTTGTAAATGTGATGTTACAAGAGCGTATGTATCTTCCAACGTCGTTAACATGTCTGTTCCTGTCGCTGCGTTATCTGCCGCTACGTCCAATGAACCAAGTTGCGTAGTCCAATTAGTTGCTATAGAGTACCCGGCTGCATTATCTGCCGCATGATTAATTTTGAATCCGGTCGTCATTCTTTCTATTGACTTGTTGAGCAATGTAGTAGCTTCGTTTAAATTCCTTTGAACGATTAATGACGATAAGTTTGTGTTAATTGTAAGAGCCATTACCTAACCTTTCAGACCCTATGCGTATCAAAATACGCATTTCATTCTATAAATCCCTAATCTAAGGGTAAATAAAAAATCTCTCGTTTATATATTTCTCACATACCCTTGTATACAAACATTATAGAATAACTCTATAAAAAATACAGCATGCATAAAGAATATTTTTACAAATGTTTACACTTTTACCTTTTGTATTAGAATAATAATATATAGGAGAACAGATATGACAAAGATTTTAACAATTGGAAGTGCGACCATGGATGTTTTTGTTGAATGTGATGAAGCTAATATTGTTTCAGTATGTTCAAAAACAAAAAATTCCGATTTTATGAGTTATCCGTATGGTTCTAAAATTGATATATCAACCTTTTCATCCAATGTCGGCGGCGGCGGGATAAACACTGCCTGCAATTTTGCGAATTTAGGTTTTGATACTTCTGCAATATTTAAAATAGGAAAAGATGTTTATTCAGAAGGTATATTGGCGTCTTTTAAAGAGAAAAAGGTAAAACTTAATAATATAATACAAAAAGAAGATGCTTCAACCGGATTTTCAATTATATTGGTAAGTTTTCAGGGAGATAGAACTGTTCTGGCTCATAGAGGTGCAAATGCACAAATCAGAGAAGATGAAATAAATTATGATGCAATAAAAGAAGCTGATTTTATGTATGTGGCTCCCTTAAACGGTGAATCTAATAAAGTTATTGAGCCTATAGTAAATTATGCTCATAAACATGGTACAAGAATATGTTTCAATGCGGGAACTACGAGTTTAAAGAAGGGGTTTGAGCATATAAAAACTATTCTTAAATCCGCGCATATTGTTGTTATGAATAAAGAAGAAGCTTCCATGGCAACCGGAATCGTTGTTAGACCTGACAGCAAAACCGAGAAATTTTCACATGAACTTATTCATACTGATATTAAAAAAATGCTTACCACTTTAAAGGTTATGGATTATCAGGTAATTGTAATTACTGACGGCGGGCGGGGAGCTTATGCTTATGACGGTCAAAAATTTTACTTTTGTCCGACATTTCCGGCTCCGGTTGTTTCTACATTAGGAGCGGGTGATGCGTTCGCATCAACATTCTGCGGTGCTTTGGAAAGAACAAAATTAAATGTGGGGCTCTCTTTGATGTATGCCTCGGTAAATTCTTCCTGTGTCGTTTCGGAATTCGGGGCAACAGAAGGATTAGCGACTTTTGAAGAAATAGAGAAGAAGCTTAAAAATAATCCTGATTATACTTATTTGGAAGGATGATATGTATCAAATGTTTTCGCCAAACATGCTTAAGACGTATGAGTTATGTCCTAAGAAGTTTAGTTTTAAATATATAAAAAATATTCAAATGCCTGTTGAAGATGGTATTTTTGAATTCGGTAAAAACATACATGCTCTGGCTTCCTACTATTTGAAAAATGAAAATATTACCAATCTGGAAACTTCTCTTAGTAAAAAAGAGCGTGAGGTTTGGGAATATTTAAAAAAAGTCAAATATTTCGGTTATGAAGTTATAAATACTGAATATAATCTTTCTTTTAAACTGGGAAACTATTTTTTCGGCGGCCGTTTGGATGCTCTTGTTAAAAATGGAGATAGATATTATATCTTGGACTATAAAACAGGCTCTGTACCGGAAAATACAAAGTATGATTTTCAGACGATGATTTATTTGCTGGCGGTTAAAAACTTCTTTAATACTGATAATATTGTATTTGTCTATATTGATTTAAAAAACAAAGGAGAAGTGAATGTAATATATACTCCGGAATTAGGGGCTGAGTATATGCAAAAGCTTCTGGCCGTTGCGGGGAAGATTGATGCAGAAGAAGAATTTAAGAAAAGGTCTGACTGCAAATGCGAATATTCTTTAATATGTTATTAACGTGGTATAATCACTAATATGAAAGACTATTTAATTGATACTCATGCTCATGTTGACATGCTGGAAGAGCACATTGCAGAAACATTAAAAAAAATGAATGCAAATAAGGTGAAAAAAGTTATTAATCCGGCTTGTGATTTGAAATCATTTGACAGAATTCTTGCACTTTCAAAAAAACATAATAATATTTATGCAATGCTCGGGATTTATCCGTCAGAAGCTAAAACTTATTCAGAAGATGTCGAAGAAATAATTGTGAATAACGCTCAAAATATTGTAGCAATCGGTGAAATAGGCCTGGATTATTATTGGGATAAGTCTTTTAAAGAATTGCAGTGCGAAGTGTTTGCAAAACAGATAATTCTTGCAAATAAGCTAAATCTTCCTATAGTTGTGCATGACAGAGAGGCGCATAAAGATTGTTTTGATATTTTGAAAGAGAATAATAAAAATTCACAAGTTCTTTTCCATTGTTTTTCAGGTAGTACCGAATTTATGAAGGAATGTGTTAATTCAGGATATTACATAGCATTGGGTGGGGTTGTGACATTTAAGAACTCCGTAAAAATGAAAGAAGTTGCAAAAGCAGTGCCTTTGGAAAGGCTGGTTTTGGAAACGGATTCTCCATATCTTACCCCTGTACCCCACAGAGGTAAACCTAATACCCCGGCTTATATAAAATACGTAGCGCAAGAAATTGCCGGGCTGCGCGGAATGGCTGTAGAAGAACTTACAGATATTACAACGGATAATGCGGAAAGGTTATTTAAAATTTGAAAAAAGAACGATTAGACAAAATTTTGGTTGATTTGGGATATTTTGAAAATAAAAGCAAGGCGTCTGCTGCCATTTTAGCAGGTAACGTTATGATAGGGACGGAAGTAATAACAAAAGCCGGCTATCAACTAAATCCGGATAAAGAGTATGATTTTAAAATAAAATCTATGCCGTATGTCTCCCGCGGCGGCTTTAAACTGCAAAAAGCCTTAGATACGTTTGATATTGAGGCGAGAGATAAAATTTGCTTCGACGCGGGAGCCTCTACCGGCGGTTTTACGGATTGTTTGTTGCAAAGAGGAGCTAAGTATGTCTATGCTGTAGACGTAGGCTACGGACAACTTGATTGGAAAATAAGAAATTCCGAAAAAGTTAAGGTGATTGAAAAAACTAATTTAAAAACTTGTTCGTATGAAGATATTTATTCGGAAACAGATATTTCTGCCGAGTTGCTGGTTTCGGATTTATCGTTTATTTCATTGGGAAAAGTTCTTCCAAACCTTAAAAAACTGCTTAATCCGGACTACCATGAAATGGTTTGTCTGATAAAACCACAGTTTGAAGCCGGGAAAGAACTTGTTGAAAAAGGCGGAGTCGTGAAGGACAAAAATACTCATATACAAGTTATAGAAAATGTTATATCCTGTATAAAAAGTTTGGATTATGTAATCAAAGGTTTGACATATTCTTCTATTAAGGGACCGGCCGGAAATATTGAATATTTAATCTGGTTTTCAACATCAGGGGAAGATGTGCCTGTTAATGTTCCCAATACAGTAGAAGAAGCGCATAATAATTTATAAAATTATTCAAATAACTCGTATAATCTGTTTCTTACGTCCTTTTCGTCAAGCTCTTCCGTGATTTTGTTTAAGTCCAGTGTCATTTGATAATATTCAGCCGCAAGCGGTTTGTCTCCGATTGCCTGATATGCACGAGCCAGATTAAAATAAGCCAGAGTATAGTTTGGATTAATATTTATCGCATTTTTAAAATACTCAACAGATTCTTTAGGGTCTCCCATGCCGTCTAAATAGACTACTCCAAGATTATTTTGTGCTATTTCAAAATCAGGATTGAGTTCAATTGATTTATGAAAGGCAACTATTGATTCTTCAAGATAATCTTTTTCCCATAGTGCTAACCCCGTTTTTGCATATGTTAAATAATTTTCCGGCTCTACTGAAATAGCATCGCAATAGGTCTTAATGGCCTTATCTAAGTCGCCCTGTGCCATATATAAATCGCCGAGCGAAAGTTGAATATCAACATTCTTTGGATCTAATACCATGCCGGCATTAAAAGTTGCTTCTGCTGCATCAAAATTGTTTTTTACTTCTGCATAAATAGCTCCCAGTGCATGACAAACGATAGATGTCCATTCTGCATCAGGATTAAGTTTGATAGCTTTTTGATAATATTCAATAGCATCATCATAGAGTTCGGCTTTTATGTATGCATAAGCCAGTGAATTGTTATAGTATGGATTTTCAGGGTTTAATTCTTGTGCCAGTTTAAATGCCGTAACGGCGTGAATTTTATCGGATTTGTTTAAGTATAAATGGCCTAGTTCATAATAAATTTTATCCAAATCAATACCAAACTCAAGTAATGATGTATAATAATCAATTGTAATATCCACATTATCCGGGAAATACGTTTGGTTTATGGTTGCGAGTTTAATTAAAACTTCTCTGTCATTGGGATTTAGCTCATATGCTTTTTTATAACATTCAAGACTTGCATCAATATTATTGCACTCCAAGGACAAATCACCCATTTTTTGATAAAACAGATTACCTTGAGATGTTTTTTCCAAACCTTTTGAATAAGCTTCAAGGGCGGAAGGGAAAAGTTTCATTTTTTCAAATGCTTCGCCGAGTGTTTTATAAGAAAATACTGAAAAATCATTTGCCAGAAATTTACAAAACATTTTTAAAGAAGGGCAGTCCCACATAATCATCATGCTCCCTGATAAAAAGTAATACAAAAAACTCATAACATCTTTTACGGAAGAATGTTGTTTTTTGATTCTTGAGAATAAAACTTTTGATAAAAAAAGTCTCGGTCTTGCCGAATTTCTACCTGAATTTTCTATTGCAAGTCTGAACTCTTTTTCAGCTTCTTCAAAATTACCGTTTAAGCACTGGAAATAACCGGAATATATATGAGCGTTGACATTCTCCGGTTCAAGAGTAATTGCAGTTCTGCACTGCTCAAGAGCGCCTTCGACAGAAATTTGTCCTTTTATTAGCAAAAGGCTTGCCAGTCTGTAGTATGATTCTGCAAGGCCAGGATTTAGCTTGATAGCATCGATATAAAATCCGATTGCTTTTTCTAAATCCGCATCTTGCTGCTTTATTAAATATTGTTCATGCGCTGCTCTTGCTTCTTCAAGCAAATTGTCTGCTTCGCTTATTTCTATTGTAATTACCGGGGTATCTGTCATATTCTCTCCGAACCGAAAATCTCTTTTATAATTCTTTTTTCGGTAGTTATAAAAAAAACTTTAATATTGTTTTTTTAAAATCCTCCGAATAGCTGAAATATTTTTTACAAAACTTCATTAAGAAATGTAACAATTTTCTCTAAAAATTAAAGTTTTTAATCAATTTAGCCGTAATACATGATAAACAAGGGAAACAAAAATAAAGGAAAGCGGATTTTATGGGAATGGCAGCATCACAAGTTAGACTATTGCAGCTTACCAGCCGAAAAAATACCATCGGCAGGGAGCTGGAAAACTTGTCTATGCAAAAAACTTCCTTAACAAGAGAGATGAGAGAGGTCTCCAGGGAGTACCAGAATTCGCTGAGTGCAAAAACTTTTAAATGGTCTACTAATTCAGGAGCCACTTATGTGGATTTGAGTTATTCTAATTTAATGCGTCCGGGTTATGCAAATAACAATGTTCCGTATTTAATAACCGATAACTACGGTAAAGTAGTTTTGGACAGTACTTATCAAAAATATGCAGAAATGATATCTCCGGACGGAAATCCGGGCGGAGATTGGGAAGCTGTAAGAACAGATGTGATATCGGCTGTAACCGGGATTCCTGCTGACAAAATCACAAATTCCGTAAGTACTAATGCAACAGTAGAAGCTAATGCTGATAAAGTAAATGATTTGCTTGAAAATGAGCCTGTTGAGCCTGTTGAAAGAGCTTCAACCAAGGAGTTTATAGAACTCGCCGGGGTAGTTTCTGAAAATGATATTGCCGATTTGTATGGCAGCGGTACAATTGATTTGGGTAATTCTGCGGAAGCAGCTTCCAACTTGAGCTCAATTCTTAACGGTATTCTTACAAATATGAGTGCGTATTTGACAGAAGATGATATAGAAGCTTTAACCGAAGCTTGCTCTGCATATGAAAAAGATTACTCTACACTTTTCCAATCTTCATCTGAAGAACTAAGTAAAAGCGGGACCGGTTTTACTAAAGACGGTGATAACTATAAAGTCGATGTCCAAACAATGATGGATACTTTGTTGGGTGGTTATGTTTCTGCCGGAGGTTCATATACAACAAGTGATTCAACAGGTGCTGACGTGTACTTGTACAGAGATAAAAACGGCTCGGAATGGCAAACCTGGAAGACACAGCATGAAGCTTGGCAAGAAGAATATGATGCAGCCATGGCGGAATATGAAGGCTCTGTTGATACGAATAATCAAGTATTAACAGCTGAAGAAGAAAGTAGTATCGCGTTTTATGACAAAATTTTCTCTGCAATTGCCGAAAACGGCTGGACATCTAATCCGATGGTTGCAGATAATGATTATTTGAATCAGATGTTGCAAAACAACCAGTATTATATTACCACTGTAGAAACCGCAACTGATAATGACGGCGAAGAATACTTTGAATATGATACAAGTATTGCATCTAATTTTGACAATATCTTTATTGTTAATGATACAGATGCTCAAGAAGAAGCTCTTGTGGAATATGAATATCAAAAGAGCATTATTAATGAAAAAGAATCCCGAATAGATACCAGAATGCAAAATCTCGAAACAGAACAAGCTGCAATTAATGAAATGATTAAAGGCATAGAACAAGTTCGTGATGATAACTCGGAAAGGAACTTTAGTATAATGTCATAATCGGTTTGTTTGTGATATTCTTTTAATATGAGTATTAGAGGATATCACAAATGTTTGATTCGTTGTCGGATAAATTACAGGATATTATAGCAAAAACCGCAGGACAAAAGGAACTTACGCAGGATAATATGCAGGAAGCCTTGAGGGAAATCAGGCGTGCTCTTCTTGAGGCTGATGTTAATCTAAGAGTAGTAAAGGCTTTTATTTCAAACATAAAAGACAGAGCCGAAGGCGAAAATGTCTTGCAGGGAGTTAACCCGTCGCAACAGCTCGTAAAAATAGTTCATGATGAACTCGTTGGACTTTTAGGTAAAGAAGTTAAGCCTCTTGATTTTTCAGGGCATCCGAATTTAATCATGATGTTAGGGCTTCAAGGAAGCGGTAAAACAACTTCTTCTGCTAAGCTTGCGGTGAAATTAAAAAAAGAAGGCAGAAATCCTTTGCTTGTTGCCTGTGACGTATATAGACCGGCTGCAATTACACAATTAAAGACTCTGGGAGAACAAATAGGAGTCGAAGTGTATTCAGAGGAAACAAAAGATGTCCAATCAATTATTCAAAATGCTATAAACTATTCTAAAGAAAAAGGATTTAATACCTTAATTCTTGATACTGCCGGACGTTTACAGATTGATACGGATATGATGGCAGAGCTGCTTTTGATAGACAGAATTTTCCAACCTGCTGAAAAACTTCTTGTAATTGATTCTATGACAGGTCAGGAAGCTGTTAATGTTGCGGAAAACTTTGATGCGCAATTGAGTATAACCGGACTTGTTCTGACCAAATTAGACGGCGACTCAAGAGGCGGTGCGGCATTAAGCGTAGTATATTGCACCCGTAAGCCGATTAAATTAACAGGGACGGGTGAAAAATTAAATGCTCTCGAGGATTTTTATCCGGAGAG
>CALUPN010000057.1 GCA_944322625.1 Candidatus Gastranaerophilales bacterium | reverse complement strand
ATAATAAGAGATTTCTCAAGATTTGAACTTAATAAGACCGAGGCTTTTTGGAGTGCCATAAATCTTGTTGAGAAAAACGGTATGAAAAAAATTTGCAGAGATAAAATAATAAAAAAATGTATTGCCTCGCTTTTTAATCTGCATAATACAAAAAAATTTTATCAGATGCGTGAATGTCTGGAATTTATTTATGCAAATTATTTTAAATTCAGAAAGTATATTGATAAGTGTGAAGATATAGACGAGAATATTTTATTTAAAAGAATGAACGCCCGAGTGCTGCATCTGTTTCCGCAAATGTCATACGAAGGTGAAATGTTTTGGAATTCTATGTATTATACATTGAAGAAAACTGATAGCTGGGCGGTAATTTCCAAGACATATTATAAAGATATATTTACACATCCCGAGCTTTCCGGAACAATTTACAAACGCATATTGGATACAAAGAAAAAAAGTTCTTATGTTTTGTATGGCAGCAAAGAAAAGAAAGAATATATTTATCAATCTTTTAATACGGATAATTTTCGTGATTTAAGAAAGCGTAATAAGAGTTATTTATTGAACGAGTTTTCTGCGGCACGAATAAAAACCCGATTTACGGATATAAATCTTTTTCAGGATGAAAACTATGTTATTCGCGGTTATTTAGATTCTTTTTATGAGGCGCCGCTTATTTTTATAAAAGGCGGCAATGATATTTTTGCGGACGGTATTGATATTTTATTTAATACTATTTTTAAGCTTTTTGAATTAAATAAAAACATACAGGTTATTTTTAATATATCTGGCGGTTTAGCAAATGATTATATAAAAACGAGAATTGATTTTTTGGAAAAGAATTATTCTCTGAACGGCAGATGGATATTTATAGATGGTAATATTAATTCGGCACAATTTTATTCATCTTCCGACATGGCGTTTTTTCCTTCAAGAGTAAACATAATTTCTTCTGAGCATTATACAAGTATGAGATACGGTTGTGTACCGGTAGCTTCAAGATTCGGCATATATAACGATACAATTGCTGATATATTTGATGATATTACATATGGTTGCGGATTTAAAACAAAAACGTCATTTGCTGCGGACGAGGATGTTAATGAGATTTTTTCGGCAACCGTATTTAAGGCTTTGAACTTGTATGTTAATAATCCTGCAAGCTGGAATTTGCTTATTAAAAATTCTATGAGTTATGATTCCGGCTGGAGTTTTGAAATTATTGAACGATATAATAAAATATATGAACGTCTTTTACATTAAACTTCAAGGATTTCTTTTAAGTCCGGATATATTTCAAGAAACATATTAACAGCCTCTTCTCCGCCCATTCCTACTACGGAATTTTTGCCGTTTAATTTGTAGAGTCCGATTTCTTGAGAATTTTCAACTGTGTAGTATCTGAGTTTGTAACTGTTTTTGCAGGGAACAAATTTTGTTCCGTTTCTTACTGCATTAAGCCAGAACCAGGCATCATCGTTTGTAGGAATAATTTTCATAAAAGTATCTTTGTCAAAGACTTCGTTTTTTAGAGCATGCGGCGGGTATAACACACCGGAAAATCCGATAAACGGATTTAAGTAACTCGGAAGGTATGTGTTGTCATAAATATAGCTTCTGCGGATAAGCTTGAACTTTTTATTTTTCTTTTTAACAAGCAGCATAGCTCTTCCGCCGATTATGCATTCAGGATATTTTTCATGTTCTTCCAGTAATGTTTTTATTAAATCTTTGTCGTAATAATAATCATCATCGGTTGTAATAATAATGTCATCAGGGAATTCTTTAAGAGTGGGAATTAATTTTTTAAAGGAGCGAATATCTTCGCACCATTTGATTGTAAGCCCGAATTGCTGTAAACGTGTAAGATTTTCCGGAAGTTCTTTGGTCGGAAATTGTTCTTCAGCAAGCCAGAGAATTAATTCATCCGGTTTTACGGATTGAGTAAGAAGGGTTGATATGGTTTTATACACGGAATTAATTCTGCCGGGAAAAGTTGTGAGAGATATAATAATTCTCGGATTTCTTTTTTCTTTATTAAGTCCGTATTCTGTAACTTCTTTAAACTCGTATTTCCAATTATATTTTTTGCAGAATTTTAAGCCGAGAAATCTGATAACAATATGTTCGTCAACAATTCTCAACGAAAATAATTTATCAATTTTGCTTCTCAAATTATTTATAAATCCGACCGATTTTTTCATACTTTATTGCTCCGTATTTTTTTAAATATTAACATGATTTGAAAAAAAATGTAAATGTTTACTTGATTTATAATATTGCTTGTTTATAATAGTTGTATGCCACTGTGTTACAAACAGTCGGATAACTTTTCCTTCAAAGGGAAGAGTGAGAAAGATAATTCTTTCTTAAGAGTTTGAAAATTAAAAATGGTTAACGGGATGTAGCAAGGACTCCCGAGAAACGATTAATAATCGTTTCGAGAGGAGGCAGGCGAGTCAGGAAACATATAGTTTCCGCACGAGCCGTATAAAAGAAAAGCTACCAAGCTGCATCCAAAATTGAAAATTAAAAATGGTTAACGGGATGTAGCGCAGCTTGGTAGCGCACCGTGTTCGGGTCGCGGGGGTCGCAAGTTCGAATCTTGTCATCCCGACCATTTTTTATCGATAGCGGAGATTGCTTGTTTTATAACAAGTCTCCCGCACACTCTCTCAGGCGTGAGGGAATGGGTTGTCGCAGTCCTTGCTTTCTTCGATTTGTGGAAGTTCGGAAGAGGAACAGTTTCCTTAATAAGTATAACGGTTAGATATTTATTATGCGGTACATTGAATTTGAAAATTAAATAAAAATATCGGGACGTGGCAAGGACTCCCGAGAAACGATTAATAATCGTTTCGAGAGGAGGCAGGCGAGTTAGGAAACGTGTAGTTTCCGCCCGAGCCGTATAAAAGATAAACTACCAAGCTGCGCCCAAAATTTGAAAATTAAATAAAAATATCGGGACGTGGCGCAGCTTGGTAGCGTGCTACCTTGGGGTGGTAGAGGTCGCAGGTTCAAATCCTGTCGTTCCGATATTTTTGTATTTATAAGTTCAGGATATAAATGAATAATTCGTTATCTGTCTTATTTTTTACGAACATTGAGCATATTACTTTTATGTTAAAAGTTTTCGGAGTGTGCAGAAATGGCTAAATGGTTTCAGTTATCTGAGGAAGGTGCCGGGGTAAAAAGGCTTTTATTGAGTTATTGGGCTTATAGAATTTTCGGAGAAAAAGCTTTGAAAATAATAGCTTTGTTTGTAAGTCTTACTGTTTTTTTGACGGCAAAAGAACGCCGCCGCTCCTCGGAAAAATTTTACAGACTTCTTAAGAAGCCGCCTTTTACAAGTTCTGTTCGGCAATTTTTGAATTACGGAGATTCTCTTGTTGATAAATTCGTTTCATTTGTCGGTGATTTTGATATGGAACGATTTATCATTGATAATTTAGAGATTTATAACGGCGCATTTTTTATTACTTCGCATGTCGGAAATGTTGAAGTATTAAGAAGTTTAATTAGTAAATTTAAAGATAAACGCATTAATATTTTTATGCAAACGGATGCTTGTAAAATTTTTAACGGATTTTTAAAACATTTTGCCCAAAAAGTGAATGCGGAAGTTTTTCCGGTAGAAGATATAAGTCTTGATACATCAATTCGGATTTCTGACAGACTAAAAGCCGGCGAATTAGTTTTTATGGCCGGAGACAGGGTCTCAGCCCGGAATAGTAATACTGTTTATGAAGCGGATTTTTTCGGAGAAAAAATCCGTCTTCCTCTGGGGACTTTAAGATTTGCATTAATGATGGAAGTTCCGATATATTTTATTGTTTGTGCAAAAGAGGGAAAAAATTACAGAGTCTTAACCCGAAAATTCGAAAATTATACGAAAAATAAAAAAGAAACTCTTGAAAATTTAAAAAAAGAGTATGCGGAATTTTTTGAAGAATATACCCAAAGATATCCATATCAGTTTTATCATTTTTATGACATAACAGGTTGAAGTATATTAAATATTTAAAGCTTTTAGTTCAATAAAAGATTCAATTAATCTTGTTTTATATAAATTTCCCCCTTTACAAACGGAGTTTTTTCGACTACCATAAAACAAAGGAGAGGTAACTAATGGCTTCAAAATATAAGCGTGTGTTATTGAAAATCAGCGGGGAAGCACTTTTAGGTGACCAACAGTTTGGTATTGGTTATGAACCTGTTGAGATGATTGCAAATGAGATAAAGTCAATTGCGGATAAAGGTGTAGAAGTTGCGGTCGTGGTAGGCGGAGGGAATATTTTCCGCGGAATGAAGAACAGCGCAAGGTTAGGCATGGATCAGGCGTCCGGAGATTATGTCGGCATGCTTGCAACAGTTATGAATGCGGTTGTTCTTCAATGTGCTTTAAAAAAGATTAGTGTTGAATGCAGAGTCCAAACTGCGATAGCTATGAATCAAATTGCGGAACCTTATGTAAGACATAGGGCAATACGTCATTTAGAAAAAGGACGAGTAGTTATTTTTGCGGCAGGCACCGGCAATCCTTTCTTTACGACAGATACGGCTTCTGCTCTTCGAGCTTCGGAAATTGACGCGGAAGTAATGCTTATGGCTAAAAACGGGGTTGACGGGGTTTATAACGATGATCCTAAAACAAATCCCGATGCAAAAAAGATAGATAATATGTCATATGATGATATAATTAAAAATGAGCTTAAAATCATGGATACATCAGCCTGCGCATTGTGTAAGCAGAATAAAATTCCTATCATTGTATTTGATTTTAAGGCAAAAGGCAGTCTGGAAAAAATTATGAACGGCGAAGCTGTCGGAACGTACGTAAGTTAATATATAAAAGGAGAATATTATGTCAGAAGCTCTTGAAGAGATGTATTTATTTGGTGAAGAAAAAATGGAAAAGGCAGTTTCGCAAATGAAGCGTGAATTTGCGTCGGTTCGTACCGGACGTGCAAATCCGGCTATTTTAGATAAAGTAGTTGTGGAATACTACGGTGCTCCGACTCCTATCAGGCAAATGGCTCAGGTCAGTGTCAGTGAGGGTACTACTTTAGTGATTACTCCTTTTGATAAAAGTATTATGAAAGAGCTTGAAAAAGCCATAATAAAAGCAGAATTGGGTGTTGCTCCGAATAACGACGGCGTTTGTGTAAGATTGAATTTTCCTCCGTTAACGGAAGAGAGAAGAAAAGAGACCGCAAAAGAGGTTAAAAAATACGGTGAAGACGCTAAGGTCGCTGTTCGTAACGTAAGAAGAGAAATGGTAGACAGTCTTAAGAAAATTGAAAAAGACGAAAACATGCCCGAAGATGCTGTAAAAGACAATCAGGATAAAATTCAAAAACTTACTGACAAATATGTCGGTATTATTGATTCTCAAGTGACTGAAAAAGAAAAAGAGGTTATGACGGTATAATGACTTCGGAAAAAAAGGGTATCTTGCGTATACCGACACGTTTATTAACGGGATTGATTATCGGTTTTTTGGCATTATTTGCCATACTGTCAGGCGGTTTGTATCTGGTAGCTCTTGTATTGGCAATAGTTGTATTGGCTGCAAAAGAATATACAACTATTTTGAAACACAAAGGTTTTCTGCCGAGTTTCAAAATAATAATAATTTCCAGTGTTATTTTTGCGGCGCTTGCTTATTTTAACCGATTTGATTTGGTTGCACTTGCTTTTACCTGCTGTTCCATAATGGCGTTTATGTCCGTTTTGTTCAGAGGCAGGCAGCCGTATATTGCAAATGTGGCGACAACTATTTTGGGTTTTGTGTATTGCGGCTGGTTTCCGCTTCACTTATTATTTTTAAGAGATTTGGGCAGCCATCCTGTATATGACGGGTTTATTAAACAAGGGGTAACGACGGAGGGTGCCGGATATGCCTTGTTACTATTGTTCTGCGTAATTTTAACCGACAGCTTTTGTTATTTCGCTGGCTGTAAATACGGCAAACACAAGCTCTCTAAGGTTATCAGTCCGAATAAGACTGTAGAAGGTTCTGTTGGCGGAACATTAACCTGTCTGATTGCCTGTATGATTTTTGGTCATATGCTTCTTATACCCTGGTATCACTCTCTTATTCTCGGACTATTGATAGCGGCGTTTGCGCAGATTGGTGATTTGTGTGAGTCAATGATTAAAAGAGATGCCGGTGTGAAAGATTCCAGTAATATTCTTCCCGGGCATGGCGGATTTTTGGACAGAACAGACAGTTATATTCTGACAATTCCGGTTGTTCATTACTATTTATATTTCTTTGTGGTAAATAATTTTATTGATATATTTAAAGGCCTTTTCTGATGCTTGAAGAGATTTTCGGAGAAAAAAACGAACTTGTGGAAAAGGCTCTTACTCATCCTTCTTATACAAAGGAAAAAGGGCTGAATGATTCGGATAATTATGAGCGCCTTGAATTTTTCGGAGATTCGGTTTTAAAGCTTTTTACTTCAAAACTTCTTTATGAAACATATTCGGAAGCTCCGGAAGGTGAGCTAAGTAAAATTCGTTCAATTCTTGTATCGGATGCAATTTTGGCACAGGTCGGAGTTAAGATAGGAATAGACAAATTAATGGTTTTAGGACCTGCCGAAGAAAAGCAGGGCGGCAGAAAGCGTGAATCAAATATAGCTTGCACTTTAGAGGCAGTTCTCGGAGCTTATTATTTGAGCGGGAAACAAGGACAAATCGAAAAGTTTATAAAAGATTATATAATGGTTTTTGCCGATGATGTTGATAAGCATTTTGAAAAATATAACGCGAAGGATATTCTTCAACAATATACGCAGGGAATAAATAAAACTCTTCCTATTTATCGTACGGTTTCAATAAAAGGCCCTGCTCATAAGCCTGAATTTGCGGTAGAAGTTGAGTGGAACGGTGAGATTATAGCAGCTGCAACCGGGAAATCAAAAAAAGAGGCTCAGCAAAATTGCGCATATGAGGCTTGCAGGAAAATGGGAGTAGT
Source organism: Candidatus Gastranaerophilales bacterium (assembly GCA_944322625.1). Taxonomy (GTDB): domain Bacteria; phylum Cyanobacteriota; class Vampirovibrionia; order Gastranaerophilales; family Gastranaerophilaceae; genus CAG-196. The sequence continues at coordinate 4,950 of CALUPN010000057.1, read as the reverse complement.
TAAATAATTTCCGCAAATTCAAAATGTAACGATTTGTTAAATAACAGTTTAAAAAAGTCAATTTTTTATTAAAAAAATACTTTACATGACTATAACGATATAGTTAGTGTGAAGTTGAAGAAAAGAATGACACAAATATATAATACCCCAATCTTGAATAATATTGTATTTCCCGGAATTCGATTTCGGGCAAATCAAGCTGTTTATCCCGGTTTGTTTGAACCGCAAAAGGATTCCTTCAGCACAAATCCTCTTTACGGCAATTATTGGGACAAAGAGACTTTAACGAAAATTGCAAAATCAAGCCCTGAAATTAGGCGGATTATGAATGAAAATAGAATCCCGTTAAGAATAAATTATGAAGAATTTGAAAGACTTAAGCGCGGGCATTTAACTGATACCCGCGTTATTACCGCTAAAATATATTCTGCTCTTCCCGAAGAAATAAAGGCAGAGATTAATCAATCCGATTTGCAGCAGGCTGCAATGCTGCATGATTACGGAAAGGTTTTGATACCGGATAAAATTCTTAATAAAACAGGCAAATTAACAGAGGATGAAAAACAGATTATGAGTCTTCATTCGGAGCTTGGATATGAGCTTTTAAAACGACAAGGGGTTAATGATAATGTGTTAAAACTTGTGAAATACCATCATCAAACTCCTGACGGAAGCGGGTATCCCGCTGTAACAAAAGATTTTTCTTTTGATTTTTCAAATCAGATACTTATAGCTGCGGATAAATATTCGGCTTTGACAGAGAAAAGAAGTTATAAGGATGCTATGACAAAAGAGGAGGCTCTGGCAATCTTACATGAAGATGCGGAAAACGGATTGATTTCCGACGCCGTTTATAAAGCTCTTGAAAAAGCCGTTGCTGTTTAGTTTTAATAGTTTATATAAGGCGGAAATTATTATGAATGCAGGTAAGGGGGAGTGGCCGCTATTGCCGGTATTTTTGTTATATACTATTTTTAGTATTTTATAAGTCTAAAGGACAGATTATTGAATATAAAAACTGAAATTACAAAACTTCATTATACAAAAAATCCTCGTGGGGTTCTGTTTAGCTTGCTTAAGTTTTGTTCCGTGTTTTACGGAATAGGAAGCAGCTTAAAAAATTATTTGTATGATATGAATATTTTAAAACCTAAAAAAGTTAATGCTTATGTGATATCCGTCGGAAATTTTACAACCGGCGGGGTTGGTAAAACCCCGGTAACTGCCGAGATAGCAAAATATTTTGTCGAAAAAGGGGAGCGAGTCGGGATAATTTCGAGGGGTTATGGCGGTAGACTGGATAATAAAAATGTTAATGTAATATCTGACGGGATTAATTTGTTTTATAAAGCTGATATGGCAGGTGATGAACCTTACTGGTTTGCCGTAAATCTTAATATGTGTGCTGTTTTAACTTGTGCAGACAGGTTTAAAGCGGCTGAATATGCCGTAAGTAAATTAGGCGTTACTAAAATAATTCTTGATGACGGATTTCAACACAGAAAAATGTATAGAGATTTGAATATTGTTCTTATGGATTCGGAAAAAATGTTTGGTAATGAATGTCTGTTGCCGGCAGGGCCTCTAAGAGAAGGTACGGAAGGTTTTAAACGGGTTGACAGGTTATTGATTGTCAGCAAAAATGTTGAGCATTTGAGAGCGGAAAAACTTGCAAAAGAAGCGGAAAAGCAATATTTCGGGCAAAGTTCTTCGGATATTAGGTCAGTTCATACGGCACAAGGCAGAGTCAGTGTATGCAAAATTGAACCGGATTATGTTTATAATATAATTTCCGGAGAACATCTTGAAAAAGGGACTGAAATTACGGCGCTTTCGGCAATCGGACAGCCGGAGCAGTTTTATAATTTCCTTGAAAAAGATTACAAGATTAAAAATAAGCTGACATTTGATGATCATCATCAGTATACGGAAGAGGATATCAGGGATATTGTAGGTATTATCGTAACGACCGAAAAAGACGCCGTAAAACTGGCTTCGTTGAACAGAACTGATATTTATGCTCTAAAGCTCAGAACGATTTTAAATCCTGAAGAAATAGGATTGTAACAGAAATGTATATGGTATAATAAAGCTAGGGATTTTAAATAAATTCGGGAGGAAGAAGCTTTGGATTTAATACAGTCAATATTAATGGGTATTGTGCAGGGTTTAAGTGAGTTTTTACCGATATCAAGCTCTGCGCATCTGGTGTTTACGTCTAATTTTTATAAGGTTTTTAAAGGTATAGAAATTGTACGGGAATCTAATCAGGAAATTTTTCTTGATATAATGCTTCATCTGGGAACATTAATTGCCGTGTTAATTTATTTCCGGAAAGAAATTGCGGAAATCATAAAAGCCTTATATTTCGGGCTAAAGAATAAAGATTATTCATCTCGTGATTTTAAGCTCGGTGTTTATATTGTTTTAGGCACGTTTATAACGGTATTGATTGCATATCCGCTGAATGAAGTTGCAGGAGGGCTTGTTTTTCGGCCTGCAGTTGTAGGGTTGCTTCTTATCGGGACAGGCGTACTCTTATTGTTTAGTGAATTTTGGGCTAAAAGGCATGCCGATAAGAAAGATATTTCACTTAAAAATTCAATCTTAATTGCAATTGCTCAAGGCTTAGCCGCACTTCCCGGTTTTTCCCGCTCTGGTTTAACTATTGCTACTGGACTTTTAAGCGGCATGGAAAGAACAACTGCCGCCAGATATTCATTTTTGCTTAGTATTCCGATAATTATGGGAGCTTCTATGGTTTATCCGTTGGTAAAAATTGATTATCATGAAATAGTTAATTACAATTGGACTGCTATTATTGCCGGAACCGTTGTTTCAGGAATTGTCGGATATGTTTGTATAAAATATTTTCTTAAATTTGTTTCAAAATTTTCATTGGGTATATTTGGTTATTATTGCTTGATTGTAGGGTTAGGAACCGCAATATTTTTTATGGGGAGATGATGGTTTATGAGAAAGTATGTAGAACATACATTGTTGAAACAGGATGCTGTACAAAATGAAGTAAAGAAAATTCTTGATGAGGCCGTAAAATACGGGTTTTTAGGAGTATGTGTCAATCCGTGTAATGTGAAATATGCAAAGCAGTATCTAAAAGAAACCGGTGGAAGTGACGTTAAAGTTGTTACTGTGGTTGGTTTCCCGCTCGGACAGAATACAACGGAAATAAAAATCCTTGAAACAATCGATGCAATAAAAAACGGTGCGGATGAAATTGATATGGTTTTGAATGTCGGTAGGCTGAAAGACAGTGATGACGCATATATTGTGAACGAAATTGCGGGAGTTAAAATGGCTTGTCAGGGGAAGAATCTCAAAGTTATTCTTGAGACAGATCTTCTTACAAGTGATGAGATAAAAAGAGCTTGTGAATTATGTATAAAGGGCGGAGCCGATTTTGTTAAAACATCTACCGGGTTTGTAAAAAACGGAGTCGGTGCAAAAGTCGAAGATGTGAAACTTATGTATGAAACAGTGAAAGATGCCGGCTTGAAAGTTAAAGCTTCCGGCGGAATAAGGGATAAAGAAACTGCCGCGAAGATGATAGAAGCAGGAGCTTCAAGACTTGGGACAAGCTCAGGGGTGGCTATAGTAAGTTGAATAAATAAAAAAGAATAAAGCAGCTCATAAGCCGTGTTCTGTTCAGGATTTCTCCCTGATAATCATCTGTCTGGTATTGGGATTGCTCCCAATCTCTAGCGATTTTTTGAGACTCAGCGGACACCTCAAGCATCTCGTTCAATCTTGCATCCGGCCGGGGGTTGCCTAGCCGGTATCTTCCGATACCGCTGGTGAAGCTCTTAACTCACCGTTGCACCATCGCTCCTGTCTTAAAAAGACGGTTAGCAGTACGGGTAATTTATTACCCCATTCCTGTGGTCCTTTCCGCCAGCTCACGCTGCCCGGAGTTTCTCCGGCGGCCTGTCCTTGGATGCACGGACTTTCCTCACCGCGAAGGGCGCGATTATCCGGCTGCTTTATTCTTTTTTATTATAACACGATTTTGTAAAGAAATATATTTTTGCAAAAAAAACGGTCTCCTTTGAGGAAACCGTTTTTTTTTGTATATTTGATAACAAATATTAACGTTTTGAGAATTGGAATCTCTTACGAGCTCTTTTTCTGCCGTATTTCTTACGTTCTTTAACTCTGGCATCTCTTGTTAATAAGCCTTCGGAACGCAATACATTTCTGTAATCTTCATTAGCCTTTAACAATGCTCTTGAAATCCCATGTCTGATAGCTGATGCTTGAGCAACAATACCGCCGCCTACTGCTTTAACTCTTACATCATATTTATCCTGATTTTCAGTTAAAACTAAAGGTCTGTATACCATCATTTCAACAGCAGGCATATTGCCGATATAATCAGTTAATTTTTTACCGTTAACGAAAATTCTGCCTTTGCCTTTAACTAATTTAACAACGGCAATCGCGCATTTTCTGCGACCAGTAGCCATAATTTCTTTAGATTCAGCCATTATTTAGCCTCCTTTTCTAATACAATCGGCTTTTGTGCCGCATGCGGGTGATTAGGTCCGCAATATACTTTTAATTTAGTAAACTGTTGAGCACCTAAAGTATTGTGCTGTAACATGCCCTTAACAGCTTTTTCGATTAACTTAGTAGCGTCTTTTTCTCTTACTTCTTTAACAGAAGCAGCCTTCAAGCCGCCCGGATAACCCGTATGGTGATAATAAATTTTATCTGTTTCTTTATTACCGGTAACTAATACTTTTTCAGCGTTTACTACAACGACAAAGTCGCCTGTATCAACGTTTGGAGTATATTCCGGCTTATTTTTACCTCTTAAAATGTTTGCAATGCGAACTGCTAAACGGCCTAAAACTTCGCCTTCAGCATCGATTACATACCATTTTCTTTCAACTTCAAGAGGTTTTGCTGAATATGTTTTCATGCTTATTC
>CALUPN010000056.1 GCA_944322625.1 Candidatus Gastranaerophilales bacterium | reverse complement strand
CAACTGAGCTACTTCCGCTTATATTAACTTTTCAATCTTTGCGGCTCAGTTGGCAGAGTACATATCTTTTAACCGTTCGGCTCCACTCAACATTTACCGCTTCCGTATGTAACCCCGACGCCTCACTGGGGCAACTGAGCTACTTCCGCTTATATTAACTTTTCAATTCTGCCGGGTTTCAGTACATAAATACATTACCTGCACCTCTGGTTTATTCTAACCTGCTAAAAAATATTTTTCAAGTCTTTACTGAGGTAATGCGGTCTCAGCACCTTCCAACGGCATTTCAACAGCCTCAGATGCCGTTGCCGGAGTACCGTCTTCCGCTTCGGGAGCAGTATGTGCATATAAACGCAGACTTAATGAAGTAAGCAAAATCTTCTTGTCTTTCTCGTATGGTTTTATATCTAATTCATTAATCCTGATATAATAAGGATACTGGTATATATCCTGAATAAGTTTACCTAAATTAACATAATTGGAAACTAATTCCATATTTACATCACATACAAAATAAACATCTTTGCCAAACTCAACAAATTTATCCGATTCCGGATTATAAACATAATCAATTGCTTTAATCTTTACGGAATTTGAATGAACCATTTCAATTAAATCACTGTAGAGAGTAAAGAAAAGTGTATCATTACCCAAATCTGATTCAACCGGAGAATATATTTTCTTTTGCGATGTTACAATAGACTCTCTAATACGCTTGATTTTCTTTTTAACAATCTCCAGTTTTTGCTTCTTATCACTGAGTTCTTTTTGTTTTGCTTCAATCGTACTTTTCTGATTATTCATCTCTTCTATTTTCGGAGCAATTATTTTATATGCACCGAGAAGAAGAATTAAGACAATCACCAAAAAAGCAATCACACCGTAGTATTTTTTATATTTCTCCATTTCTTATTAATCCTTTTTATTTAATATCTTCTATATCAGGCAGCCCGCCGGCATCATTCTTATTTCCGTCTTTTTTGATATCTTGTTTGGATACCTCAGGCTCATCAGATATTCTGAATTCATAAAAATCAGCATTGAGAGATGTAAGTATAGAATCGGTATCAAAATCCGTATTCGGTCCCTCTTCAATAGTTTGCATCTGAGAAGTTGCTGCCAATCCGAGTTTTTGCAATTTTATCTCGGAATTCGGATTATAATCTTTTATACTTCTGAAAAATGCATATACACTCTCAAGATTATCAGCCTGCCCCTCAACAGTTGTCTTATCCGAAAGCTTCAAGTGCGTTAACCACAACTTTTTAGGGATTTCCGTCCCTACTATTGTATAATAGGAATAAATATTTTTGTTATGTCCTAATCCCAGGCGAATTTCATCACCTTCATCAAACATATCCGAAGAAATATCCTCATTTTCTTTTAAGAACTTTTCAATTGAAGAAATTTCACGTTCTAAATCGCTTATCTGATTATTTTGCGTACCTATAGTCGTTGTTAAATACACAAAACCAATAATTGTCGGGACTAATATAAGCACTGCGACAATAATCAAAAGCTTAATAAGAAACTGATACGAAAGAACTATTGTTCTCCCGCCGATAGTAATTTCAGGCGGCTGTTCCGATAGATAAACTTCTCCGAGTGCTTTGTTATACAGGTTAAAATGAACAGCTGAAAGCGGTTCAAAATCACAGTAAAGAGCAGAGCCTATAATATCCAGAGAAACTGTTTTGGCAAGACTCTCATCAACAGAAGGATCCAATTCCATAAATGCTTCTTTAGAGAAACTGTTTGCCTCTTGATGAATAATCGGAGCAGAATATGTCAGCTTACTTGCAAGAACTTCCGCTGAAATAATATTAGTCTTTGATACTACACATAAATATTTCGAGGGAATATTCTTTAAAAGCGGAGCTACCGCAGCCGTTACCGTCGAATAATTTTCCGCATCACCAAGAACTTCACCGATACTGATTTTTTCTTCATAAGCATCGACAAAATTCCTGCCTTGCATCAATATAACTCTGCAGCAGAAACTTTCCACAATCATGAGAATCCAGGAAACATCCGGCTCTACATTAACCCTTTCTTTCAATATCAATGCTCTGAGAACGGAGTTAACGGAGCTGTCAATCGCGTAAAGTTTATATCCCAAATCCTTAATAAGCATCGCAATTTCAATCAGCATGGATTTTTGTGCCGATATATACGCAATCTTATTAAACTGAATTGTCGAGTTCGGAAGCAAAGCCGCACTGGTCACCGGTTCGGAATTTTTATAATACGGAATTTCCGCAAGCTCTTCATCTATAGCATTAGTAATTTGTTCCTCATCTAAAGCAGCAGGATAATCATTAACCTTAAATGTTACCGTAGGTATATTAAGGATGATTGATGCTCCTTTTGGAATCTGTAATTCAAGAAACAAATCCTGTAAAGTTTCTTTAAAAATGTCTAAATCAGCGATTTCACGCCTGTTAATATCATAATCAAGCGGCCTTACGCCATACTTTAATACTGTTTGGCTGTTAAAATCTATCTGCGCGACTTCTAAACCCACTTCGGGTGTCACAGATACGCCTATTATTACACTCTTCTTAAATAAATCCATGCCTGTTTCTTCCTATTTTTTTTTATTGTACAATAAAACTTAAATTTTGTACACAGGATAAATAGATGAAAAATTTAATTGAGAGAATAAAAAAACTTAAAGAAGAGAAAAACGCAATAATACTGGCTCATAGCTATCAAAATATCGAGATTGATGAAGTGGCGGATTTTGTGGGGGATTCCCTCTATCTGAGTAAACAGGCTGAAAAAACAAACGCAGGTATTATAGTCTTTGCAGGCGTATATTTTATGGCTCAGACCGCCAAAATCATTTCGCCGGATAAAAAAGTTTTACTGCCGAATCTTTCTGCCGGATGCTTAATGGCAGACATGATTAATCATGAACAAATGGTTAATTTTAAGAAAAATTACCCTGAAATACCGGTTGTTTGTTATATAAATTCAACCGCGGAAGTAAAAGCGGAATGCGACATATGCTGTACAAGCTCCAATGCGGTAGACATCGTAAAAAGCTTAAATACAAATAAAGTCTTGTTTGTTCCCGACGCAAACTTAGGCAGCTGGGTTGAAAAACAGCTTGAAGGAGTAGAAGTCATCACTTATAACGGAAATTGTCCGGTTCATCACGGGGTTCAAATTGAAGATATAAAAAAAGCGCGTCAAACATATCCTGATGCAAAAATCCTTATACATCCGGAATGCAAGCCCGAAGTAAGCGAACTCGGAGATTATGTCGGAAGTACAAGCGGTATTATTGATTATGTCAGAGCAAGCAGTCATAAAAAATTCGTCATTGTGACTGAAAAAGGCGTGGTTGACAGGCTGAAAAGAGATTATCCTGACAGAGAATTTATTTTAATAAAAAACAACATGCTCTGTGAAAGCATGAAACTTACTACGCTTGAAGAAATTTGGAAATCTCTGGAATACGAAATTAACGAAATTAATATTGATGAAAACATAAGGAAATTGAGCTATAATTGCATAGAAAGAATGCTTAAGGTATCAGTATAATGGAAAATACTATTATATACGGCAAAAACGCTGTTATCGAGGCTCTGGAAGCCGGCAGCAGAGAATTTAATAAAATTCTTATTTCTCAAAATTCCCGCGCGGACGCTAAAATTGAAAAAATCAAGGAACTCGCTAAAGAGCATGGCGTTATTTTTCAATTTGTTGCCATGCAAAAACTCAATCAACTTATACAAGAAGGCAGACATCAGGGAGTTATTGCCCTGCTTTCACCGGTCAAATATATTGAGCTTGATGACTTTATCGAAAATATCGGCGGCAATGTTGTTATTTTAGACGGAGTAGAAGACTCTCATAATGTCGGTGCCATAATAAGAACGGCAGTTTGCGCAGGCATAAAAGGAATAATTTTACCCTCCCGCCGCGGAGTTTTAATTAACTCTACGGTTGAAAAAACAAGTGCGGGAGCAGTAAATCATATATCAATAATAAAAGTCAACAGTCTTACCGGTGCCGTCCAAAAGCTAAAAGAAAACAACTATTGGGTAATTGCATCGGATCATCACGCGAACGATAATTATTATGATATCGATTATTCCGATATGAACTTTGCCTTGATTATGGGGGCGGAACATGCCGGAATCTCCAAATCACTGCTAAAACTTGCGGACTTTAAAATTAAAATTCCAATGTTAACAAATTTTAACTCTTTAAATGTTTCCAATGCTGCTGCTATAATATTATTTGAAAGTGTCAGAAAAAAGGTGAAGGGTGAGGCGTGAAGAGTGAAGCGGTCAATATAAAAACTTAATTCTTCATATATTACAAAATAAAGGAACATAACTATGACAAAAAAGAGCGAAACACTAAATATAATAGCCGACGATATTTCGGATGAAGGAGTCGATTTTAACAGTATTGAACCTATAGAAGACGATGACGACTCAATCGCGATTGAAGAACCTAAAACACAGGAAAGTCTATCATCTGTTAACTCGGACGATTCCGTAAGAATTTACCTTCAACAAATCGGTAAAATTCCCCTTCTGTCACCTGAAGAAGAACTTGAAGTTGCAAAAAAAATTTATGAAACACACAGCGAAATTGCAAGAAAAGTTCTTATAAACGCAAACTTACGGCTTGTTGTAAGTATCGCTAAAAAATACATAGGCCGCGGACTTTCTTTTCTTGACTTGATTCAGGAAGGCAACATGGGACTTATAAAAGCCACGGAAAAATTTGATTATACTAAAGGTTATAAATTTTCAACTTACGCAACATGGTGGATTCAGCAATCAATAACAAGAGCTATTGCAGATAAAGCAAGAATTATAAGACTGCCTATACATTTAATCGAATCCATTAATAAGATCAAAAAAGCCACGCTGGATTTAACAACAGAGCTTGGCAGAATCCCTAACAAACAAGAAATTGCCGATAAAATGGGTATTACGGTAAATAAATTAACTTCCATTATAAAGTCTACCCAGTCTACAATCAGTATAGACACACCTACCGGACAAAAAGACGATTCAAACAAGATTATTGACTATATAGTGGATGAATCCACTATTGCCCCTGATTCGCTTGTATCACAAGAAAGTATGCTTGATGATATAAAGAACATGCTTGAACAATTAAGCCAAAAAGAGCGGGATGTCTTGATTTTAAGATTCGGTCTTAATAACAACGGTAATAAAAAAACTTTGGATGAAATAGGCTCTATTTACGGAGTTTCAAGAGAAAGAATAAGACAAATCGAAAACAGGGCAATTTCAAAACTAAAAAAATTGTGTAAAAATAAAAATTTAACATCCGGATTAAAAAACTATTTTGGAGCATAAATTATTATGACAGATATAGACAGGATTAATGAATTAGTTGGAGAAAAAAAATTTACGGAAGCACGTTCCCTTTTAGATGAGGCTTTGAAAACAGAACCGGAAAATGTTGAATTATTAAAATTATCCGGCCTTACGGCGGTTAATCTGCAAGATTGGAACCGTGCAAGAGCGGACTTTGAAACCGTTGTTAAATATAAACCTGACGATGCTTCTTCTCTGTTTTATCTTGCAAACTGCTATAATAATCTGGGGGACTTAATTTCTGCTAAAAACACCTATATTTCCGTTATAAATTTACGTTCGGAATACACAGAAGCATATCGCAGCTTATGCGTCATTTTAATGAAATTGAACGAACCTGAAAATGCAATAAAATATGCTTGCACAGCAAACGCAATAGAGCCGGAAGATTACATTTTTGATTTTGTAATCGGGACCGCGTATATTAAAATCAAAGAATTTGATAAAAGTATTGAACCCTTTGAGAGAGCATTAAAAAAATCGCCGAACAATATCGGTATATATAACAGTCTCGGAACTGCCTATATGGCTTCCAAGAGAAGTGAAGATGCAATACATTGTTATCAAAAGGCACTTGAATTAAATCCGAATGCCGTAATGGCCTACTATAATTTAGGTTCTGCGTATCAAATACAACAAAACCATCAAGAAGCCTGCAAATATCTAAAAAAGGCTGTCGAATTAGACAGCGAGGATGAAACTTTTAAAGTCGCTTTAGCAATGTCGGAAGTTAAAACCGGACAGTACGAAAAAGCGGCAGAGCTGTATAAATCCCTTATTCTGCAGCATCCGGAAAAAGAAAATTATAAATACAACCTTGCTACATGCTTTGAAGCCTTAGGAAAAATTTCTGCCGCAATAAATATGCTGGAAGAGATGGTTTATATGAACCGAAAGTTTATTCTTCCCGCCCAAAAGCTTGCCGGTTTATATATTAAAACCAATCAGCTTAATAAAGCCAAAGATATTTATGACAAAATCCTTTTAAAAAATAATCCCGCTCCGGAAATCTTACATCAGTATGCAATTTTATCATCCAGTTTATGCGACACTGATACTGCGGAAAAGATTTTAAAGAAAGTAATAAAAATGAATCCGGAAATTGCTAAAGCGCATAAAGATCTGGGAATTATTTATTTGAATAAAAGACTGTTCGATTATGCGGAAGACGAATTTAAAACAGCATTAAATCTTGCTCCGAATGATTTTGAAATAATATTTGAATACGGAAACTTTTTATACTCAATATCAAAAAATAATGAAGCTGAAAGATATTACAGAGAAGCTCTTGAGCTTGAACCGGAAAATGTTTTAGCATTAACATTCATGGCTCTTAATAAACTGATTCTCAACCAGCTTGACAGCGCAAAAGATTATATTATGAAAGCTTTGAAAATTAATCCTGAACATGAATATATTTTATTCTGCGCAGGAAGAATTTTATATGCCCGGAAAGAGTTTGAAGAAGCAAAACCATACCTTATTCGTGCGGCAGAAAAAAATCCAGACATTGAAACACAAAACACGCTTGCACTTACTTACTACGAGCTTGAAGAATATAATTCCGCAATAAATATATTTAACAATCTGCTGGCTAAAAGACCGGAAAATATTTCAGTTCTCATGAGCCTGGCTAAGTGCTATGCAGGTGCTAAAAATAATGACAAAGCCCTTGAATATCTTGAAAAAGTTGTTTCTATTTTCCCTGAAGACGAAGAAGCGCATGAAATGATAAGAAAACTCTCATAAATTTCACTCCTTCGCTCTTATACACAAGCTTTATACGAACCGGCAGCTCAGCACAATTTGTCTATTTGCGAGCCTATTCGCACATAATTTACATAATAGTAATAAAAAATTAACACTGCCGCAAAAACAAGATAATAAAAATTTATCAGAGTAAATATAAAATGCGTTATCACATTCATACCAAAAACAGCTGTTAATATTGATAATAGAAAATAAGATATAAACAGTAATAAATAGAGGAGCACGTTTTTTAAAAACTTTCTGCCGAACAAATCTTTTAATGACACAAAAAAAGCTTTGAAAGGATTTTTTTCTTTATACAACATTACCGGTGCATAAAACATAATAATAAAGTATAAAATTGTCATCGTTGCGAAAAGTAATAAATTCCATGCATTTAATTTCAGCAATTGTTCGTTATTTAAAGAAAGCAACATGGCTTTCAAATTTTCAAAAGATTCCATCGCCTTAGAAAGCATTTCTGTTGAAATCCCAACGTCACCTATCAGTTTCATGCCTGCAAAGTATGAAACCGCAACCAGAGCGGAAGATATAATAAACACACAAAATATCATACCTATAGCAGCCGGGAAATACTCACCGACCCCGGAAGGAAAATCTTTAATCAATGCATTCGCATCCTCCGCATCCGGCGATTTTATACACTCACGTATCATATAAAACCAACCTGAAAGAAATGCGGCAAGCATAAGTATAAACAATATAAACGCTATAATCAGGTTAATAAGATTTCCGCCTGCGGAAAATAATATATAAAGACTTGATAACAGTGAAAATAAAATCAACGGGGTTGCAAGTATAATATATTTATTAGTAAGCCTAAAACTTTCTTTTATACAGTTTAACATACCATCTCCTAAATCCTGTATTGTATAACTTCCTGTTCAATAATATCATCTGATATTTTTGATGCAAACTCTCTGAAACTGTCGGCAATATTTGAAGATGCATTAATCTCCGCAATAGTTACGCCTTTATTTACGGCTTCCATTATCGTGAAATAATTATTAGGAATTTTCCAGTAAATTTTTTCACCTAAAGTATTTTCTATATCCTCAACTCTTATATCATCATTATCCATATATCTGTTAATGATAATTTTTACCCTGCCTGACGGATACTTTCTTGAACGGAACAGATTTAAGCATCTCTGCGCATTTCTGATAGCCGGAATATTAACAATTGTCGTAAAAATTATCCAATCCGAACTGTCTAAAATTTTAAGCGAATTCGCGTCTATATTCGCAGACATATCAACCACTATATAAGTAAAAACCTTCTTCAAAACTTTAAATAATTCTGAAATTTCACGCGGCGTCATACTCTCTGACTGTTCTATATAGCTGGGATCAGACAGTACATACATGGAAGTATCTTTATATTTTTCAAAAGCTTTAATTAAAACTTCTTCATCCTTATCAAGCATATTCCTTATAACATAATTAACATCAAACGGAGGATTCAGATTTAAAAAAGTTGACACATCACCGAGCTGCAAATTTAAATCAATCAGAGCGACTTTAGCTTTTGTAACCCTGGCAAGTTCGCATGCCAAATTAACCGCAATTGTAGTTTTCCCGATACCGCCCTTATTTGAATAAACCGTTATAATCTTTGATTGTGAAATCTCTTCGCCGAATTCCAACGCCGCCAGTGCTGACAATACGCGCACCAAATCCTCCCGCAGAACCGGCTTCGGAAGAAATTCCTTTGCGCCGGCTCGCAATGCTTTTATTATCGTATTTGTAGAATAATCTGAAGAAGTTATAACAAGTTTAGGGGTACACAATTTTATTTTTTCCGTAATTTCTCTGATATCGTTATCCGTTTCCGAAGAAATATCCATAATAACAATGCTGTCTGCACCTTTTTGTTTTATTTGCTCATAACCTTCATAATAATTTTCAAAAAGTTTTATATCCGAAATAAATTCAAAACTTTGCAGATATCCTTGCATAACCTCTCTTGAATTTGCATTCTTATCTAAAACAAACACTGTAGGATTATTCTGCATTTCTTTTAAACCTCTTCTTAATAATCTTTCTTTTAAATATATATCAAATAATGCGGAATAACAATCTACTCTGTAATATCTTCTAAATCTTTTTTTACGGAGCTCAGTCCTTTAATGCCGAAAACTTTACTTAGAGTATTAATTAAATTCGGATTCAAAATGATAGGCGTGCATTTCCCGACAAATACGGAAATATTATCATTTTCGGAAAAATAAATCATTTGAGACATTGTATGCCTGTCACATTTCGGGAAAAACACGGTAATCGGCAATTTATATTCTTCACTCATTCTTTCTGCAAAGTCTATAATAGCAAAGCTGTCAAAACAAGTGTTCAAACATATTACATTATCCTTTTGCAAACAGTAAGAAAGTGAAACAATAAAAACATCCTCAGGAGTTTCTTTGATAAGCTTATCGAAATAAACTTGCTGTTCTATTGTGTATCCGTTTAAGCCGATTATAAATATCCTCGAGAAATTTCTCCGGCTTATTTGTTTTCGGATTTCATTCTCGGAATTGTTGTAGTTATACCCAACCGTAACAGATTCACACTGTCGGCCGGTCTTAAAACCTTTAGCATCTTCTGCGGATTTAATCACTTCTGAGAAATCTTTGTTTTTTACGGGAATTATTCCTTTTGAAGAGGCAAAATCCGTTGTAAATAAAAGCCCCCTGTATAAATTTTCAACATTGTATAAAGAATGCCTTGTAAGTACAATCGGTCCCGGGAAAGTCGCAAAATCCAGTAAACAATTTTCAATACCTTGACCATACTGCCCTTTGAGATTTTTATATTCCGCAAATTTGGGAAACGAATGAGCAAGCATCATTTCATCATGAGTATAAACATCAATATCCTTGTCTTTAACAGCTTCGAGAATGTCTTCAAGCTCTCGTATATTAGACCCGACCACAAGAACTGCTTTACCCGGAACGGTAGAATAAGAAACGGCATTTATTCTTTGTTCGCCGTAACGTTTTTCTTGAACATTACGAATATCTTTCATAAGCCGATTGTCAATTTTTGAAGCCGATATAAGTAATTGCTTAAGATTATCTGTTTTTTGTTCACCGGTATTCAAAGAACTCAAAAGCCTCAGGATAGTTAAGTAACCCTCCTCTTCATCAATACCGAACGTTTCTAAGTCCAAAACATTTGTACAAAGACTTTTGGCAATTGCAAACAAAATTTTATATAAATCCCGCACCTCCTGAGGAACATTTTGGACTTTTTTTAGAAACTCTTTTTCTCCAAGTTGAATAGATTTTATTACATCTGCCTTTTTATTAAATTGCAAAACCGATTTTAAACATTCGGGCACAATGTTTTTCTCTTGACAAAAATTTTCGTACTCTTTTATTATCTGCGGTAAAATTTTATTAAATTCGGCAGTTAAAGCTTCAAAATCCGTTTCAGAAAATTGAGGATTCGAAATAATTACAGATATTGTATTTAAAATAATGCCTCTGACTGCACGATTTTTATTTCCGTTTTCGTATAACTTTAAAGCGTAATATGAACTTAATCTCAAATACAGAATAAGAATTTCCTGAAGTGAAGATGTCCTTGGATTTACGGAACAAATCCCTCTTGATACACAGCTGTCATATTGATAATCTTCGTTATTAATCATAGTAAATATATGATAAATCCGGCTGTCAATTTTTTTATTGCATAAAAGACTAATATTGAATATTAATATACAAAAACTTCTTATTCATGATAGAATAAGAAAAAAGGAGTGTGTATTATGAAAATAGGAGCTATTACAAATTACAACCAACCGAATTTTCAAGCCGTTAATCAGAAGTATTTGAAAAAAGCGGAAGATTGGTATAAAAGAATCGGCGATATTGACAGTTCTTGGTATGAATCATTAAGAGATGATGTAAACCTTTTTAAAGACATTTCTGCGCAAGATGGCATCGACACAATGATGGCAGCAAAAAAGTTTGTAAGAGATAAGAGTATGCGAGCTTTTAATCATGTATTAGATTGCATTAGAAGAGGTTAATTAAAAATTTCGGGAATTTTATTACCAGCGATAGCACCAATTCCCATGCCAACAAGAGAGCCTATCGGCCCAAAGTATTTGGCTCCTATTGCTCCGCCATAACCTATGCCTGCGATGGAACTTGTTAGAGCTATTGCTGATTGTATCGTTGATTTTAGAGCATTCTCTCCTTCTGTGATTTCCTTTATTAAATGAGCAGCTTCCAAACCGCCAAGAACTGCTGTACCGATTTTTGTGGTTCGTGTCATAGCTCTTGCTGTTAATTCACCAAAGGTTGTTTTTGCACAGAACTGTCTTGCAATAACATGTGACGGATTTTCTTTTGTAGAAGTTATATTTTTAATTTTGGTATCGACTTGTGAGCGCTCAATATCAAACTTTTTAGTTACAACATCGCCAAGCTTTGTTTCCATAATTGTTGTATCATTCTTTAATAACCATTTAGCGAGCTTTGGGCAAGGACTTGTTTTGGGATTAACGAATTTATGCAAAAGAGTACCCCTAAAAAATGAGAACGGGTGTTGTGCGGTTTTGTAGTCATAAGATGGGGTAAATTTTTCACCCAGTGCTGAAGCTTTTATCTGTGCGTAAGCTGATTTCATATCTCTCCAATCTTCCGGAGCATTAAGAACGGCAAGAGCGACAAGCCCTGTTGCCGGAACAAAATCCGAATGTTCGACTTTATCAGGCACTCTCTCAACTCGTCTAAAAGTCGGGATTATATCAAAGATTGAAGGCAGTTTATTTTCTTTGTCAACAGCATCTTTTACCCCTTCATAATCCTGTTGAATTTGGGGTAATTTATCTATTTGATTTTGATACATAACCGGATTAACTGCACACATTAAATCATCACCTTCAACACTTATATATATAAAGTATTTTTGCGAATAAAAATTGCTTAATTAAAATAAATTCAATATTATACCAGAAAATAACATAAACTGTCATAAAAAACTTGTGGATGCTAATTAAAACATGCTGTCACCCTGAACTTGTTTCAGGGTTTTATCAAATGTACAGATTCTGAAAGGAGTAAATATTGTTCTTGCTTCAGAAAATAAGTATCCTGCTCATCTATATAAAGAAGCAGTTTACCAACATAGCTGGTGGAGCACAAGGAATGGTATTGAAGAATATAAAAATAGTGACTTTACGAGAGTAGATTGTTTAACCTCAACACATGCTGTAGAATTTGACTTTGCTAAGAAATGGGCTGAAAGTATAGGACAAGCCTTACATTACCAGTTAATGACAGGAAAAAGGGCTAAAGTCGTATTAATATTAGAGAATCCGGTTCGAGAAATAGTTTATTACTATCGTGTAAAACGATTAGCAGAAATTTATCATTTTGATGCTGAATACATGACCCCTTGTGATCTAACCTTTAAGTAATTGTAGTTGTAATTTTTAAAGCTTCTATGTTATTATAAAACCTGTAAGGAGTGTTTATTATGAAAATAGCAGGAGTTAATTATAGTACAAGTTTCAGACAGCCTGCATTCCAAGCTGTTAATCAGAAATATTTGAAATGGGCTGAAAAAATGTACAAAGATAGGAGAACAATTACATCAGAATGGGTAGAATCATTAACAGATGATGTAATATTATTTGGTGATGTTTCTAAGCGTGATGCGATTGATACAATGAATGCAGTTAGAAAATATGTCAATCAAGGCAGTATGGATGCTTTTGAGAGTACATTAAAAGTTATTAAAAACTCTTAATCTATTAATTTAGATATACTATTACCCGTAATAGCACCAAGTCCCATACCAACAAGTGAGCCAACCGCACCAAAGTATTTGGCTCCTATTGCTCCGCCATAACCTATGCCTGCGATGGAACTTGTTAGAGCTATTGCTGATTGTAT
>CALUPN010000055.1 GCA_944322625.1 Candidatus Gastranaerophilales bacterium | reverse complement strand
TATTTAATGAGCCCGAAGAATCTTTTTTAATAAGTTAAAGAGATTCTTCAGTCGCTGTCGCTCCTTCAGAATGACGGCACTATTGGCGTATTACCAACTGATAAACATCCGCCATTCATAAGTTCCGGAACAGTTTCACAAAATTCCAACAAACTCGTCATTCTGAGGGCGAAAGCAGTTTTTTAGTGAGCCCGAAGAATCTCGAGTACTGTAAGTATAAGTTAGTACGAGATTCTTCGGCGCTCCCGCGCCTCAGAATGACGGCACGCTTGAAGGTGGTTTTACAGGCGGGTTTATTTTACCCCTGAGTGACGGCACGCTTGAAGGTGGTTTTACAGGCGGGTTTATATTTACCCCTGAATGACGGCATGAATTTATCCGAAAATCTTTTCAGCAACTGCCTTGAGTTTTTCAAAGTCATAGCCGGAGGTGATATAGCCCTCATAAACGTTATTGTTATGATTTGTATCATACCATGCTTTATCTTTTGTATATACAACCTCGAAACTTATGGGTTAGCACCCACCCCAGCCCTCCCTCAAAAGGGAGGGAGCTTTGCGCACGCCAAACGTACAGCACTCCTTCCCTGGAGGGAAGGTTGGGATGGGTGCTAACCCGTAAGGGAAAACTAAGAGTATGAAGTTTATTCAAAAAATTATCTTTTATAAATCTCTTTTCCGTGTTCTTTTCTTTCTCTTTTATTGCAAATAAAAATAGAAAGAAAAGGACCAAAAGAAAGAGAAAATACGCTATTGTTTTCTACGCCCTTACGGGCGTGGGATTGAATGGCTGCTGCGGGTGAACCCGCACTCTTTCGCTCACTATCGTTATGCTGATGCATAACACGTTCGCGGCGCGAAACTTGTTTGCTGTAGAGTAGCAGGGTAGACTTCAGTCTGCCGCAATACAGTTTGTTTTCCTTTTATTAAAAGCTGCTTGCAGATAAAAAAATATTTCTATGCTATTATTTTATTAACAGGGGAGACTTAATATGTTAAAAGAATCAGCTTTTGGAAAAAATGATATAAGAGGAATTTACGGAGAAGATATAACTGAGGAATTATTCTATTATACCGGCCGGGGCTTTGTTCAGTTTCTGGTAAAAGAAACTCAAAAACTGCCTTCCGATATTTGGATTAGTGTATGCCGCGATGCAAGACTGCATTCACCATCTCTTGCAAAATCATTAATTGAGGGGGTGCGTTCATGCGGCGCTAATGTCGTAGATATGGGATTGGCTCCTACTCCTATCGGATATTATTCCGAAGCTGCGGGACTCCCTCCGTTTGTTACAAAATATATGCCGGTTACGGGAGCCTTGATTATTACGGCAAGTCATAATCCGAGCCAATACAACGGTTTGAAAATGACATATGCAAAACAATCTCTGAATGAAGAACAAATTAAAGTCGTAAAAGAGCTGACAATGGAAGAATATAAATTGGGAATTCCGCCTGTTCCGTTTGGGATTTTAAACGAATATGATCTGATTCCGGACTACATAAACGATATGAAAAAGCGCTTTGGAAGAATCGGTGAAGGAATTAAAGTCGTTGTAGATTCTGCGAATGCAACCGGAGGTGTTGTTGCGCCTAAATTATATCGTGCTCTCGGGTGTGAAGTAGTTGAGTTGTATTCAATGCCGGACGGCAGATTCCCTCATCATCATCCGAATCCGAGTGATGAGAAAACTTTAAATGATATAAAAAAAGCTGTTGTCGCAAATAAAGCTGATTTAGGTATTGCCTTTGACGGAGACAGCGACAGAATAGGAGTCATAGACTCCGAAGGAAATTCAATGACCGGTGATAAACTTTTATTGATTTATGCCGAAGATGTTATAAAAGAATATAATAAAAAAGGGATTAAACCGATAATTGTATCCGAAGTTAAATGTTCCCAAGCACTGTATGATACAATTAACCAAGACGGCGGTGTTGCTGTAATGTGTAAAACCGGACACGGTTATATAAAATCCAAGATGAAAGAAACAGGTGCCGTTCTTGCCGGAGAGATGAGCGGACATACATTCTTTAAAGATAAATACTACGGTTTTGATGATGCGGTTTATGCAGGATGCAGAATTATAGAAATCGTTGCTAAAAAGAAAAAGGAAAATCCGAATTTCAAAATAAGTGATATGCTTGAACCGTTTAAATCTTTATACAGTTCTTCCGAAGTAAGGCTGCCCTGTCCGAATTCATTAAAAGCCGCAGTACTCGACGAATTTCAAAAAGTTATAGCGGAAAATCCGGATTTCTTTGAAACAAAAATCAAAGATATTATAACTCTTGACGGAATGAGGATAGTGTTTGATAGAGGATTTGCTCTGATTAGGCAAAGTAATACCGAACCTGTATTTACTTTGAGGTTTGAAGCAGACTCTAAAGAAAATGCTCAGAAATACGAAGATTTGATGGTAAATAAGCTTTTAGAGATTATTAAAAATAAATCGGTTGTAAATGCTTAAATAAAGCAAAAATTATTTTCTAAAACATGACCGTTCTCGGTTTATCCGCATTCTTGAGTACATTGGGGATTTTGAAGCCGAATATATTTCTGTCGTCTTCAAAGCTTTGTACAAAAATCTCTCCGTCGTGAGCTTCTACAATCTTTTGCGAAGTGTAAAGTCCAAGACCGATACCGAGTTCTTTATGTGCTGATGCGTATGAAACATATTGCGCAAAGATTGTGTTAATCTTATCAGGTGGAATATAAGGACTGTTATTTTCCAATTTAAAACAGGTATAGTCAGCTTCATTATAAAGATTTATATCCAGCATGGAGTTTTTATATGCATATTTTATGCCGTTAGATAGTAAATTCATAATAACTCTTTTAATCTGAATTTTATCCCCGAATATTGTTGAAATTTTGCAGTCATTTCGGATAGATATCCCGACATCTTTGTCATTTGCAAGATATATCATTTCATTCATGCACTCCATAACAATATCTGCAAGAGAAAGCTGTTCATAATTAAGTCTGATAACGCCGTTTTCGCTCCTATATGTCGCAAGCAGGCCGGAAAGCATAGCATTCATTGAATGACAAGATTCCAATATCATTACAATAATATCTCTTTGAGCTTTTGTAAGCGAACCGAAGTTACCTTTTAGAAGAAGATTTAAAACTGATATAAGCGCAAGAGTCGGATTTTTTAAATCGTGCCCTAATGATGCAACAAAAGTTTCTTTCTGAGCTTCCAAAAGCTTAGGTTTATCTATGTTATTAACTTTTACAATAAGTCCGACAATTTGTTTTTTATAATTGTATATAGGGGCTTTATATATTGTGTAATAATGGGGAAAACCGTTGATATCATATAATTCCCGTTCATTTGTAATAGTTTTGTTATTCTCAAGTACAAATTTATCTTCTGCCAGATTTGTTTTTTCCGTACTTTTTAAGTCAATTTTTATGTTATTAAGAATATCAAATCCGTTTCGGATAAACTGTTCGGCATTATTAGTCCCTTTAATATAGTTGCCGTTGGTATCTTTCATATAAATCAAGTCGGGAATATTATTCAGAAGAGCTTCTATTTGAAAATGGTTGATAAGATTATCATTGCCGAAATTAAAGAATGGATTGGTGTGGGCTGTTTCCATGGCACCTCTCAGGTTTGTAACAATGTTCGTATTGTACAATAAATTTTTCAAACAGAATATTAACCGACTGTCCTATTTAAATGTATTTTCAATTTTTATGTAAATAGGGTTATATGTTAGTACAGTTCTGTCTTTGCAGTAATTCTTATAAGCTTGTTCAAATTTTAATATGTCGGCTTTTTTCCAAAAAGATTCCTTAATGGAATTTACTCCGGTATTTTTCATATGTCTCAAAACATCTCTCGGGGTATTAAATTGGCGAACTATAATTTCTTCTTCCATTTTGTATTCAAAACCTTTCAATATTTCATGCCAGTCTGCAACGTCCTGATATTTAAGAGTTTTTCCTGTAATTTGAGCTATTTCTTTGAAGTTTGATTTGCCGAATGTCGAAAAAATTAAAACTCCGTTCGGGGTTAGTTTTTTGAAGAGCAGGCGGATAATTGTTTCAGGGTTATCAAACCACTGAAAAACCGCATTTGAAATTATTAAATCATATTTTTGACTGTCAGCGGCAAGTCTTTCAGCATCTTCGGAGATAAATTTTATTTTGCTGTCTATTGATTTTATGTAGTCTTTGCATTTTTCGACAATGTCGGAAGCGGTATAAAAATCATAATTAAGATTTTTATGCGCCAAATCTGTCAGAAGACCTGTACCGCAGCCTATTTCCAGTATCTTGGGAAAGCTTTTCCCCTCTAGCATTGAAATAAGCTTTTCGGCCATGCTTTTCTGTACAAAAGCATTTTCGTTATATGTTTTAAGGCATCTTTCAAATCTTTTTTTGATTAATTCTTTATTCATAAAAGTTCTCTCCAGGATTTGAACAAAAAGAACGGACAATGACCGCTTTCAAGATTCGGTTCAATACCCCAGAATGCTGTTTGATTTTTTGCCGGAATTATCTTATCGTAGTGGCTTATTATGACTCTGTTATAGTGAAAATCAGTATTAGCTTTATAAGTTTTTAATACTGCAAGTTCGTTTTTTATGTTCTCAAAATCCCTGTTAATTTCCAAATTGACAGTATTTTCTTTAAACATGTTTTTTATAAATTTTTTTGCTCCGACCGGTGTCAAACCGTTTAGTGTTAAATCGTAGATTTTTTCAGGAATGCCGAAATTATTGTCAATAGGCTTTAGGGTTCCGTTAATTGCAGTGGTGTTGTTGTAATTTAAATTAAACAAAGATGCGCACATCACTCCCATTGACCATGCAACTAAATATTTTTCACTGTATTTATTAAGCATGCTTATGTCTGTTTCAATTGAATTATAATCATAAAACATAATTATGTCATAATCATCCGGCTCAAGGTGCTTGACAGCGCTTTCATCCATTCCCCAGCCGTTAAAAAAAACAATAAGCTTTTTGTTGTTATCTCGGTTCAGCCATTTATATTTCATAGCTTTATTCTAGCATAAACCTTATCTTTGTGATAAAATTTAGACACACAAAAGAAGGAGATTTATAAATGGCACAAAGAATAGGTGTTGATGTTGGCGGTACCAATGTCAAAATTGCGTTAGTAAGTGATAAGGGTAAAATAATATACTCCAACTCTATTCCGACCCGTGCGGAAATGGGGTATGAATATACAATCAACAGTATGAAAGAGGCTATCAGCGATTTGCTTAAAGAAACAAAATTGAAGCCGTCAGACGTTGAAGCAATAGGTTTTGGTTTCCCGGGACAAATAGATTGCAAAAAAGGGATTGTAAGACTTGCACCTAATATTCCGGGTTGGGTAAATGTTCCTATCGCAAGTATTATGGAAAAAGAATTCGGTATTCCGACAAGAGTTGATAACGACGTGAGAACGGCAGCTTTAGGGGAATTAAACTACGGGGCCGGTGTCGGATGCGAAAACCTCATTTGTATAACTGTAGGAACAGGTATCGGTTCAGGACTTGTAATAAACGGTAAATTAGTTCGTGGAGCAGCTAATGCGGCAGGTGAAATCGGGCATATCAAGTTGAATATGAACGGCGGCCCCCTTTGCGGATGCGGTGACAGAGGATGTCTGGAAGCGTACGCATCAGGACCGAGTATTGTTGCTATGGCTGAAGAATACATAAGGGGCGGTAAATCCACTAAATACAGAGAACTGGCTAACCCTGATATTACGCCTTATATTGTAGCGGTAGCAGCAAAAGAAGGCGACCCTGTTGCAAGACAAATATTCAGGATTATGGGTGAATATATCGGAATGGGGTTGACAAGTGTCGTTAATCTTTTAAATCCCGAAAAAATTATTATCGGAGGCGGTGTTGCCGACGCAGGAGATATTCTGCTTGACCCGATAAGAGAAACTATTGCAAAACGAGCAATGACGATACAAAGAGAAGTTGAGGTAGTACCTGCTCAGTTGGGTAATACTGCAGGCGTAATCGGTGCAAGTTTGTTAATTAAATCTTAGACAAAATAACATATAAACCCGGGTGGAGATAAATATTCTTCCACCCGTTTTTTTTACTTATTTGCTTGTAAATTATCAGAATATCATTTAAAATCAGTTTATGGATTATAAATTTTTAGACAGTACAATAGATGAAGAAAATATAATTTTACCGGATTCTTACAAAATTAATCCGTTCCTTCTGAAAAATAATTATGCGGATTTGATTAAAGCTGTTGACTTTATTGCATCGGATGAGATTGCTTTGTATATTCACGGATTTTTAGGTACGGGGAAAAGGCAGTTTATAAATTATGTAACGGATTTTTTGAATAAAGATGTTATAAAACTGGAATATTACTGTAAAGCCTCTACAGTTTGCGATGATATATTACTTTCGTTTATTGATACTATAGAAAAAAATGCTATTTCCAAAGCGGTAAATCTTAATACAAAAGTAACTACACTTGCCGTAAAATTCCAACAGTATATTGCGTCAATAAAGAAACCTTTTGTAATAATTTTGCATTCTCTGGATGATATTTTGGGTGAGAATATAAGCCTTGTAATAAATTGCCTTGAACAGGTTATTTCAAATGAAAATGTGAAAGTAATTATTTCAACGCGTGCAATGGTTCAAAATATTCTTGGTGATATTAAGATTGATAAAAAGATTTTTTTAAAAGCTTTTTCAAAAGAAATTTTTAAAGAGTTTTTAGGTTCTAATCAAATTCAATGTACTGAAATGACGATGGAGGACTTCTATAAATATACGCGGGGATATTATTATTACACGGCTCTCTCCGTTAAAATAATTAAGGCAATGAATATTTCTTTAAATGAATTTCTAAAGAAATATACGGATTCGGGAATGAATTTTGACTCTTTTTTAGGATTAACTTATATAAATCTTATTCCGACAACAATCAGGAATTTTTTCTGGTTTCTGAGAACCGTCCGGCATGGTTTAACGATAAATGCTCTTGCGGTATTTGAATTATATGATGAATTTTCGATAGAATATTTGAAATCAAATTTAATGATTTTTCAAGCAGGAGAGACAATTTATGTTCAAGATTATTTTCAGCAGAATATAGATATTTCGATTCCTGCTAAAACGGAAATAAAATTGCATAAATATATAGTCGGGATTTACGAAAAACAGCTTAAAGAACCTTTGCAAACGCGTGAAATAATGATATCCCGACAGGCTTTGCGCGCGGAAATAGAATATCATAATAAACGTATTGAAGAACTTGAAAGCGGGAAAAAAGCCGAAGCTGAAGTCTTAAACGCGGAGGTCCCGCTAAACGAAAATGCGCTTACTAAAAATGAACCGGAAAAAACTCCTGAGAATATTGATGAGATGCTGCAAAAGGCCAGAAAATTTACGGAAGAAAACAAAAATACCGAGGCGATAGAAGAGTTTTTAAGAATTCTGAACAGCAACAGTGTCCCGCCGGGCGGAGTTAATACAATAAGGCTGGAGTTAGCAAGGCTGTATAAAGAAACTAATGAATATTCAAAATCGCAGCATTATTATGAACTTGTTGAATTATATTACAGGCAGCATAATGAGGTTATTAATTTAAATTATTTATATTATGAGCTTACGGCATTATATTATCTTATGTATAAGTATGAGCGTGCGGTTGAAACTATTAAAAAGGTAATTTATTCGGTAGATACCCCTCAGTCTTTAATGGTATCGTCCTGTACATTACTTGGAAATATTTATTCGTCACTAAATAATCCCGATGAAGCATATTCATATTATCAAAAAGCTCTGGATTCGTCAGACGAAAATACTCCGGCGGATTTACTTGCGGAACTTTATTTCAAGTATGCGCTTGCGTGTGATGACAGAGAGGATGAGAAAAGTGCTTTTGAATATTATGCGAAATGTATTGCCTTGGGCGGGCATAATCCGTATAAAGCTTTGGCTTATTCAAATATGGCATCTTGTTATTATGATAACGAAAATTATTCAGATGCTCTTGATTGTTTCAAAAAAGCTTATGATATCGAAAAAAATAACAATAATTATGACGGGATTTATTATACGGCTTCAAATATTGCAAAAATATACGTAAAAGAAAAATCTCCGGAGGCTTTGAAATTTCTTTTGGAAGCAAAACAGAGTGCGGAATTTATTAATGAAGATTTTTATATCTTAGAAGCATCAATAGCGCTTGGAGATTATTATTATAATGATGTTTCATTAAATCAGAAGGCTTTAATTGAGTATTTCAAGGCGGAAAAAATTGCTCAAACGCTTGCGGCTTCTGTTGATACCGAAAAGTTAGAACAAAGAATAAAAGATATGAAACTCAGAATGGATAAAGATGTTTTTGAAGATATCGAGAAAAAATATGGTTGATTTTGAAATACTATCGGATTTTACAGAATACATGAAATTGTTTTTGGAAGAAAATTCAAAATTGAATTTAATTTCCAAAAATGATGAAAAAGTTTTGTTTGAAAAACATATTTATGATTCTTTAGCGATAAAACTTTTTTTTGAAAAGTATGATATAAAAAATTGTGAGCTTCTTGATATAGGCTGCGGCGGCGGTTTCCCTTCAGTTCCCGTAGCAATGGAATTTCCGACAATAAAAGTTTGCGGTATAGACAGTATTCAAAAAAAGATTAATTCAATAAACCGTATTAAAGAAAGTTTAGAGCTTAATAATTTAACAACAGTATGCGGCAGAGTTGAAAATTTAAAAGACAAAAAATTTGAGATTATAACAAGCAGGGCGGTAGCGGATTTGTCAAAAATTTCCGGATATGCGCTTCCTTTGTTGAAAAAAGACGGCTATTTTGTTGCATATAAATCCAAAAAAGCTCTTAAAGAACTGGATGAGGCAAAAACGGTTCTGAAAAAGTATAAAGCACAGGTAAAAGATATCATAAATTATACGCTGCCGCTTGAGGAGGTTTACGAGCGGAACTTAATAATTATAGGTTTTTAATCCACGGGATTTTACTTTTTATGAATTTTAAACACACCCCGATGTAAGTTGTAATAACCATTGTTAGAACGAAATACAGGTATGTATTTTGAACCGGATTGAAAATCCAATAAATATTGTGTTCGTTACGCTCGCTTATCGGAATTCCGTTAAACCAAAATATAACGGCAGTTATAATGTACATAACAAACAGGTGGTTTGCCATAATATGATATGTGTTTTCGCCGATAAGCTTTATAAATTTAATGTCTTTTAAATAATTATAAGTTACATCTATGAAAAACAATGAGAACCAGATACCGGTAATGCTTGTAAGCACAGGTACAATAATTTGGCTGTCAAATCGTGCCCATACGAGCACATAGCTTAAACCGATGCCGTGAGTAGGATCAAAATCCCTGTTAAAATGCCAAAGAACAGCTTGGATACATAAAACTGCTCCGAGAATTTTAGGGGTAAAAATGTTATAATTTCCATGAATTTTAGTTGTATATAAATGTCCGAGATAAACAAAAAATAATGAGAACATTATTCTGATTATAATTAAAGAAAATGCGTCAAGCTCTATAATCTTGGAAAGTGGTATTGCCGCGAATCCCATCAGAGTATATAACGCAGCATGAACCCACTCTTTTTGTTCTCTCAGTTGTCTTTGAACAAATAAAAATGTTATCATTGTCATAAATAACTGGGTTACAAACCACATAGGGCAGGATAAATCAAATTGATGTCCGTTAAGAAACGGAGTTATAAAAAAGTTTTTGAATGATAATTCCATGCCCCAGAATTTCCCTGTAAGTTTTGCAAGCAGAACCGTTACTCCGGCATAAAAAGCGGAATAGAGAAAATATAAGACAAGCAGGCTTTTTATTCTGCGTTTGATAAACTCTAATACACAGTCTAAGTATTTATCTTTAAAAAGCATACCAGAAATAAAGAAAAACAGTGTAAGTTGAAAAGAGTACGGCGGAAACATATCAAACAGTCTGAATTCCAAGTGTCCGGATACAACAAGTGTTATTGCCAGTGCTTTTAAAATATTAATTTTATCTGAGAAAATTTTATCCATAAAAAAATTTTAGCATAAACTCGACGGATTGTTTGTTTACAATGACTAAACTTATTTGCATAAATGAATTTCAGTACGGTTGAAATTAGTTCTTGTAAATGGTACACTCAAAAAAGAGAAGATAAGGAGTAAAAAATTTATGGTCTGTTTAACATCAAACAAAATTGATACTAAACTTGTATCGGAAGCTTTAAAAGTATTAGGAAAAGAGAACTTTGCTCTTATTATCCACGGAAGCAGCTTTCCTTCAAAAGAAGGTGAAGACACAGGATTTGGAACTTTTAATTCAACAGCCGGACATGAGCTGATTGATTACGCGCACGGAATTTTTAATGCGCTTCAATTAGGCCCTGCCGGAAAAACAAAGAGTTCTGATTCTTCACCTTATACGGGTACTATTTTTTCAGGAAATCCGCTGTTTATTGATTTAAAACAGCTTACTGAAAAAAAATGGGATAATATTTTATCTCAAGAAACTTTTGAAAAAGTTGTTGCGGGAAATCCTAACCAAAACCAAGGTAAAACAGCTTATTCATATATTACGAAAGCGCAAAATGAAGCTTTAAAAGAGGCCTGGGAAAACTTCAAAAATATTCACGGCGGACTTTTAGGCTCACCTTTAAAGAAAGAGTTTGAAAAATTTAAAAAAGAAAATGCAGAGTGGCTTGATAATGATGCTTTATATGAGGCACTTTCTATCGAAAATGATAATGATTTCTGGTATACCTGGAAAAATGAAACAGATAAAAAGTTAATGAACCCTAAAAATGATGAGGAGAAAAAAGCTTTTGCAAAGCGAATAGAAGAAATTAGGGGTAAATATTCTGACGAAATTGATTTCTACAAATTCTGTCAGTTTGTTTTAGAAGCTCAAAATGAAGAAACTAAAAAGTTTGCATTGTCCAAAGGTATCAAAATGATAGCAGACCGTCAGGTTGCGTTCTCTGACAGAGACGCCTGGGCATATCAATCCTTATTCTTGGAAGGATGGTATTTAGGCTGTCCTCCTGATTATTTCTCTAAAGACGGTCAGGCATGGGGCTTCCCGGTTATGGATCCGGAAAAAATGTTCAATGCTGACGGCTCTTTGGGTGAAGGCGGAAAACTGATGAAAAACCTTTACAAAAAGATGTTTAAAGAAAACCCGGGCGGTGTTAGAATTGACCACATTGTAGGTTTAATCGACCCGTGGGTTTATAAAGTCGGCAAGAAACCAATGTGCGAAGAAGGCGCAGGAAGATTATATTCTTCACCTGAGCATCCGGAGCTTTCAAAGTATGCAATCGCAAAACAGGAAGATTTGGACTGGACTTTAGAAGCCGATAAAGAAAAAAGAGTAAAGACTTTATCAGAAGAGCAGATTAAGCTTTACGGCAGATTTATTGAAAAAATCGTTATCGCGGCAGCTAAAGAATGCGGGCTTGATAAAAACGCAATCGTCTGCGAGGATTTAGGAACTCTTACAAATCCTGTTGATGCGGTTATGAAGAAATACGAGCTTCAAGGAATGAGATTAACCCAGTTTGTAGTTCCTGAAAAGCCTGAACATCCTTACAGATGCAAAAATATCGGTGAAAATGTATGGACAATGGTCGGAACGCACGATAACCTGCCGATTTCTATGTGGGCAGAGAGTATGATTAATACTCATGAAGGCTATCTTCACGCTAAAAACCTTGTTGAAGATTTATTTGCCGATGCTGAAAACAAAGACGATATTATCGTAAGATTAACTCAGGATAAAGATTATTTGAAATTCGTAAAACTTACTGAAATCTTTGCTTCAAAGGCTAAAAATATTCAAATGTTCTTTACGGATTATTTCCAAATCCATGATGTTTACAATCGTCCGGGAACTTCAGGCGACCAAAATTGGTCACTCAGACTTCCGAATAATTACAAAGACCTTGCGCCGATTGATTTGCACGCAATCCTAAAAGCTGCAATCATTGCAAGGGGTAAAGAGTTCGCATCAAAGCATGCCGGTTTGATTGAAAAATTAAGCTAAGAATTATAATAAAAAGTGGGCGGAATGCATTTGCATTCCGCCCACTTTTTTATTTGCTTATTCTGTTACTGCTTCATAACAATCAGAACAAATTGTTTCATATCCGCTGTGCTCACCTAGCTTTCTATACTTCCAGCACCGCTCGCACTTTTCACCTTCGGCTTTTGCAACCCAAACAGTTGTTTCGCCTTCCGTGTACTCATTCAATATTTCAGAAGGTGCGGTTTCTGCTGCATAAGCCTGCGATGTGATAAATATATCCGCTAAATCTTTTTCGTTAGCTTTCAAAACATCTGCATTTTCTGATTTTACATATACCGCAACTTCAAGCGAGCTGCCGACTTTTTTATCTGCTCTCAAAGGTTCAATTGCACGGGTTACAACTTCTCTTGTTTTTAAGATTTTTGTAAAATCTTCTTCAAGTTTCCGGTTCTCCCATTCTTTATTTACCTCCACCCAGTTTGCAAGCAGAATACTTTCTAAGCCGCCTCTTTGGCATTCGGGTGTATTTTGCCAGATATCTTCTGCCTGATGAGGCATTACAGGAGTCAGAATTCTCGCAAGAACCTGCAGTGTTTCATACAAAACAGTCTGGCAGGCTCTTCTTGAGAGCGATTTTTTACCTGCTGTATAGAGTCTGTCTTTTACAATATCAAGATAGAATGCGCTCAAATCAACTGCTGCAAAGTTCTGCAGGCATTGGAAATATTTGTAGAACTCATAATTTTCAAATGCTACCGTTACTTCTTCAACGACTTTATTTAATTTATGCAGCGCAAACTTATCAATCGGTTTTAAGTCCTCATATTTTACATAATCTTTTTGAGGGTCAAAATCATAAATATTACCGAGCAAAAATCTTGCAGTGTTGCGTGTTTTCTTAAAAATTTCCGCAAGCTGTTTTATGATATTATCACCGATTTTTGTATCGTTTCTGTAATCAACTGACGCCGCCCACAATCTCAATATATCAGCGCCGTAGTTTTTAATAATATCATCCGGCCTTATGTAGTTACCTAAAGACTTGGACATTTTTCTGCCGTCCTCGCCGAAAACAAATCCGTGGGTTAAGACAGATTTATAAGGCGCTTTATCCTGAACAGCAACAGATGTTAAGAGGGATGATTGGAACCA
>CALUPN010000054.1 GCA_944322625.1 Candidatus Gastranaerophilales bacterium | reverse complement strand
TAAGCCGTAAGGCTTAAAGGTGAAGCTCTGTGAGCGTGGAGCAAATCCAAGACAAGGCCGGGATGGGTGCCGGCCCGCAAGGGGAAAACTGTAGAGTAGACTTCAGCCTACCACAATAAAATATATTTCTCCTCAACTTCTAAACTCCTAAACTTCTAAACACCAATTAGCACCCACCCCAGCCCTCCCTCAAAAGGGAGGGAGCTTTGCGTACGCTAAACGTGCCATACTCCTTCCCTTGAGGGAAGGTTGGGATGGGTGCTTGCCCGCAAGGGAATTTAAAAAAAACAAAGATAAATTTTTTACAACAACTGCAGTGCAATAGAAGGCGTCTGATTAGCAGTCGCAAGCAAAGTTGCGGAAGCTTGCTGCAAAATCTGCATTTTTATATACTGAGAACTTTCTTCCGCTATATCCGCGTCGCGTATTGTTGAACGGGATGAGACAAGATTGTCATACTGGATTGAGATTTCTTCTAATACACTCTCTAAGCGATTTTGTACAGAACCCAATTCTGTTTGTTTGTTGGAGACTGATTCTATTATCTCATCTAGAGTCGTCAACATATTGGGATTCTCTATATTAGAAGATAAGCCGCTGATTGTAAACGCTGTAGAAAATGTTATCTGCGATGATAATGAGGAATTTATCCCAACCTGCAGGGTTATATCTGGAATAACGCGGGAAGAGGCTGTTAAATTTGAGGCAGTAATCAATGGGGAATTGTCATACAACGCCATTCCGGGGTTTGCACCTGCATCATATGTTACATTGGTTATTGTTAGATTTAAAGGTCCCCCACTCAGACCTTGAGAATCATTACTTGCAATTACATACTCATAAGCAGAACCCATTTCTGATGATACCTTTGATGATGTGTAACAGTTTTCTATTGTACCATATGCAACTCCGGCTATTCCACCGGAATAATACACACCCTGTACATCACCTAATGAAAAACTATTTGATATTGTACCGGAGGACAGAACTCCCACTATACCGCCATTGGCGCCGCTGCTACTATTTATATCAACATCTGTCCAGCAATGGTCTATTGTACCGCCATTTAAATTGCCCACAAGCCCGCCAAAGAAATAACTTGCACCATTCACACTACCCGTAGCATAGCAGTTAGTGATATTGGTATTTGTAGCTTGAATGACAAGCGGAGAGTTTTCATTATTACTATCAGTAAGTCTTACATTCTCTAACCCCATATTCTTTATCTCTGAATTTTCTAGATTACTCGTGAATAGGATTTGAGTTAAATTTGATATCTTATATCCGTTGCCGTCAAATATTATATTAGATATAATACTTGCAGAGAGAAACACATTTTTTCCGCTCATATCAATATCATTAGCAAGCACAAACTCCCCGCCCTTTATCTTACCAGAATTCCCCATCTCCAGAAACTGCACGAGTTCATCTGATGTTGAAATACTGTATGTACCACTTGAGATTGTTTGATTTGGGTCGACATCAGCAATTGAGGTCATCCCTGTTGTATCACGACGGGTAACGTCTACCATAAACCCGTCGGAGTTGAGTGTGACTTCTTTACCGTTTATCGTGGGTTTTGATGATTCACCAAAGAGTTTTATTCCGTTATATTCGGCTGTTGACATTATACGGTTTATTTCGGCCGTTATACCGTCTGCTTCCTGTCTTATTGCATCTATTGAGGTACTCCCGTAGGTGCCGTTCTGTGCCTGCATTGTTAATGCTCTCAAGCGAGAGAGTTTATCTGATATCTGGCTTAAGCTGCCTGATGCTGTTGATACCATATCAAGTCCCATAGAAGCGTTATCTTCTGCTACTTGATACGCGCCTATCTTTGTTGACATATTAGTCGAAATTGAATAGCCGGCAGCGTTATCCTTTGCACCGTTAATCTTAAATCCCGTTGTCATTCGCTCGATGGCCTGATTTAAGCCCAGAGTCGAAGCTTTAAGATTTGATTGAACTATGAGGGAAGAGAGGTTAGTATTAATTGTCAGCATACTAAAACCTCCTTCAAAGATTTATAAAAAAGACTTCTAGACTTGCCCCCCCCCCGAAAAGCATGACTACAAGAGGGTTTGAGGCGTAATGTAATTTACACTTTAATATAAGCTCTGCTATCTTCATACAATCATATCCTTGATTATTATACTTTATTAATGCCACATTCTCAAAATTTGTAACACTCTTTAGATTAATTTTTACAAAAATTTACAATTTATTGCCGGGTGAATTCAAGAAGCCATAACGGAAAAATGCCGCATAAATAACAAGAGTTATCCATGCGGCATCACTATAAACTTGCAATCGGACTAAATTATTACCAGCGGTTTAATTAAATCTCTCGGCTTATCTTTCATAAGCATAAGAGCCGGCTCAACATTCTCCAGACCTTTAAAGGTATGAGTAATCAATTTTTCCGGATGAATTCTGTGTGTTTGAACGAGTCTTGCTAGTTTTTCGGAACGCAGTCTGCCTCCGGGCATAAGCCCCCCGACAATTTGTTTATGTCCCATGCCGCAGCCCCATTCTACACGCGGTATTTTTATATAATCACCTTCTCCGAGATAGTTTACATTACCGATTTTTCCGCCGGGCTTAAGCATCCTTATTGCCTGATCAAACGTATCATTATTGCCGCCGGCGATAACAATTCGGTCAACGCCTTTACCATGAGTTTTATCAAGAACTTGTTCTACAATGTCTCCTTCTCTATAATTGATAATATCTGTTGCCCCGTATTCTTTTGCCAAATTTATACAATTTTGTCTCGACCCAACAGCATAAATATTTGCAGCACCTCTTATTGCAGCAGCTGCAACCGACATAAGCCCAACCGGCCCAATACCGATAACAACAACATTATCACCAAATTGTATATCAGCAAGCTCAACCCCGTGAAATCCGGTAGGAACCATATCACTAATCATACAAGCCGCACCTAAGTCCATACCCTCGGGTAACAGCGCAAGGTTCCCGTCTGCATCATTTACGTGAAAATATTCAGCAAAAACCCCGTCTTTAAAGTTTGAAAATTTCCAACCTGATAACATTCCGCCGGAGTGCATTGCATAACCTTCCTGAGCTTCTAAAGAATTCCAGTCGGGAGTAATCGCTGAAACCAGTACTTTATCTCCCGGTTTGAAATCTTTTACCTGATTTCCGACCTCTACAACTTCTCCGACAGCTTCGTGACCCAAAATCATATTATGCCTGTCACCTATTGCCCCTGCCCAAACCGTATGCACATCTGACGTACAGGGTGCAAGCGCAATCGGTTTACAGATAGCATCATTCGGCCCGCATTTAGGAATTTCTTTTTCTATCCAACCGGTTTTCCCGATTGACAACATTGCAAAACCTTTCATAAGAACCCCCTTTGTTTTATTATTTACACTAAAAAACCAACACTACAGAATAGCACATTTTCAAACGTCTTTCAACCCTATAAACTCAAACCCGCCTCTGTCGGACACAGAGACGGGCTGCTCTCAAGGGTAAATGATTACCGCTGTTAAGAAACCTGTTTTATAACCAGAGTATGCGAAAGAGGAATGCCTCCGCTTACCGCCGGTTTGTTTACAACATTGCCGTTTACGTACATAACGGTAGAACCGCCGCCGTCTAAATTCATCGCGTTTACACAGCCCAATTCTTTCATCAGATTCGCAAGCTCCATTAATGTTAAACCTATTGAAGCTCCTTCTCTTCCGTCAGCAGTTAACAAAATAAGATTATTATCTTTTGTATAACCTATTGCAGTTCTTGGATTGCGCCCGCCGACAGAGCCCAATTTTTGTGCAGTCATATCAACGAAAACTTCGCCGTTTTTTACAAGATACGGACCACCGCTTATTATATGATTTACATCCTTCCATTCGGGATTAATATTCAAATCTAAATCAAATCTCTTTGCTTTAATAAAAGGTTTTAAATTCTGTTGAGAACCGACTATTACGTACCCGTTCGGCGGGATTTGGCTCCGACCGTATGAAACACGGGTAAGCTTCCCGTCCTCAATAATTAACTGCATACCATATTTCGGACAAGGCGGAGAAAGCTTACCCCAATCCGGCGTATAAACGATTGTATGCACTGACAGCATTCTAGGTTGATTGACATTATCAATTTTAATCCCTCCTATGTTGGTTTCTATCTTTGCATTTAACTGAACTCTTGCCATATCAAATCCGTTATCAAAAATTCCCATAGCCACTCTGTCATAAATCGGTCCCGTATAAAGCTTTTTATTTATCATTAATGTTCCTAACGGGACTCCGGTAAGGGGTTTGAAATAACCTCCGTTAATTGCGACAATTGCATTTTCTCGATTAGCTATTGCTGAAATTTTTGATTTATTGGCCAATGTCTCTGACGCAATCGAAGGTTCTATAACCAATTTATTATTTACCCCTTGTGACAGTTCTACTATATTTATTCGAACGGGTCTGGTTTTGTAATATTTAATCATTCTGACATGTTTAATTCCTCTTTCTACATCTGCAACTTCCGCATTTGCATATTTTTCTGAAATACTTTGTTCAAATATCAGTTCTCTGTTGTTTTTCCTTTCATTTATATAACTTATGCCCACTGTCGGTATACTTGCTATTTTTTCCGCACCAATATCTTTAGCTGAAATCAACAAATTTTGCGACAATAAAAGACATAAAGCTATACCTATCCCGGCAGCACTCGTTGCCGTTTTCTCTATTTGGGGTCTATGTACAATTACTGTCGTATCCATTGCTCTCACCTATTGAATTAAGTAACAGATACCTTTTTTATTAAGGAGTGGTGTGGGGCTATAACACTCCGGGGGTAAATATTTGGGACATCCGACATTGGTCATATTGTAAATGATGTTTTATAATGCCGGGGCTGCCTCATTTGTTGAACTGCAAGTTTGTAATTTTTGGGATTACCGGGGATTTCTTATTTACCATTTATCTACCCCGTATTTTACCTGCATTTACCCCTTGTTCAATTTTCACATCCGAAATTTTTCATTTCAGATTACGCTTCAAGGTTTTATTATTACCTCTACTATTATTATATCATACACTTAATCCATTCTCAAGAGGGTTGAACATCAAAAACAGTAATACTTTAGGATGATTTTTAAAATGGTTAAAAATACACTTAATATTTATTTACATATTTCTTATTAAAAAATTGCTCCTTAACAAACTGAACGGCATCGTCTTTTGTTAGTATATCACCGTTTAATTGAGCTTCATGCAGATTTTTTATAATTTCTCCGAGTTTAGGGGACTGCCTGATTTGAAGAATATCCATAATCTCATTCCCGTCAAGCAGCTTGGGAAGCGGTTTCAGTGTATCTTTTTTTTCAAGATAAAAGTTCAATAATTTATTGAGTCCGTTTATATTGTTTTGAACCATTTCTTCCGATACTGCCTGCCCTCTTGCTGAAAGCCGGTCGGCTTTCGCTAAAATTATATTATCAATTACGTTATTTTCCATTTTTCTTATATAGCGCATCATTGTTTTATCGTTCAAATCAGGTGACGAGATTACGCTTGAGGGGTAAATATGGTTTTTTATCATACAGGAAATGTATTCTATCTGCTTTTTGGAAAATTTTAAGTTTTTAAGTATCGGAATAACCATTTTTGAGCCGAGATCATCGTGTTTGATAAATCTGTGGCGCGCATTACAATTGAGACATTCCGTCTTGTTATATAAACATTCTTCTTTCCTGCATTTGCCGTTTTCTAAAGTCCAGGTTGAAAATTTCCCGATATCGTGTAAAAATCCTGCGAGTTTCAGGTGGTTAATCCTCGGGAAACCGCCAAAGTCTGTTGAATTAAGATGGGTCTTTATAAATCCGTCCGACTCTTCATAAATTAATTCAATTTGTCTTACGGATTCAATCACATGATGCAATAAATCCAGGTGGTGATGTGTGTTTGGCGGCACTTTTTTAACATCAATTATGCAGGGAAAAATCTTTTCCAGAAGCCCGGCTTCATCCATTTTTAAAAGAGCTTTATCCGTAAATTTACCCCCGAAGAGTTTCATAATCTCATAGCTTATCCGCTCGGGTGACGGATTTAAGGCGAGAGGTAAATATTTTTTTATTGCATACTGAAGCTCATCACTCATTTCAAAACCGGTGAGCGCATAAAATCTGAAAGCCCTTAGAATTCTAAGCGGGTCATCTTTAAAGTTTTCCTCTTTTATATGACGCAAAATTCCGTTTTTTAAATCCTCTCTTCCGCCTGTCACATCTATAAATTTGTTTTCT
This sequence comes from Candidatus Gastranaerophilales bacterium, assembly GCA_944322625.1. Lineage (GTDB taxonomy): Bacteria > Cyanobacteriota > Vampirovibrionia > Gastranaerophilales > Gastranaerophilaceae > CAG-196. The sequence continues at coordinate 6,935 of CALUPN010000054.1, read as the reverse complement.
GCTAAATCATATGCAATCGCATTAATTGTAAAATCGCGCCTTTTTAAATCTTCTTCTATATTTGCACCTTGAAGCTCCGAGATATCAAGATAGTTGACCTTATCCTTTAATACGACGCGGTAAATTTTGTTTTCGCTGTCAAGTGTTATAAGAGTAGCATCAAACTTAGAGGCAGTCTTTTTTGCAAAATCTTCCGCCCCTTTAATTGCAATATCACGGTCGTAAGTGGTTTTTCCCATAAGAAAATCTCTTATACTGCCGCCTACAAGATAGCCTTCATTAATATTTTTAATAACAAAATCATCTCTGATATTCATAAATAATATCTCCCAGAGCCGTAATTACCGCTGTATCAGCTTTTAGTATTAAATCCCCCAGCGTAATCAGAGGCAATTTTTTTTCTTTGAAATAATCAAACTCACGCTCTGAAAATCCGCCTTCCGGCCCTATAATTACAAGAACTTTTTCCCCCTTACGGATAGGATTTTCTCTTAAATAAGTTTTCAAACTCTTTTCAGTAGAGCGTTCCGCAAAAACAATAATTTTATCAAAATGATTTTTTAAAATCTCCTCAAAGCTCATAGGTTCATAGCAAGCCGGAATTTTAGCTCTTTCACACTGCTTAGAAGCCTCATACATAACTTTCTGCCACTTTTCCCGTTTATTTACCTTTAAAGCACAATTGTCGGTAAATACCGGATAAACCGCTCTTACTCCAAGCTCTGCAGCTTTTTCCATAATTGTAAGCTGTGAGTCGCTCCTCAGGGGACTTTGCGCAAGATATAAATCAAAATCCAAATCTCTTTTTGAGGGGTAAGAGTTTTCAATTCTGCATATAATTTCTTTAGAGTTTATTTCGGTAATAACGGTTTCATACTGAATTTGATTATCATCAATAAGCAAAAGTTTTTCGCCAGTCCTCGCCCTGAGTGAGCGCGCTATATGTCGGTAATTATCAGTATCTTTTATTGTAATCAAAGGCGGCTCTATTGTGTTCGGATTGTTTTCCTTGTCTGTTCCACCGATAAAAAAATGCGGCATTTTGGGTTCCCTACTCTATTGCAAACTTTCAATTATTCTTAAATATTCTTTTTGTGACTCTAAAACCATTTCTGATATAAAGTTTATAAATGGTTCATATTTTTTACGGTTAGTTTCCTGTAATGCTCTTATGTAATCCGCCCGAGCAATCGGCGGGATTATTGTAATATTATATCCGGACTGTAATAATGCTAAATTCATTAATAATCTGGCAACACGCCCGTTACCGTCAATAAAAGGATGTATATTTACGAATAATGCGTGTACCATAGCAGCATATTCAACAGGATGTGAGGATTGTTTTATTTGATGCAATTCAACTATAAATTCCTGCATTTTTTGATTTATTTCATCCGGCTTAGGAAAACTCACATCCGCACCGGTCACGATTACTGACTTTTGTCTGTATATACCAGCATTCTCTATATCAATTTTTGTATAGAAAATTTTGTGTAAACATTTTATATCATCTTCTGTAATACAATTTGACTCCGCAAGTTCAAGCAATTTGTTATACGCTTCAGCGTGTCCCAGTGTTTCAAGATGATCCCGCATAGGCTTACCGTTAATTGTAAGTCCGTCCTCAATAACCACCTTGGTTTCCGCTAAATTAAGAGTATTTCCCTCTAAAGCATTTGAAGAGTAAGTAAGCCCGATTTTATAATATTCCCGGATTTGTTTTAATATATCTAATCCCAACGGCCTAAGACTATCTATTTGGGACTTTAATTTATCTGTTTCACTAAGCCGGTTTTTGTACATAATATTTTCCCCGTGACTATTATATCATAAAACACACTGAATAACACTTGTTTATCACAATGAAGTCCTGCAAGAGATTTCTTTGTAGTCAGTTTTGAATTTTTTGATAAGTGTTATGAGCATTATTGTACATAAAATTATAGCAGATACACCTAAACTATACCAGAAGCCTAAAAGATTTAATTTCAAATGCAAGGCAACATAACAGCCAAGAGGAATTGATACAAACCAGTATGCGATAAGATTTGATAACATAACTATGCTTGTCTGTTTAATTCCCTTAAATACTCCTGCAAGAGCAACCTGAAGTCCGTCAAATATCTGGAAGAAGCATAGTACATAAGCGACCGGAATACAAACTTTAATTAATTCCGCATCATTAGTAAATAATCTTACAAGAAATTCCGGAATAAGCCCGACTACAATCGCAGAACAGGTCATAAACGCAACGCATAATCCAATACCGGTGTAAGCATATGTTTTTAATGATTTATAATACCTTGCGCCGTTTGCAAAGCCTACTTTTACGGCAGTCGCATTTGATATAGCAAGCGGAACCATAAAAGATACACTTGTTAAAGTACATACGATATTTTGAGCTGCTGCATAAATTCCCCCGACACGTCCCATAATAACCGTTATAGCATTAAATCCTATGAATTCTATCATAACGGCAAGTGATGCCGGAGTGCCGACTTTTACTAAATCTTTATAATAATTTTTGTCTTTGTGATGCTTAATATTTACTTTTCTGAAACAATAGAAAAACAGAACAAGCCCCATTAAATATCTTGTAATCAAACTTGCAACGGCAAGCCCGCCTGCACTCATCTCCGGAATAGGGCCAAAACCAAAACAGAAAATTATATTTAAAAACAGGTTTACAAAAATACAAATAACCGTCAATATATTAGGAAAAACTACAATTTCAAATGCCTGTAAAAATTCTTTCGCAGTTGTATGCAAATACGCGCCAAAAGTGGAAAATGCAGTAATCCAAAAATAATCCTTAATCATCGGTATAAGCTTTTCTTCAAAACCCAATTTATCAATAAGCGGAATACAGGCTAAGATTAAGATAGAGATAAAAACCGATAAAATTGCAGCAAACTTCAAAGAGGGATAAAAGTATTTTTCAGCCTCTTTCCCTGCTCCGCGATAATTGGAAAGAATTGCTGAAATGCTTCCCAGAATACCGTTTCCGAAAATCATAATACAATTAATTATCGCAGTTGCAAGACTAACCGCCGCAAGCGTATCAGTAGAATGCCTTCCGGCTACAATAACATCTCCCACCCCGATTAATATAAAGCCAAGATTACCTAAAATAATGGGGCCTGCTATATTTGTAATATCTTTGATATAAAAACTTCGAATCGGCATAATCGTATTGTACTATAAAAGTTATTTGCTTTTACATATAACTTACATTATAAGAATACCTGCAAACAAGCAGGCATTTTTCTATATTATACATTAAGCTAGAACGGTTTTGTCTGGTTTAATTTAGCCCTTAATTCTCTAAATCTTGCAATATCTTCCTGAGTCTTAGGAGATTCTCTGAAGAGAGCCTGTGATGTCGGGTGAACCATTCTTATTGAATCCATGTGAATTTCTAAAAATTCGTATCTCTTTGGAGGCTGATTAGAATTCTTTGCATAAATTTCAACATTTACAACAGCCAGAAATCTTCTGTTTGCATCATTTAAAAGTTCTGTAAGCTGCCTGTTTGCCGCAACATTTCCGGAAACATATACCGTACCTTTTATATCATCATTATCAGTTAAAATTATCACCTCAACAGGTATCATGTCATTATTTGCCATTTACTTTCCTCTCTTAATATATAAATTCTATAATATTTTTTTCTTTCTGTCCAGCTACTCCAATTTAAATTAATGCTTATGTTTTTTTACCCGAACCCCTTCTACCTCATGCACATCTTCCGTAACCATAAAAGCCTTTGGATCAATAGAATGCACCAGCTCTTTTAATTTTGCTATTTCAAATTTACTTACTACACAATAGGTTTGAATCTTTTCCTGCCTTGAATAACCGCCCAAAGCTTTCATATAAGTTACACTTACATCCAGCTCTTTCATAATTGCTTCTCCGATTTCACGATAGTATTCGGAAAATATTCTGACGGATTTTGCTTTATCCAAGCCTTCAAGCACCGAGTCTATTACCTTTGATGCTATATAATATGTCAGAATTGAATACAACGCTCTATCCCATCCGAATAAAAAACCCGCTCCCATATAGATGAACAAATTAATAAACATTAATAATTCACCTACGGAAATTATTTTAAGTTTTTTGGCAAGATTAATAGAAACCATTTCCGTTCCGTCCAGCGATGCGTTATTTCTTAATATCAAACCGACACCTAAGCCTAAAATTAACCCCCCGAAAACCGTTGCCAAAAGCAAATCCTCAGTTGCCTGTCTTCCGTGCAAAACATTTGTTGCAACAGCCAGCATGCCGGTTGCATAAAAGGTTTGAATTACAAACTTCTTACCGAGAGTCGTAAGTGCCATTAAAACAAACGGAATATTTATGCAAAAAATAAGTAAACCTAAATTCCATTTTGTAATATAAGAAAGCATCATAGAAACGCCTACAACCCCGCCGTCTATAATTTTATTCGGAAGTAAAAACATCTCCAGCCCAACAGCAAAAATAAAAGCTCCAAGTGCCAGAAAGAAAGCCTTGATTATAATTTCTCTTAAAATTTCACCTTTTGTCTTTTTTTTAGGCTCAACCTTCTTTTTAGAAAAAAACATTTATTACCCCTTTAATCTTTCTTTATCATATTAAAGAAACTTAATCCTTCTTGCTGTTCATTTTCATTTTTTATCCCGAGTATTTTTCCTAAATCAGACTTCAATGTCATCAAATCTTCGTATTTCTTTAATATACCGTCCAAACAAACAGACACATCACCGGTTTCTTCCGAGACAACCAAACAAGCGGCATCAGACACCTCTGACATACCTATGGCTGCCCTGTGGCGGGTGCCGTATTTCCAACTCAGCTTCGGATCTTCCGTCAGAGGAAGCAAAACCCCGGCTGAATGAATTTTATTGTTTTCAATAACCATAGCACCGTCATGCAGCGGAGTATTCGGATGAAAAATCGTAAGGATAAGTTCTGCCGAAATCAAAGCGTCTATTCTTGTGCCAACATCCGAATAAACTCCGGTTCCCATGTCTTTTTGAAAAACAATCAAAGCACCGGTTTTTGTTTTTGTTAAATATTTAACGGCTTCAATAATTTCCTTTATTACATCAACTTCATCCTCATTCGGCTTATACGGTCCGTGTGTAAAAAATGTTCTTCTTATAAAACCGGGCTGGCCTAAATAACCTAAAAGCCTGCGAAGTTCCGGTTGAAAAATAACAATTAAGCTTAATGCAATTAAAGTAACTAATGTTTTCAGGAATACTCCTAATATTTGCAAATTAATAAGTATTAGAATTTCACTTATTATCCAGGCAAAAACCAAAAACAAAAGACCTTTTACCAATTTTTCCGATTGAGTATTTTTTATAAACTTTTGGTAAAAAACAAGCAATATCACTACAATAAACAATACTTCAAGAATATTAACCCAGTTAAGTGACCACTGAATCGGGCTTAATACATCTTGAATTAAAGAAATTACAGCATCAATCATTCTTTTTTAACCTATCGGGAATACAATCTTTACTAATGAGATCATCCAATGTCTCTCTATATACTATAATATCAGAATGAGAATTATTTACAAGTACCATTGCCGGCTTTTCTACTCGGTTATAGTTTGACGCCATTGAATAATTATAAGCACCTGTATTATAAACACAGATTATATCACCGGGCTCAAGTCCCGAAAGTTCTGCATCTTCAATCAGAATGTCGCCGCTTTCGCAATATCTTCCGGCTAAAGTAACTTTTTCCGGCTCCTTATTGTTCAATTTATTAACAACTTCTGCCGTATATTTTGCCTGATACATGCTCGGGCGCGGATTATCAGCCATTCCGCCGTCAAGTGCAACATATTTTTTACCGCCCGGAACAACTTTTGAACTCCCGACAGTATATAAAGTTACACCTGCTGTTGAAATTACACTTCTTCCAGGCTCTATATAAATTATAGGAATATCTATGGCATACTTATGCATAGCACTTGTGACAGCCCGAGCTAATACTGAAACCGGAGGAGGATTATCCGCTTCAGTATATTTTACTCCCAAACCACCGCCGATATTCATTTCATTCAACGAAATTCCGTGAACATCTTTTATTCTTGCTATCTCTTTTACAAGAATTTCAACTTCGTCATAATAACATTGTGTCTCAAAAATCTGAGAGCCTATATGCGCGTGAAGTCCTCTCAAATTAAGATTTTTATAATCATTTTTAATTAAATTTACAATATCATCAATTTGCGATAAATCAAACCCGAATTTAGAATCTGTCTGCCCCGTTTTAATATAATCATGAGTGTGACATTCAATTCCCGGCGTAATTCTTAATAAAACATCTGCCTGTTTGTTCTTAGCAGAAGCAACGCTGTTTAAAAGTTCCGCCTCGTAAAAATTATCAACCGAAAACCTTCCGACCCCATAATCAAGAGCAAGTTCAATCTCTCTTTTGGACTTATTATTACCGTTAAACAAAACTTTTTCCATATCAACGCCGGAGTTATAAACCGTATAAATTTCACCGGCCGATACGACATCAAATCCGAAACCTTCTTCATCCAATATTCTTATTATTGCCGAAGTACAAAGAGCTTTACAAGCATACATCATCCGAATATTAGGATACTCGCTAAAAGCATCCTGATAACTTCTGCAAATCCCTCTTACGGTTGCCTCATCTATAACATATAGGGGGGTTCCGTATTTTTCCGCTAAATCAGCTAAATCACAGCCGCCGATTATTAAATTATTCTTTTCTTCCGTAGTAACAGGTTTTATTGATTGATTCTCACTCATAATGCTCCTTCCGTTTCCGGTATATTTTACCAGAACAGAAAGGGGTTTACAAGTCTCAGTAACAGTAAAATTATGCGGCTTCGGTTTGTACATATTTGACGGACTTAGCCACAACACCGTAACAGACCATTGTTAATCTTTTATTTA
>CALUPN010000053.1 GCA_944322625.1 Candidatus Gastranaerophilales bacterium | reverse complement strand
TCCTCAGAATGACGTGGCACTCTTAACGCCCAGCAAGCCGTCATTCTGAGGCTCGTGAGAGCCGAAGAATCTTTAGTACAGGCTTCTTCCTTGAGATTCTTCGGACTCATTGAACTGACTGTTTTCGTCCTCAGAATGACGTGGCACTCTTAACGCCCAGCAAGCCGTCATTCTGAGGCTCGTGAGAGCCGAAGAATCTTTAGTGCAGAATTCTTTTTCTTCTCGTGCTTCTTCGGACTTACTAAACCAATTATTTTTGTCCTCAGAATGACGTGTTAAGCTTAAACTGCGCTAAACTTATGTAATACTCAAGAATAAATCATTCCAATCCGGATTAAAATTATTTATTAAATTCTCTTTGTACTCACGTTTTTTGCCCTTTATTTGTTTTTCACGCTCTATTGCTGCAGTAATAGAAGGCGATATTTCATAATACACAAGCTTATTAAGATTGTATTTACTTGTAAAACCTTTGACTAGTTTGTTTTTATGTTCAAATATTCGTTTGACAAGATTAGACGTTACCCCGGTATAAAGAACTTTATTAGTTTTATTAGTTAGGATATAAACATAACCAAATTCTTTTTTCATTATTAAATAATAGTACAAAATATAAGTATTGTATCGTTGTAAAGATTCTTCAGCTCTTGTGAGCTTCAGAATGACGGCTTGTCGGGCGTTAAGAGTGCTACGTCATTCTGAGGACGAAAACAATCAATTCATTGAGTTCGAAGAATTACAAGGATAAAATGAATTCTGAGCTAGAGATTCTTCAGCTCTTGTGAGCTTCAGAATGACGGCTTGTCGGGCGTTAAGAGTGCCACGTCATTCTGAGGACGAAAACAATCAGTTCTGTGAGTCCGAAGAATCTCAAGAACAAATCTGCACTGCAGAAAGGAGCCTTAAGCTCTCACGAGCCTCAGAATAACGTGAAATTACATATCTTAGGTTAATTCTTTTAAACTTCAAGCGGTTTATCAAGCGAATGTATTGAGACACTGACTTCATTAGAAAAAAGCTGCTGCATATGATTAACTAAATCATTGGTAGAGTTTACCCAAAATGTCGGCGAAGTAAGTATCTTTGTACTATAACCGTCAACCGGCGGAAGCTTGAACATAACAGGGTCATCCCCATGGTGTCTGGCTAAAACATCTTTTATTCCGCACAATTCCTCATACTTAACTTCTTTTTTGAGGTTTACCGTAACAATATTAGAATTATCAACCGATTTTACGTTATCAATAAGCAGGCTAATCTGGTTTTCACCTCGATGCTGAACTTTGCCGGTAATTATAACCTTATTATCCTGCTGTAAAATATCTCCAAACTCCATTAATTTTTTATGGAAACAAACACAGTCAACTTTTCCGGTTAAATCTTCTACAGTTACAAACCGGAGGAATTTTGTCGGGTCTTTTTTTTGGGGGATTTGTCTTGTCGCTGTTACCAGCCCGCATATAGTAACTTCAGCCTCTTCTTTTTGTTCAGATAGTTCCGAAACTCTGTGGGTCATTAAAAATTGCATCTTATCTCTTATTGAAAACAGAGGATGCGAAGTTACATAAAAGCCCAGAAACTCTTTTTCAAACTGCTGGATTTCTTTATCCGTATACTCTTTATCGCTTCCTACAAGCTGGTATTGAACATTTGCAAAATCATCCCCCCTGCTCATTGCGGAAAACAGGCTTACCTGCCCCATAGCCCTGTCTTTAGCTTCTTTTGAAGTTACATCGAGAATATGTTCTATATTATCAAATAACTGCTTACGGCTTTTTTCTATATTGGAAAAAGCTCCGGCTTTAATCAAGCCTTCAAGAGACTTTTTGTTAACAAATTTGGCGTCTACACGTTTACAGAAATCAAATATACTTTTAAATTCTCCGTTTTCGTCTCTTTCCTTAATAATCGCTTCAACAACAGGCTCTCCGACCTGTTTAATCGCAGCAAGCCCAAATCTGATATTATCCCCGTCCGGAGTATATTCAAGATATGATTTGTTAATATCAGGCGGAAGAACCTTAATCCCATACTTTTGAGCTTCTTCAATATACAATTGGGTCTGGTCTTTGTTATCAGAAACACTGGAAAGCAATGCCGACAAGTATTCAACCGGGAAATGGCATTTTAAATATGCTGTTTGGTATGCTACAAATGCGTAAGCAGCAGAGTGAGACCTATTGAAGCAGTACGATGCAAATGCTTCTATCTGTTCAAATAGAGCTGCTGCATCATCCGGTTTCATATCATGTCTTGTTGAAGCACGCTCAATGAAGCGTCCTTTCTGCTTCTGCATTTCTTCAACTTTTTTCTTACCCATCATACGGCGGACAATATCAGCTTCACCCAGAGTATAGTCTGCAAGAGTCTGGAATACTTGCATAATCTGTTCTTGATAAACAATTGTTCCGTATGTATCTTTTAATATAGGCTCTAAAAGCGGATGTGCATAAGTTACCTGCTTGACACCATGTTTTCTGGCGACAAACTCATCCACCATGCCGGAACCTAAAGGCCCCGGTCTAAAGAGTGCAACAAGAGCGCCTAAATCTTCAAATACGTCCGGTTTAAGCCGTTTCACAAGGTTAATCATACCCTGTGATTCCAGCTGGAATACACCGACAGTCTCACCTCTTACAAGCATTTGATAGGTTTCTTTATCATCAAGCGGAATATTGTTTATATCAATATCAACCCCGCGGTATTTTTTAACCATATCAACTGTTTTATAAATCATTGTAAGGTTTCTTAAGCCCAAAAAGTCCATTTTAAGCAGAGAAAGGACTTCCGTTACCTCATGCGGAGGGTAACCGGTCTGTACAATACCATCCTTTGAAGGCTGAACAGGAATTATTGTATCTAATGGTGCATGTGAGATTATGACTCCTGCTGCGTGTGTACCGGTTCCACACTTTAAACCTTCAATTGCCATTGACATATCAATAAGTTTTTTAAAGCTTACAGTTTTTCCCGTTTCTGGGTTTGGAATTTGGTAATCCTCATCATAAAGCTTTCTAAGCTCCGATCCCTCAACCTGAATAGCATCTTTAATCCATTTAGCTTTTGGATTTGTTGTCTGAGCCAGTTCTATTGCCGGTTCAATTAAGCCTGTGAGTCTGTTGCTTTCTGCAAAAGGTATTTTTAAAATACGCGCAATACCTTTGAATGCAGCTTTCGGAGCATAAGTTGAGAACGTAATAATCTGGCAGACTCTATCCTCTCCGTATTTTTGGGTTACGTAATCAATAACCTGACGTCTTTTTTCAATACAAAAGTCAATATCAATATCAGGCATTGTAAAACGTTCTTCGTTCAAAAATCTTTCAAACAACAGATTATGCTTAATTGGGTCCAAGTCGGTTATTTCCAAGGCATATGCAACTACACTTCCGGCAGCAGAGCCTCTTCCGGGGCCGACCGGAATATTATGAGTCTTAGCGTAATGTATAAAATCCCATGTGATTAAGAAATACGCAGGAAATCCCATCTTATTGATTACCCTGAGCTCATAATCTACACGCTCCTTAAGCTCCCGAGTAATTTCGCCGTAACGCTTCTTTAACCCTTCATATACAATATGTTCAAGATAAGTTTCGTTAGTATAACCTTCCGGAACATCATAATGCGGAAGCGGAGCATTCCCGAGTTCGATTTCAATATGACATTTTGCAGCGGCTTCTTCTGTATTTTTTACACACTCCTCAAAGGTTTCATCATCCATCCAAGAAAAAGCCTTACGCATTTCTTCTTTAGATTTGATATAAAACTCATTATTAGGGAAATGAAAGCGGTTAGGATCATCCTTATCAGCATTTGTCTGCAGACACAATAAAGAGTCCTGCGCATCAGCGTCCTCACGCTTCAAATAGTGAGAATCGTTTGTTATAATCATCTTAATGCCGAGCTCTTTTGCAATCTTGATTAAATCCGGATTTGTGCGTTTCTGCTCCTCTAGGTTATGATCCTGAAGCTCGATATAGTAATCATCCCCGAATAAATCTTTGTATCTTTGTGCTGTCTCTTTAGCTTTTTCATATTCCTGTTTTAAAAGGTGCTGCAGCACTTCGCCTCCGAGACATGCAGAAGCACAAATAAGCCCTTCATGATGTTCTTTTAAAAGTTCAAAATTAATTCTCGGCTTATAATAAAATCCTTCACACCAGGCTGTAGATACTAATTTGATAAGATTTTTGTACCCGACAGCATCCTTGCATATTAAAATCAAATGGTAAAGCGGATTATGGTTATTATCATGTACATGAATATCTCCGTCATGAACATAAAATTCACACCCGATAAGCGGATTAATACCGGCCTCTTTAGCTTTTTCATAGAACTCGATTGCTGAATACATTACTCCGTGATCAGTTACAGCAATTGCCGGAAGCTCATTATCTACCGCATACTTAACCAAATCCCCTATTCTTATTGTTCCATCAAGAAGCGAATACTCCGAGTGGATATGTAATGGTATGAATTTCGACATAATTTAAATTTATCACATAAACATATTAACGTTTGTAAAATTTTATTTTAAAACATTTATGACAAAATCCAGAGCGCCCTGCTGTTCCTTAAATACATTCAGACATGCAGCTGATGTATTAAGGTAAAAATCTTTATCTGATAAAAGTTTGTCCGCTTTAGTATAAAGTTCCTCCGGAGTTTTGACTACAAAACCCGCGCCTGCATTTTGAATAATTGCATAAATATCTTTAAAATTATTTATAGAAGGACCTGAAATAACGGGTTTACCGAAAATAACCGCCTCAAGCGGATTATGCCCGCCTGTTTTATTGAAACTTCCGCCTATAAATGCAATATCAGCAAAAGCAAACATTTTACCGAGCTCACCCATTGTATCAAGTATCATAATATCATTTTCTGATAAATTGCCGTCCTTAGAGCGCAAAACATAATCTTTTACAATAGATTTTACCTCTTCAAGCCGTGTTAGATGCCTCGGAGCTATAATAAACTTCAAATCTTTATGCGTTTCTTTTAATTTTTTATAAGTGTCAAAGAGTATTTTATCCTCACCGGAATGCGTAGAAGCGGCAAGAAAAACTCTGCCATTTTTCTTTAATTCAATATCAACCGCAGGCGCAGTTATATCAAATTTCAGATTATTCATCCTTTTTGTAGTTTCAGGGTCAGCTCCGAGAGCCAGAAACTTATTTAAATCCTCTGTACTCTGGGTAAAAATGCCTGTATAATTATTCAACAGAGGTTTAAAGAAAAACTTAAGTTTCTTATAAGAATTAAAAGTCCTGTCTGATATACGGCCATTAATTATGTATAAATTGATATTATGCTCCTTACATTTACCCCCGAAATTAGGCCAAATTTCAGTTTCCGCCATTAATATATCAGCCGGCTTTACTTTATTAAGAAATCTGGCAACACAGCTTGGTGTATCAAACGGAAAATATGTTATTAAATCTGCTGTTTCGCCGAGCTTCTTTTTTGCAATTTCCTGTCCGGTATTCGTTCCTGTAGTCACTACTATTTTTGAGTCGGGAAATGTCTTTCTGGCCTCTTTTATAAGTTTTTCTATTGCATTAATTTCACCTACCGATACTCCGTGAAACATTATAACACGGCCTTTGGGAACAAAACTTTCTACTTTTCCGAGTTTTAATGAGAATGCTTCGTCAGAATATCCTGCCCGCTTATGCAAAATGTATAGCAGCGGATAAATAAGTCTAAAAATTATCTCGCTTATAAATCCTATCATTCAGACCTCTCAACCAGCATATACTTCCGGCCTTTATCAATAACATTGTATTTTAATGATTTAACCCCGTCATCAATATCAATATACCTTATTATTACAAGGTTATTATCTTTGTTTAAAGCTGAATTAAGTTCGTTTATCCCATACTCCGCACCATATTCAACAGGTTTTCCGCCATAAAATATTAATGAGTATTTATGAGTAAATTTATAGCAGGTAAGTGTTTTGTCATTTTCTTTTGCATACTGCGCAAATCTTAATAAATCGTCCTGACCGAATTTATAGTCAATCTCGAAGAATTTTTCTGTTATAAAAGCCGACATAACGGCGATAAATATTACATAAGTAAAAAATACACCAATATAACGTTCTTTTTTAGCAAAATATATTGATGCCGCACCAAAAACAAAAGCTCCTATAATACAAAGCCATTTTGCGCTCAAAATGTCATTATACAGTTGAGCCGGAATGTAATAACGGCAGAAACAAGCAATTATCGAAGCTAGAATAAATATAACACCTACAACATAAACCGTTTTATTAATTATTCTGCTGTACTCTCCCCTTTCAATATAATTCGTCCATATATAAGCGCCGAGAAAAGCAAGCGGCGGATAAATCGGAAGAATATATGTTATGAGTTTTGTCTCAGATGCAGTAAAAAATAATAACGTGAATACAGCTATAATACCGTTATAGAGTAAGAACTTTCTCGTATTGTTAAGCTCTTTGAACTCGAAATCTTTTTTTATAATTTTTCTTATTAATACTGCAAGCGTTGAGACTATCCACGGAAAAAATCCCCAGAGAATTGTTACAAAATAAAACCAGAAGGGTTGATCACGATTAATGATTTTTGAACCTAAAAATCTTGCAATGTGATGTTTCATTATATATTCATTAAAAAATAACGGATTATGCAGTTTCAGCATAATTAAATGCCATGGAAGCGTTATCATGAAAAATAAGATAAACCCCACAATAAAGTATTGAGGTTTAAAAATTTCTTTAAAACGCTTTGAAACTATAGCAATAAAAAACATTGAGCCAAAAGGCACAATAAATCCCGGTATGCCTTTTGCCATAACTGCAAGGCCTGAAAATATGTAAAACAGCCACCAGAAGTATTTTTTATTCTGTTCTTTACAGAAATACGTAAGAACTCCAAATCCAAGAGAAAATAAAATGCAGGTTGATACAACTATATCAAGTATTGCAAATTTAGAAAGTATTAAAAATTCAAGAGATGTTGCAAGCATCAAAGCCGCGACGACTCCGTATGTTCTTGATACGATTTTTTTACCGATAAAATAGGTCATAAAACAGCCTAAAGTACCGTACAAAGCAACCGGAAATCTCGCAGTAAATTCATTAATCTTACCGAAAACTGCAAACGAGAGGCATTCGCCCCAGAAATACAGCGGCGGTTTTTCGAAAAAATATTCATTATTAAGGTACAGTGTCAAAAAATTCTTTGTATTAAACATATCCTTAGCCATTGATACATATCTCGATTCATCAACGTCCATTAAAGCATATGTCCAGATGTTATGAAAAAATATAAAATAAAATAATATACCCAACCCGAGAATTGTAAACAATTCCTGATGTTTAAAAACAAACTCTCTAATCTTTATCATAAATAAACCTCATTGTCTGTTTATAAGTTTATCATAAATAAAAATAACAATTTATAAATTAGTATTAATATTTCTTAACATTTCAATAAAAAAAAAGCAATTTTTAGAAATTGAAATACTTTATATATACATAAGCAGTTTATAAAGGATAAGATTATGAAAGAAGAAGAATTAAACGCAGCAATGTCAGTAATAGCAGACCCTATCAATAATGTTTATAAGATAGAATCAAGAAATGACGAAGAAGAAATTAGAAGAATTTGCAGAATATTTGCTATTTCAGACAAGCAGGCAAACAAACACAAAATGCTTTCTATCAAAAATCTTGCTACTTTTAGACTTGTTTTAAGCAATAACTAATTAATAAGTAATCGAATGTATAAATAGCCGGCGGACTTAGTAAAATTAACTAAGTCCGCTTTTATATTAAGTTTTGTAACAAAATAAATCTTTAGTGAAATTGCATCATCTTTAAATACTTTATATATATGTAAGATTTAAAAACAAAAGATGGTGATGAAAAATGGCAAACACAGCAGCTTTATTAGGAAACTTATTAAACACAAATGCAGACATTAACTACTACACCCAGCAGTCAATCTTCTGGAATGCTAAGATGGAAGCTAACTCTGCTAAACTTGAAAAACAAGTTAAGTATGAAGAAAAATGGCAAAATGCATTTGATTCAGCAATTGATAACACTAAAGAATTAAAAGCCAGTGGTATTGTAGTTCAAGCTGAAAACCAAAATGAGGTTATTGCTGATGCTTATGCTCATGCTAAAGTTAAACAGTATGACGAAGAATTATCACTTGAACTTGCAGATTTAGATATTGAATATGATACTATGGTCACAATGTATGACGCTATGTTAGAACAGTTAAGAGCACAGCAGGAAAGCGAAAAGACTGCAACTTCTACAGCAGCTCAAGACACAGGCTTATTACAGTCATAGGGTTAGGGGTAAATGAGCATTGGTTAATTTACCAGCCTAATAAACCTTTGAGGCGTTGTACATTAAAGAAGCTATGGTCATCGGACCAACTCCTCCGGGAACGGGTGATATATACCCGCAAGACGGTGATACGAAATCAAAATCTACATCACCGGTCAATTTCCCGTTGGCGTCACGGAAAATACCGACGTCAACTACACAAGAATTATTCCTAACCATCTTACATCTTACAATCTTTTTACCCACCGCGGATATTAGAATATCGGCGGTTTTTATTTTGGCTTCCATTTCTTTTGTATAAGAATGGCAAATCGTGACTGTTGCGTTACGCTTTAACAGCATCTGCGCCATAGGCTTCCCTACAATATTGGAACGGCCGAGAATAACAGCGTCTGCACCTTCTATCGGAATTTTATACTCATCAAGAAGCATAATTATCCCCTGCGGTGTTGCCGGATAAAAATACGGCTCAAGTCCAATAGCCAGCCTGCCGACATTCTCCGGAGTAAACCCGTCAACATCTTTCTTAGGTGAAATTGTTTCTATAACTTTGTTTTTATCAATATGAGCAGGTAAAGGGAGCTGCACAAGAATGCCTGTTACATTATTGTCAGCATTTAAATCATTTATAACGGATAATAACTTGTCTTCGGTTGTAGATTCGGGTAATTCTATTATAGTGGACTTTATTCCGACTTTTTCAGCGGCTTTCTTTTTATTGTTTACATAAATCCTGCTTGCAGCATCATCACCAACCAGGATAACAACAAGATGCGGCTGTTTTGAGAGTTTTAAGACTCTATTTTTTACATCTTCTAATACTTTTATGGATAAAGCCTTTCCGTCTAATATTATCATCTGTTCTCCTGCGGTAAATTCAGTCTGAAATAAAACTGCTTAACTGCATCATTAACTATTATTGAATTTCTATCAAGTGTCCCTGCAGCAAGCTCCTCTATATATGGAACTGTTCCTAAAACTTCTACATCTGCGTTTTTTAACTCTTCAGCTATCAGATTAATATCTTCATTTTTAACCTTGTTAATAATAACCCCCATTTGCCCGCCAACAGCGTATTTTGCAGAGAACTCCGTTATTCTCTTAGCTAAATGCAGAGAATCTATGGTCGGATTTGCAACAACAAGGGTTAAATCTATATCAGTATCAACAAGCTGATTAAGGTATTTTAAATCAAATTCGCAATCAAAGATTACAAAGTCATATCTTTCAATAAGCTTCTGGCATGCATCATTTATTTGACCGGTTATAGGACAACGGCAGTCTTTTGCTCCTACAAACCAGGAAACAATAATATCAACATTGTCACTTAAACTAACAATAATATCCTCTATTGCCCATTCAACATATTCGTGCTTTGTCATTCCCTGCGGAATACCTGTTTTATACTCGTGTTTCCCGCTTCTTATACCGTAGATAGTGTTTCTTATATCTAATCCGAAAGAATGACCGAGCTCACCTGTTAAATCATTATCAAAAAGTAATATAGATTTATCAGGAAAATTCTCTTTTATTATATTCAAAAACGCCTTTGTTATTGTTGTTTTTCCGTTTCCGCTTTTTCCTGTAACCGCTATTTTTATACTCAATATTAAATCCTCTTTTTATTATTTTACATGTTATATTATAGCGAATAAATCCTGATATTTGGTTAAAACTCTTAAAATTTCTAAATTATTATCTTTTAATCTATATACAATAGAATAACGTTTTCTTGTTGTATATATAAAAACTGAATTATATTTTACTCCAATTTTTTGTGTACCTGCAAAAGGATACTTAACAATGACTTTAAATGTTTCTTCTAAAATATTAAGGAACCCGACGGCTGCTCGCGGATTATTTCTAGCTATATAATCAGCTATTACGGTGATATCACTTTGTGCAGGCTCTGTAATTAAAACGGATACTTTTTTACTCATACTTTGCTCTTAATTCATTTAAAAACTCATATGCGTCAGACATTCTTCCTGCATCTGCAGCTAATATTCCCTCCTGAATATCTTCATTTAATGAGGACAACTGCTCTTGAGAAACTAAACCTGCTGAATTCAAAGCAATATTTAAGGTTGCATTTATTGCTTCATTTAAAGAATCATATAATCCCTCTGCAATTTTTCTGCGGAGTAATCGTTCTATATCCGGTGCTAAATAAATATCCATTCTAAACCTCTTTATAATTGATTATAACAAAGCATAGCATAATTTTCAATTAGTTTAATGCTAAAAAAATGGCGCGGGCTTTAGCCCGCGCCATAATATATCTCTCTTAATTATTCCTTATCTGAATTATCTTCACCGCCTACAAGCAAATCAGGAGCGCCGAACATACCTTCGATTTCTTCTAAGATAGCTGACGGTTTTCTTGCCTGATTTCTTTGTGCTGCACGTTTTTGAGCTTCTTTATCGCGTTCTTCGCTTGCACAAGACAGGTGATAGAAACCGGTACCTGCCGGTATCAAACGACCGATGATAACGTTTTCTTTCAAACCTCTCAACAGGTCTTTCTTACCTTCTACTGCAG
Source organism: Candidatus Gastranaerophilales bacterium (assembly GCA_944322625.1). GTDB lineage: Bacteria > Cyanobacteriota > Vampirovibrionia > Gastranaerophilales > Gastranaerophilaceae > CAG-196. The sequence continues at coordinate 2,803 of CALUPN010000053.1, read as the reverse complement.
CTTCGGTCAAAATTCTTGTAGTTTCTTGGAATGAAGCAGCTGAAATAAAGCTTTCTGTGTTCAATGAAGCTTTTGTAATACCTAATAACATGTATTCACAAGTTGCTTCCTGACCATCATGTTCTTTAACAGCCTTATTTTCATTCTCAAAAGTTTGAACCTCAACCAGTTCGCCCGGTAACAAGTTTGTATCGCCGGCATCAACAATTCTGACTTTCTTAGTCATCTGACGAACAATAATTTCGATGTGCTTATCAGCAATTTCTACCCCTTGTGAACGGTAAACACGCTGAACTTCATCTACCAGGTATTGTTGTGCTTCCTCAGGACCGCAAAGTCTGATTACATCATGCGGGTTCAAAGGACCGCTTGTTAAAGGCTGACCTTTTTTGATTTTTTGTTTATTTTGAACAACTATACTTGCATCAATTGCAAATTTAATCTCTGTTCTGCTTCCGCTGTCACTTACAAGGAACAAACGGGGAACATCATCTTCGATTTCAATTTCAGCAACACCGTCAGTTTCAGCCAATATTGCACAATCTTTTGGTTTTCTTGCTTCAAGAAGTTCTTCAACTCTCGGCAAACCTTGAACGATATCGCCTGTTTTTTCTCTTTCGAATACTAATGTTGCAAGCATATCGCCTCTTAGAACGAGCGAGCCTTCTTCTACCTGTAACATAGTACCCGGGCTGATTAAATACGGACGACCGTTTCTGATTGTAACAGATTTAGCATCTACTGCAATAATCTTACCTGAAACAGTTGCAACTTCGCCTGATTCAGCAACCGGAGTATCAAGCTTTATAAAATCGCCTTTCTTAACAGAAGGTTTAGATTTTGTTTCAATTACTGTTTCAAAGTTTGCACAATTCAGAAGTAATCTTCTTGACTCTGTTGCCTCACCCTTAATAGAAGCAACACCGTCATTCAGAGCAAGAACTTCCGTTTTTGCAATCGGAGTCTTAGGTTCAATTACCTGACCGTTTTCAACAAGCAATTCTGTCTGCAATGAACTATTAAGAGCAGAATTACCTTCCAATTCACGACGTACAATCAATGTTTCAAGTACAACTATCTTCAATTCGCCTTTATCATCAAGTTCTACAAGACCTTTTAAGTGTGATAAATAGCCCTGCATTTGAAGAACCAGACTTGTTCTTGTTAAAGTTGCACCGTCTAAGTTTCTTACTCTTGCACCGTCTTTATATTGTAATTGAGTTACAGGAACAATGTTAATCAATTCATCTGTTGTATTAAATTCAATAGAAACGTCTTTTTGATCAATAAACATCGGCTGAACCGGACGAACAAGAATTTGAATAGGTTTGTCCTCCAGAGACTCTTCTTCAAGTGAAGAAGTATCAATTTCTTCATCCAAATCATCAATGTCTAAATCATCAAAATCCATTTCCATTATAGTAACAATAGAAGTTTCTTTAGCTTTGATGCCTTTTGCAATAACTGTTCCGGCTTCAACAACAGCACCTTCTTCAACCTTAAGTTCAGATACACTCGGCAGTGTATGAACTTCACCCGGTCTTACTGTTACTTCATGTATCACATCATTGAACTCTTTGAATTCAACAATACCGTCTATATGGCAGTAAACATCTTTTACAACTTCAGTTCCGGCTGTAACAAAAGTACCGTTATCAACCATTCTGAGTGAAGAGTCTTTGTTAACCTGATGAACTTCTTCCGGAACAAATACGATATTACCCGGTTTTGTAACAATCTGGTTATCATCAACTTCGATATCTACATATTTGATTTCACCTGAAGATGATACAGAACATTCATCATCAACAAGTTCTGCAATAATCATGCCGTTTTCAACAGTTGTATCAATCGGAGCTTTTACGATATATTTTTCACCGGTTTTCTTAACTGTCCACAATTGTTCTTTCTTAGTTTGTTCAAAAGAAGCATTTGAAGGAGTTAAAGATGCAATAACGATTGTAATTTCCTTACCTTGAACAATCTTATTAATTTTATTCTTGCCAGATTTAACAGCTTCAACAACTAAATCTTCAGCATAACGTACTTCACCGCCGTGTTCTGATATCATAATTGTTTCAGCTAACTTATCACCGGCTTTAACCTTCTGTTCATCTTTAACAAGAACTTTTGAACCGCCGGGAAGGTTATAAACATCACCGCCGATAATCCAAACAATACCGTTTTTATTTGCTGTTCTTGAAATATTTCCCTGTCTGTCTTTCTTTTCATCAGCAACAAAATCTTCAAATAAAACAACACCTGACATATCAGCATTAATATCTTTTGTGGCTTTTTCTGTCAAACGTCCGCTGTCATTTGAGTTCGGTTTGTATTCAGCAAGTTTGAAGTTCTTATCAATCTTCATACCGTCTTCAAAGAAAACAGTAGCACCTGCCGGAATATGATAAGTTGTCGTTTTCTTGCTTTCTTTAACTTCAATATCAGCTTCATAGATAGAAACTCTAACTACATCACCGTGACGTGTCCTGAGTTCTCTTGTTTTTAGCTTAGAAGAAACAACTCCGCCTTCATTAGCATGAATTTCTCTTGTAGCTTCCTTAACACCTACCGCACCGCCTGTGTGGAATGTTCTCATGGTAAGCTGTGTACCGGGTTCACCGATTGACTGTGCTGCAATAATACCGATTGCTTCACCAACATCAACAAGTTTTTGAGTAGTCATTGCCCAACCATAGCATTTCTGGCAGACACCGTATTCCAATCCGCAGGTTAAACCTGAACGAACTTTTAATTCCTGAAGATTCAAGTGAGAAATCTTCTTGATATCTTTTCTGTCTAA
>CALUPN010000052.1 GCA_944322625.1 Candidatus Gastranaerophilales bacterium | reverse complement strand
AGAAATTCGGGAGAGGGGTCAAACCCCAAAAGGAGGCTGGCATGCTAAAAATAAATACCAACCTCTCATCGCTCATCGTCCAATCCAACCTCAAAACCTCCACCCTCGGCCTAAATCAAGCCATCGAGCGCATGACAACGGGCTTCAAAATCAACGGCGCCAAAGATAACGCCGCGGGTTATTCAATCTCTACGAATATGACAACCAAAATCGGCGCATATCAGGTGGCGGAAGATAACGCTGCAATGGGTCTTGATATGGTAAGCACCGCCTCAGGCACCCTCAGTCAAATCGAGGACAAACTCTCACGCCTTCGCTCCCTCACAATGCAGGCTCAGAACGGAACTTACGGCTCAACTTCAATAGAAGCCCTCCGTCAGGAAGCAGATAGCATAACAACCGAAATCAACCGCATAATGTCTACCGCGGAATACAATAACATAAAACTTTTCGGAGAAGCCTCAAAACCCGTAATCAATGGTAAAGAAGTTGTTCTAAACGAGGATGGCTTCATGATAAACGTAACCCATCGTGATACAACGGGAATGACCAAAATGTCTGATGTAGACCCGACTCAAACCATTACAAGCGGAACATACAGTATATCCACGGCAGAAGAGCTGGTAAAGTTTCTGGAAATGGGCTCTAAGGCAAATGGCGGGGAGTTTGTGCTTGCTAATGATATTGATATGTCAGGAGTTAGCGCCGGAATCGCAGATATGTCTAATATAACGTTGGATGGTAATGGATATAAGATATCTAATCTTAGTAACGGTTTGTTTGATACTTTAAATAATTCCGAGATAAAGAATCTGGGGTTAGAGAATGTAAGACTTACTGATAGTAATAATGCATACTCTCCGCTTGCCTTTCAAGCTACAAATACCAATATCACTAACTGCTATGCTACGGGTAGTGTGAATGGTATAAGTTATTTCTTTGGCGGGCTTGTGGGAGGTTTCGGTGGCGGTACAATAGACCATTGCTGGACTGATGTTGATATAAATGGCAGTAGTGCCACTAATGGCGGTATAGTGGGAGCTCTGTTCTCCGGTACAATATCAAATAGTTTTTCATTAGGTGATGTTAATCATATCTCTGGATGGGGTGGGTATAATTCCGGTGGAATAGCCGGAGTTGCATATGGTACAATAGAAAACTGTTATACATCATCAAAGGTATCATCAGAAATGGGTTCTGCTTATGAGTATGTAATTGCAAGTAATGATTCCCAAGGTATTTCAGGTGGCCCCTCTAATTTAACACTAACCAATGTAACATATGACCCAAGTTCAAACCCCGGAATGGCGTTATATGACAATTCCCCATTGATAACAGCGTCCGGTATTACAGCATTAGACAGAATAATTCCTGATATAACCCTGCAGGTTGGGATAAATTCTTCCGGATCTTCGCAGATAACATTTTCAACGGCGTTTGTATTGGACGGTTTATCTTCAGATATAGAAAACCCTGATTTGTTAACTAAACTGGATGAGATCTTGAAAGCAGTATCGAATAAGCAAACCGAACTCGGCTCAGTCCAAAACAGACTTGAGAGTGTATTGGAAGAGATTTCCATTCAGTACGATAATCTTGTTTCATCGCGCTCAACCATTCGTGACGCAGATATAGCGGAAGAAAGTTCTCAGTATATAAAAATGCAGATTTTGCAGCAAGCTTCCGCAACTTTGCTTGCGACTGCTAATCAGACGCCTTCTATTGCACTGCAGTTGTTGTAAAAAACCTTGCGGGCAAGCACCCATCCCAACCTTCCCTCAAGGGAAGGAGTATGGCACGTTTAGCGTACGCAAAGCCCCCTCCCTTATGAGGGAGGGTTGGGGTGGGTGCTGATTGATATTGAAAAGTTGAGAAGTTGTAGGTAGTGAATAGTGAATAGTGAATAGTGAATAGTGAATAGTGAATAGGGGAGTTGCTAATTGCTTGAGATACTTCGGGGGTAAAAGCTTAACATTTCAACACATTAAAGTGACAAAATATATATTTCGAGTTATGATAAATCTTGTACGTATATAAAAAAGAAAAGGTTTTTCATGGAAAATACAAAAGATTTAGTAATCGGAATCCCGAGAGGAATGTCGTTTTATAACAATTACCCGTTCTGGTACGGCTTTTTTACAAGTCTGGGTATTAAAATTGTATTGTCGGACCCTACAACAAAGCAGACAATGTCTGACGGGTCTGCATTAGTAGTTACAGAGACCTGTCTTCCGATAAAGATTTATTTGGGTCATATTCTTAACCTCTTAAAAAAAGGGGTAAATAATATTTTCGTACCGTCTCTGCAATCTATTGCTCCAAAGATTTATAACTGTTCTAAAATCAGAGGACTTCCTGATTTAGTCAGAAATGTTATTAAAGGTGATATTAATATTATTGAACCGACTTTAGATAAATCCCAAAAACATCAGGGATTGTATGAGTTCTTGGAAGAGGCTGTCAGACCGTTTGGGATTACTAATCTTGAGGAAATAAAAAAGGCGTCTAAACAGGGATGGAAAGTTTATAACAATTTTCTTGTTATGATGCGCTCCGGTATGAGCTATAAAAAAGCTATGAATTATGCCTTACAGGGTAAAGTATTTATTGAAAACGCCTCTAATTCCGCTCCAATCAATGTTGCGCTTGTTTCTCACGGGTATAATATTTATGACGACAGAGCATGCATGAAGATTTTTGAAAAACTGGAAAAAATGGATGTGAAAGTATTTACATCTCTCCAGCTTACGGACGAGCAGATGGCAGAAGGAGTGGCTGCTTTAGGCGAAAAACGCTATTGGGCAAATGAGTACGAAATGACAGGTACGGCAGGGCATTACCTGAAAGATAACAAAATTGACGGTATTATAACACTTAATGCATTCGGCTGCGGACCCGATTCTTTGATGATTGAAAGAATTACAAGAAAAGCAAAAGAGCTTGGAAAGCCGATGCTTTCATTGACTATAGATGAACATACGGGCGAAGCCGGTTTTATTACAAGACTTGAAGCATTTATTGATATGCTTTTCCGTAAAAAACGTTCTAAAATCATTAATAAAATTTCTATTAATGAATATGATTATGTTCCGCAGACAAACATTTGTGACACTTTATTTATAGAGAAATAATGTTAGATTTTAAATCAACTTTAAAAATGGCTGTAAATTCGCTGCGTGTTAATATGCTTCGCTCTGCTCTTACGAGTCTTGGTGTAATTATTGGTGTAAGCGCTGTAATTATTATGCTTGCGGTCGGAACCGGTGCGAGCAAAAAAGTTACTGAAAACATGGAAGCTATGGGGACAAATATTTTGACTATTCGTTCGGCTTCTGCTAAATCCGGCGGGGTTCATATGGGGATGGGAACTAAGCCGACTTTGACATCGAAAGATGCTCTTGCTATCAAAAAAATGGCGCGCGGAATATTAGCATTATCAACGATGTCCTCTCAAACCCAGCAGCTAACCTATGGTAACCAGAACTGGTCAACTACGGTCTACGGAGTTGAACCGGCTTATTTATATATTAAAAACTATGAAATGGAGATGGGCAGAGGTTTTATTCCGGAAGACTTGCAAAACAGTGCAAAGGTTACAATAATAGGCTCGACTATTGCAACAGAACTGTTCGGCGATGTTGACCCTATTAATAAGGTAATAAGGGTCGGGAATATTCCGTTTAAAGTAATAGGGCTTCTTAAGACCAAAGGCCAGTCCGGGCCGTTTGATCAGGATGATTTAATTTTTATTCCGATAACAACCGCCCAGAAAAAAGTTTTCGGTACGGATTTCCCCGGCACTGTAAGCCAGATTGTTATAAAAGGACAGGAGCCGGATACTTTAGATGAAACTATTGAAGATATTAATGAGATTTTGATTTCACGCCATCATATAGGTAAAAATCAGGAAAACGATTTTGAAGTTAGAAATTCGGCGGAATTTCAGGAGAGGATGAAATCTACTGTTCAGACATTTGCAATCCTTCTGGCATCTATTGCTTCTGTGTCGCTTCTGGTAGGCGGAATCGGGATAATGAATATTATGCTTGTATCAGTAACAGAAAGAACCAAGGAAATAGGAATCAGAATGGCAATAGGAGCCGGAGTAAATGATATAAGATGGCAGTTTCTGGTTGAATCTTTTCTTTTATCAATGATAGGCGGTTTAATAGGGGTAGCGGTCGGAATTGTCGGCTCTTACTTGATTACTGTTTTTGCGCCGACGATGACTATCTCCATATCGTTATTTTCGATAATCTTAGCCCTAAGTTTTTCCGGACTTGTTGGTGTCGGCTTCGGGTATTATCCGGCTTATAAAGCCTCACTTCTTAATCCGATTGATGCGCTAAGGTATGAGTAGGGGTAAATATGAGCTGGGGTAAAGCTCAAGTAGATATGAGTAAGATTGTTTATACCCATTTACCCCTACCCTTCACGCCAGCTGGAGCCGTAATTGATATCAACTTCTAATGGAACTTTTAAGGGCTGGTTTAATTCCATACATTTTAAGACAAGCTCTTTTATCGTTTCAAGCTCATCTTTAGGTACCTCAAATATAAGTTCATCATGAACCTGCATAATCATTTTTGTCTTAAGCTTCTTTTCTTCAAGCTCTTTATCAACTTCTATCATAGCCATTTTTATTAAATCAGCGGCAGTTCCCTGAAGCGGCTGGTTTATTGCAGCACGCTGCGCAAATTCTCTTATCTGGAAATTAGAGCTGTGTAATTCCGAAGCTAAATATCTTTTACGTCCGAAAATCGTCTCAACATACCCGTGCTTGTTTACAAAATCAATTTCGCCGGTCATATATTCTTTTACCCCCGGATATGTTTCAAAATATTTATCGATAAATTCCTGCGCTTCGTTATTTGATATCCCGAGGTTTTTGGCGAGTCCGTATTTTGATTGACCGTATACAATACCGAAGTTAACAGCCTTAGCACGTCTGCGCATCTCTTTTGTAACCTCACTTAACCCGACTCCGAAAACTTTTGAAGCTGTCATTGTATGAATATCTTCACCTGTTGTAAATGAATGGATTAAATGTTCATCTCCGGAAACGTGGGCTAGAAGCCTTAATTCTATTTGAGAATAATCGGCAGAGAGAATAAGCGAATTTTCTTTATCCATCGCACAAAACGCCGAGCGGATTTTATTCCCCTCTTCCGTTCTAATCGGTATATTTTGAAGATTAGGATTAGAGGACGACAAACGGCCGGTTACGGTTAAAGCCTGGTTATAAGTCGTATGAATTCTGCCGTCACGTTTGCTTATAAGAGTCGGAAGAACATCTGTATAAGTCGATTTTAGCTTAGAGAATTTTCGATGCTGCAGAATATAATCGCAAATTTCGTATTCTTGAGCTAATTCTTCCAGAACTTCTGCACTTGTTGAACGTGTTTTCTTCTTTTTGGTTTTTAACCCCAATTTATCAAACAAAACTTCTGCAACCTGCTTGGGCGAATTAATATTAAAGGGTTCACCTGCAAGCTGATAGATTAAATCCTCAAGCTCTGCAAGCTTTTCTGTCATATAATCCGACAATTCTTTTAAATAATCACAATCAATTGCAACTCCTGTATGCTCCATTTTAGCAAGTACAATTGTTAAAGGAATTTCAATATCATTAACAAGTTTCTGCTCTTTATCATCCAGATGAGTCTGCCAGTATTCATACAATTTATAGATAGTATACGCTTCATCGCAAGCAAATTTTTCGCTTCCGTCAGCTGCTGTCATAATATGGTTAATAAAATCTAGCGCTTGAGCTTCTAAAGTATGTTTTCTATTCGGGTCTTTAACATAACTTGCAAGCAAAACGTCATACTCTAAACCTTTAGGCGAAACCCCGTTATTCAAAAGTAAATGATAATCTGATTTTGCGTCATACCCTATCTTTTTTATTTCAGGATTTTCAATAATATTCTTAAGTTCGGAGGTAAATTTTTCTGAAAAATAGTAACTGTTTTCTCCCGTTGAGATTGAACAGCCCGTTATTACACTCTCTTTTGAGTACCATTTTATAGCTATTCTATTTTTGATTTTTGCAAGTATATTATTTTTGTTGTTTTCATCAACTATAGTATATTCAAATTTTTCATCCTTAACAGTTTCTTTAATTGCTTGAGAAAACAAATTCTGTTGAATTGCGCCCTCCTGGAGCGGAGAAAAAAGATTGAGATTTTCTCCTGCACTTTTAGCTTCAGCATTAAATGAAGAAAGAATTTTATCTATATTTTTAATAAATGTATAAAACTGCATCTTTCTTAAAAACACTGACACATTATCTATCTTAGGTAATGTAACAGAGGCTGTATCAATATTAAAATCTAATTCAACATCTCTTATAATCGTTGCTAAATCCTTTGATAAAACTGCAATTTCACGTCCGTCGCAAATCTTTTGCTTAACCGCTTTTTCCGGAATATTTTCACAATCAGCAAGAACTTCCTCAAGATGCGGATATCTGTTCAGAAGTTTTTGCGCAGTTTTTTCTCCGATACCTTTAATACCTGGAATATTGTCGGAAGTATCGCCTCTTAATCCCTTATAATCTGTTACCTGGTCAGGATAAACCCCGAGTTTTTCAAAGACCTTGTTCCAATCGTATTCTACAAGTTCCCCCTTAGACGGAATTAGAACCTTAACTGTGCCTTCCCTATCTACAAGCTGAAAGCTGTCCTGATCACCTGTTAAAATTAGAGTATGGTGTCCCCTTTCAGAAGCCCGCTTAGAAATTGTACCGATAATATCATCCGCCTCAAAACCTTCTTTAGTAATAATCGGAATATCAAAAGCCTTAAGCCCGTCACAGATTACTCCGATTTGGCTTCTTAAAGTATCAGGCATAGCTTCACGGTTTGCCTTATATTCTTCAAACTTTTCAGTCCTGAAAGTTCTTCTTCCGACATCGAAAGCTACTGCGATATAGTCAGGATGAATTTTGGAGAGCAAGTCAAAAACAGCCTTAAAAAAACCATACACTGCCCAGGTAGGCTGGTTGTCAGAATTTTTCATTCCCGTTCTTTCAAGCGCAAAATATTGCCTGTAAGCAAGCGCATGTCCGTCTATCAAAATTAATGTTTTTGGCATATAATACTCCCATATCTGTTAAATAATATTATATCATAATTAAAGGCGGTGTGTATGCAAATAAACAGAAATTCTGAAATCTTAATGGAGATGGTTGAGCAGTATAAAAAACTTAAGGATGTTGACTCAATAGGGCTTGCCGGTTCATCAACCGCAAAAACATCTGATAATAAATCCGATTATGATATTTATATTTACTGCAAAAAAGAACCGCCGGCAGAAGATAGACAAAAAATTGCAGAAAAATTCGCAGATAGAATGGAAATTGATAACCATTATTTTGAAACCGGCGACACATTTACATTAAAAGAAACCGGCAAGCCTATTGATATTATGTACAGACACCCTGATTTTATTGAAGGAAATATAAAATGGGTCTGGGAAGATTGTAACGCATCTTTAGGTTATACGACCTGTTTTATTGATAACATTAGAAAAACTGAAGTTTTATATGACAAAAACGGCTGGCTTGAGGGGGTAAAAAAACGTGTTGATATGCCTTATCCGGAAAAGCTTGCTTTAAATATTATAAAAAAGAATTTTGCTTACCTGAAAGATGCGATGTTTTCCTTTAGAGACCAAATTGCATCAGCCGTTGAAAGAAATGATTTTGTAAGCATTAATCATAGATGCGCGGCATTTTTGGCGAGTTATTTTGATGTAATTTTTGCAAAAAACCGGCTTCTTAATCCGGGAGAAAAGAAGCTTATACCATTTGCACTAAAGAACTGTAAAATTTTGCCGGAAGGCTTTGAAAATGATGTAAAAGCGCTTTCTGTCGGTGAGGTATCTAAACGACTTACTACTGCAGATAAAATGGTAGAAAAACTAAGGAAAATTCTCTAATCTTCTACAGAGAAAATATCTTTCAAATCCTCCATCGTAAGTGATTTAGTAATATTTCTGTCAACCGAAACTACGCTGTCAACAAGATCGCGCTTTCTGCCTTTAATTTTCTGAATTTTTTCTTCAACCGTATTTTTGGTAATAAGCCTGTAAACAAAGACTTTCTTTGTTTGCCCGATACGATAAGCTCTGTCTGTTGCCTGATCTTCAACTGCCGGATTCCACCAAGGGTCGTAGTGGATTACATAATCCGCACCGGTTAAATTCAACCCTGTGCCGCCGGCTTTTAAACTTATTAAGAATATCGGAATATTCGGATTATTGTTAAAGTTTTCTACGGCTGCCTGACGGTCTTTTGTCTTTCCTGTCAGATATTCATAAGGAATGCCCTCTCTTTCAAGCCAAGCTTTAATTATATCAAGCATATCAACGAACTGGCTGAACAAAAGTACTCTATGTTTCTCTTGAATAATCTGTTCAAGCATTCCTTTCAAATATTCAAATTTACCGGACTTCATGATACCTTTAACATTTTCTTTGTCATAAAGCTTCGGATGACAGCATATTTGACGCAATCTGAGCAGTGCAGAGAATATCGACATACGGCTTTTTTCTAGCCCATTGAGTTCAATACTCTTAAACAATTCTTCCTTGGTACTGTCAAGAACTTCAAGATAAAAGTCTCTCTGCTCGTCTGTTAGTTCACAGTATGCCATATTTTCAACTTTATCCGGCAAGTCTTTTGCAACATCCCTCTTCATACGTCTTAAGATGAACGGGAATATTTGCAGTTTCAAACGTTTTTCAACAGTCTTATCCTGTCTTTCCATAATAGGTGTAACATATCTGTAATTAAATTCTGCAACGTTAAATAAGAAGCCAGGCATAAGAAAGTCAAATACTGACCATAATTCCTCAAGTTTGTTTTCAATAGGAGTTCCTGATAATGCCAGTTTATGGTCAGATTGGAGTTCTTTTACCGCTTGAGCGGTTTGAGAAATTGCATTTTTTATATTTTGAGACTCATCTAAAATAACATATCTGAAATGGTACTTTTTCAGTTTTGCAATATCACGTCTTACAAGAGCATAACTGGTAATGACAATATCATATTCTGGAATATATTTAAATAAGCTTTTTCTGTCAGCACCTGTAAGTTTAAGACAGCTTAAACCAGGTGTAAATTTCTGTATTTCAGCTTCCCAGTTAAACACGACAGTAGTCGGAGCAATAACCAGAGTGGTTTGAGGCCCGTCTACTTCTTTTGCTTTTTCTAAAAGTGCTAAAGCTTGCAGAGTTTTTCCAAGTCCCATATCATCGGCCAATATTCCGTTTAAACCATATTGATACAAGAACCATAACCAGTGGAAACCTTTAATCTGATATTCTCTAAACTCAGCATTAACCCCCTCCGGCAGCTTGACTCCGTCAGATGTAGTAGAGAATGTGGAAATTTGTTCCCAGAATTTTTGGAATTTTTCACTCATAACGAGTTCAAATCCTTGGTTTTTAAGTTCAGTAATCAGACCGACACGATAAGTTTTAACTAAAAACTTATTTTCATTATTTCTGTATGCATCAAATGAGTTAAATGAACGCATAATTTGATAAATATTCTGCGCCGGATACTCAACAAATCCGAAGCTTCGTACTCTGGCATATTTTTCGCCGCTTTGAATTGTTTCATAAATATCATCAAAGTTTATAATTTCATCACCGACTTGACCGTACAGTTGAATTTCCATGCTGTCTATAGACTCTTCTGAAAAATCAATTTTTGCACACATCTTAAAAGGCTCTTCCAGAAGCTTAAAGAAATTCATATCATCTCTTTCTTCAAACTTCCATCCCTCACCGGCCTGTTGGATGTAATAGTTATAAAAGTCTATAGCATTTTCTTTTTCTAAAGCAAGGTTATTAGTCTGCATCGGAACAAATTTGCAGGCAAGAAGCATATTGTATGCCGTCTGTTCATGCTCGTAATCTCTTTTTATCCAGTAAACAAGCCCGTCTTGTTCATCACTCTTTACTGATATATAAGGAGATCTATCTTTACTCTTGGAATACGGTACTCTAACGCCTGAATAATCAAATTCCAACGATGCTTTAAGAGATTGGTCATAATCAATACCAAGTGTTACCACATTAAGCGGCGGCTTATGGTCTAAAAGAAGCTTAGAAATATTATCCGCTATAGTAACATTCATTATCTCTTTAAGATGCGGCAATTCTTCATATACAAATTTACCGCCATCCGCTTCTTTTAAATCTGTGAAAGTAGATTTAATAATACTTTGCGGAAGTTCATTCATCGCTATATTAATCGGGAAAATGATATTTTTATACCTTCCCCACTTAATCTGTCTTGAAAAATACTTAACTTCTTCAAAGGGGTAAATATCATCCTTGTCCGGGCGTGTCCAAAAAAGTTCAAGAACAATATTTGTTCCGCCGTTAATTGTAGTTGTTGAAACATCCAGATTTAAATTCCAGACATTATCAGTAAACTGAATTCTCTCTTTAGTTTTTTCGTCTAAAACTTCCTCTAATTCTGCCATTAGAGGAAATACCGGCGCAAATTTCGTAATAGGAATATCATACCAACCGGCCTTTTTGTCCTGTTTAGAAATTTTTAACAAAGTTTGGAACAATGCCAGCTCAGCTTTTTGCGCATCATTTAATTCAAAATTCGGATCTGTTCTTTGTATGTCAATCAGAGCTCTTAAAATATTTTCCAAAGAGCGTACTATCTTATTTGTAGCTCTGTCTCTTACAAGTATGGAGAAAAAGTTCTGACGTCTTTTGGGGTTGAAATGAAAAATATAACTCCCTTTTGGCTGCTCCTTGAGTGCGGTATCAACATCAGACCTGTCGAATTCAACCCCATATTTTTCATTCATCCAGTTCTCGTATGCGCCGTCTTCGATTGCTTTAAGAGCAACAGCAACAGAATGTTTGCACCATTCTTCTTTTAAAGGGCAATTACATCTGGCTTCAATTTTGTTCTTTTTAAATATTAAATCGGTTATGTAAAAATCCTGATAATTACCTTTTACTTTACCTTTATAGAAATTCTTTTCCGGATATGCTTCCAGAATCATATCTTTTTGATAATATTCATATCCGCGCCGCCAGCTTCCGGGGGTTGCGCTCTTTTTCAAAAACTCGTAATTAAATTCAAATCCGCTCATATAATTTGAGGTACTCATCCTTTTCGGGCTTGTAAATACTAAAATAGCAAGTCAAAGATTGACTTTCCATAAGGCTCCCAACCTTGACTATATTATGGCATAGAATAAACTTTTATGCAAGCGGTTTTTAGCATGTCCTGCTTAATGATAGCAAAATTTCTTGTGGAATATATGTATTTTTTACCCCTGAATCAGTGTTTGCCATAAAAAATTCAACACTTTCACCCGGCATAACCCCTAATTTATCAAACGGAATACAAATGTCTATTACGTCATGATAAACGATATAAATACCATCCGGATTTTCCAGTGTCCACATGTTAGGGTGCAACACGGAAGTAAGCCTTATTGGATACAGAGTATCTTTTACTAACGTAAGGGTAAGTTCGTGCTCAAACTTTTCCAGCAATATCGGATAAGGATTATCCGTTTTGCTGATTAATCTTATATAAGCTCTTTCACCTATTCTAACTGAATTTCTTGTGTAAATATAAAACTGGTTAATTCTGTCTATATATCCGGATTCACCGGTTCCTTTGTTTACATGAAGTCTGAAATAGATATTGTTTTGGTCACAGCCAAACAGTATTTTATCTACATTTTTATTCTCTCTGAAAACAGGGCCGTCGAGCATGCTCATAGTTCCGGCATTATACCAATCATCGTTACTTGAAATTAATCCGTCCATACGCGGAGAAATATTTCTTTTCGGATGTTTAAACGGCACCTCAATAGAAGTTATGATAGTTTTATCAAGATACGCTGGATATTCCGTTCCCAATATTAGGTAAACATTTTTGAGACGTTCTCTGAACATGTAGTCAAAAACAAAATCCTGTCCCGAATTATTCGGCTCGCCATACCACCAGAACCAGTCACTTCCTTCTGCAATCAAAAGTTCTCGTTTTGCATTGAGCAAATTAGGATTGTTCTTGTTATCTTTTTCAAATTCTTCAAAGTCATCTTTTGTTTTCTTTAAAAGTGCCCAAGCCTTATTTTTTTCAGGTTCTCCTATCCAGTATTGAAACGTTTTGTCTATCCAAGAGCCGGAATGTATTTTCTTCAAACTTTTCTTGTGCTTGTCAGATTCAATGTAATTGCTGATTAAAACGGTTTCTAAACTTTCATCGTTTTCTACCAAAGAATAGAATTTGTCCAAGAAATCTCTTCCGTCGTTCTGATAGTTTTCCCAGCAGTTTTCGCAATCCAAAGCAATTGTAAGAAGATGGGTTTCGTCAGGTGATATTAAAAGTTTGTTTTGAATTGTTTTTATTTTGTCATACAAATCTCCGGATGCCATATCAGAATTTATTCCGGCGTACTCAAAATTTATTAGATTCGGTATTGAACGGTCTCTGAAAATAATATCAATGTCAGAATCTTTAGTCTGGTATTTATAAACCTTTAATAAATGATAGGGGTCATTAAGGTTTCCTTTAAAATCTCTTATGAAATCAAAACTAATAGAATCCGATAAAACTCCTTCATCGGAAATAGTCCACTTTATACCTTCTTTTGCTAAGAGGTTTAAAGTTTTTGGTCCCAAACACAGTTCCGGAGGCCACATTCCTTTAGGTCTCATTCCAAAGACTTCTTCAACCCTATCTAAGGCACTTTTTATTTGTAGTCTTGCATCATCAAGCATGCCAAGTGTTTGTGGGAGACCTTCTGTTGTTATAACATTTTTTACGGAAGCTTTAATATCTGTTAGTATCGGTAAAATTGCATGGTAATAAGGGCTTGTGGTAAGTTCTATCCGGCCGGCTTGAATATATTTTTTATAAGTAGGTATAATTTCTCTGATTATTTGTTTTTGAATATTCAGAATTTCCAGCCTGTCTTCTTTTGTATAATTATATTGCTTATTCCAAAGCTCTTTTAATCTTGGATATCGTTCAAAGTGAATCGGATCTATCCAGACAAGATTAAAAAGTGCCATCAAATCTGAATACTCGTCATCAGTAAAATCTTCAATTGCGGCTGTGTCTTTAGCAAAGCGCTTCTGGAACAGATTTTTATAGTTTTCGCTCCTGTATATCATTGTTTCATATTTTGAGCTGAAAAAATTATTTAATATGAATGCTTTTTCTTCATCATTAAGACTTTCGGTATCGGAAGCGGAAAGTTCCGAGTGAATATCATGATATCCTCTTTCCGCATAATCAATAATAGAATCTAAAAGCGCCGGAACAATATTAAAATTGAGTTTTAAATTCGGGAATTTTTCCAGGACAAGTACCATATCCAGATAATCTTTTACGGCATGCAGACGAACCCAGGGCATAAGATAAGTCCCTTCAAGTTCATAGACCGGCTGATGCATATGCCAGTATATTGCAAGCGAAAGTTTATGCTTATTCATACAATTAGAGTATACATAAAATTTACTCTGACATCAAGCCTTCGCAAAGAACAAACCTGCCTAACAGACTTTACCTGGTGCCTGCACCCTCCCTTTTGAGGGAGGGGTGGGGTGGGTGCTGATTTAGCTTAAGAAGTTTAGGAGATGAAAAAGATGAATTTTCTTGAAGATAATTTTTTGCAGAGCAAGTTTCACGCTATGGGATTATTATTTATTTGATTCTGTAATACACTTATACCCAATAGGGATAGATGCAATATTCAACTTATAAACACACATATTTAATAAAACAACACTGCCTCGGAGATTGTTTTGGTGTGTGAGACAGCGTTGTTTTTGAAAAGAAACAAGTTC
>CALUPN010000051.1 GCA_944322625.1 Candidatus Gastranaerophilales bacterium | reverse complement strand
TTGTATATTCGGGCATCTTGTCTTTTACAACAAAATAATCTTTTTTTGTAACATCACCCCTTAAAAATGACTGAAACCATTCGTGCTCATCTGAAACATGATTTAATACCAAATCGGATTTGATTTTAAACCCATTTTTCTTTGCTTCAACAACAAATTCCTTAAACTGGGTTTTTCCGCCCAAATCCTCTCTGATATTCCTCGGGTTTTTAACATCAAATCCCGCGTCAGACATGGGAGAATCCGCAAAAGGAAGTAAATATAATGTTGTCACTCCCAAATCCTTTAGATAATCGAACATTGCGGATGTATCTCTGAATGTATTGGGCTTTTCCGGACTTACAACTCCGAACTGGTCTACATAAAACATATAAATAATTTCGTCTTTATACCAGTCATCAGGTCTTGTTAAGTCCTCTTTCTTTAAAGTCTCTGAGCGCTTTTCAACAGATTTTTGCGCTATCTCCATAACTCTTTCATATATCTCTTTTGCATTTTTAGTCCCATATATTTCAACAATACAATTATAAATTTCATTTTCTATACGTTTCGGAACAACCAAAGTTTCTTCCTGCTGAGCTTTATCACCTGTCAATTCCGCAGCAAAGACAACACTGTTTGCCAAAAATAACATTAATATTAAAAACAACGATAATAATTTTTTATACATAAAATACTCCTCAAAAATATTCTACCATCCACAAAACAAAAAAGCCATGCGGATTTCCGCACAGCTTATATTTGGGGATAAAAAACGGTATATTTTTGAGTCTATACCTCTATAAAAAGTCTACGACCGACAATATTCGGCTGATTATTATAATATCCTGCAAAATAACCTCCCGCGACAGGCCGGTTTTGCCCGTATGAAGCAAACGGATTTGAATTATGCGGAGTTACAAACGGATTACCGGATGAAGATGCAAAAGGATTCGCACCAACTGTTTTGGAGATTCCGCCGGAATACTTTGCCGGAGTCGTTAATACACGTGTTAATAAATTTACTAATTCTGCCATTATCTTGACCTTTCCGGAATAGTTTTAATAATTTTTTCTCAATTGTCAATATTTTTATCGGCATTTTTTTCATTAACTTGAAACAAAAATCCAAAACATCAACTAAAAGTATTAATTTTTGTAACAAAAAAGCAATTATTTAACATATATATACTTATTATATATAAGGAGAGTATATGTCAGACCCGATTAAAAAATTTTTTGATATGGCACACGACAATGACGTAGATGATGCAATCTTTGAAACAAATTTTGTTCAAAGCACTCTCAACAAGCTCGAAAATTTCGGGAAAAATGTAGGTGAAGCAGCGGAAAGGGTATTAAAACCTTCAAAACCCGCTAACCCGGTTCCGAATTATGAACAATCTGCTTTTATTAAACCCAAAAAAGAAACAACATTATATAATGTAACAAACTTAGAGAAAAAAGTTCCGATTGCAAGCGAAGTATCAAGAGTTTTTAAAAATACCTCCTATAGCGTAAGAGGTTTTACAGCCTCTGCAAATTACAAAACGGATAGCGATACATACAGTGTATTTGCCGGAGAACGCACGGGTATCGGCTGGAAACGTTCTAACGGCAGCTATAAAGAATCAGTAAAAGCGACTTATAATGTCGGAAACGGAAAAACACAAATTGAATACTCTCAAAGCAGCATATCACACTCTTACAGCGTTTCTCTTTTTAACCAGCGCGGAAATAACGGCATAACAGCATCTTATTCGAATCGCAGAGGAATACATACCTCTGCATCCGTTGATGAAAACAGCGGAGCAATCAGTTTCGGCTACGAAAAACAACACAGCCGATATGAACTTGATTTAAGCGCTTATGCAACCACCGGAGACAAATTTTCAAATCCATATGCGGGAGTTGCAGTCAGAATGACTTTTTAAGCAAAATAAAAGGAATTAAGTTCTTTAATTCCTTTATAAAACGGAGTTGTGATATATGAAAGATTATTACTATTGCGTTGCCAGCTCCATTGCGGATTGCAAAAGATCCTTATTAGACTTAATCAAAGCATTAACGAGCTCCATCTGTACTTTTGCCTGTTGATAATCAGACATGTTTGCTTTGAAATCAGTATTAGCCTGTTCTAATAATCCGGAACGAATTTCTCCTCTGCCTACAACAGGCTTACCGGATTCCGGAGTTTCCACGAAAACCCCTTCTTTTACTTCATACAAACCGTTTGGATTGTGGAAATTTGCAGTCGCTATTTTATATAAAGGTACCGCACGATTACCGCCGTCTGCCTTTCCGTATATGGTACCGTCATTCTTTATTTCATATTCATCATATTTTCCCAAAAATTTACCGTTATTCGGGTCAATCCAGAGTTTTATATTTGTTGTGGGAATACTCAAAGCTCCGCCCTTAAGAGCCGTATCTTGATATAAATCCGCACTTATGGATTTTGTACCGGACATTATTTCACCCTTATCATTCAATATATAACCCTGAACAGTATCACCGTTTTTTGCCCTGTACACCCCTTCGGAGTCAAACGTAAATTCTCCGAGTCGCGTATAAGCAACATTACCGTCAGGTCTTCTTAACATGAAATAGCCGCTTCCTTCAAAAAACAAATTTTCGTTTGATGTTCCGGGAGTTGATTTCCCCTGTCCTAAATTTTTTACATTATTATCAATTACCGCACCGCCCAGAAATGTTTTAAACGTTACTTTATTTTCTCTGAAGCCGGGGGTATATACATTGGTAAGGTTATCCGCAAGCACATCCATCCACTGAATTGTTGCTCTTTGAGTATTAATCGCAGTTGTGTATAAATCATTCATCTTTGCGTCCCTTCCTTCTGTTGTCTTTGTCGTCTTCTTGCCGTCTCTGTCTTTGGTTTAATTCATCGTATTCGATATTATTATCATCAAACCTTTGTTTCAGAAGCGGTAAATTTTCCTTCAGGTAAGCTTCCGCTACCTGTGAGCTTGGCAGAAAATCCGCTGATATTTTCCCTTGCTTACTAATCTTTATAATGACAGAAATATTATTGTCAAAATCTATTCTTACAGGCTGATTATCCTGCATTGATTTAGCAAGCATATCCGCCAAAGTTTTTGAAACCTGCGATGATTTTGCGGAATGCCGCACCGAAGTATTCATATCAACGGTTCCGTTCTCAACAAGCTTTGTAAAGAAATCCACATCAGCCGCATCCATTATAATATTATCGTATTTTACAACCGTTTCTACGGTTACATTATTTTTTGTATCTACACGCTTTACACCTTGTTCGTTTGAGACAGTTTTCACTTTTTGCATTATTTCTGAATTTTCATTTGACAATTCCGCTTTGTCTTGCGGGTTTTCTGCTGCACTTTGTTCATTTGTTTTATTTAACATCATATTTTTCCTTGCAATTGCAAGATTTTCATTCATTGTTGACAATATAGCCTGCTCCTCTTCCAAATCTTTTTGAGATAAGACAAGATTAGGCTGCTTTTGATTATTCATTAAATCGCTGAATGGCTGTCCGTTTGAATCAAAATTCATTCCGGAATTCATCTGCGGCATTAGCGGTTCTTTAGGCTCTTGTACATTCATATCATTATTTATCAAGACATTACCCTCATGCTTGTTATTTTCATCTGCCGTGTTCGGATTCTTTACTTTATTAATCTCTTCTACAGTATTTTGTAACCCGTTCAAAAACTCATCCATTTTCGGAGATAAATCTTTTTCAACTTTATTCTCTTTTACATCTTGCGGTTTCTCAGCTGATTTATCGTCATCTTCCGGAACGTTTTGGGCTGTTGCTTTTTGATTTTCTTCGGTCTCTTTTACAACCTCTTTTTCATCCGCCGCCTCTTTAACATCTTCTTTTTTTGAAATTGCTTCTAATTCCTCAGAAAAATTTGAAGAATTTTCGCCTGATGTCTTAGATGGAGCTGTTGTACTCTGATTGGCTGTTGATGTTGTAATTTTTGGATTTGCTGCTTCAATATTCATTTTCGTTTAATTCCGTTTCTATTTGTTTTAATTGTGCTTCTAATTCTTTTTCTTCCGCTTCTTCTCTGGAGTGAATAAAAAAGCGCTGAACACCGATTTCCGAGAACTGTTTCAATTCTATTGCTTTTTGTTCTTCCAGATATGCTTCTTTTTGTTTTTCCTTATGCTTTTCTACTACTTTCACCGCCTGTTCAAGTTTAACCAATTTTTGCCGCTCTTCATCCAGTATCGCCTGCAGTCTTTTTCGTTCCTGTTCTAAGGCGTCCGCCTTATCCCAGAGATGATGAAGATAGTTATCATAATATTCCATCATCCTGAAATCAGCGCTTTTTCTATCTTTAATTGTCTGTTGAATTTCCGCATTGTTTTGTCTGATTTTTTCTTCCGCAATATAAACATCTTGCTGAGCTTTTTGTACTGCTAAAAGTTGTTCTTCTTTTTTACGGATACGAAAATCGAGTATTTTTTGTAACCTGTATACAAAGGGCATAATTACATTCTCACATTTGTATTATTACAGATATTTATAATTTAAAATACATCTATTTAGATGATTAATGTTTATTTGCCGAAAGTCAAATTTGAAATTATGTACAAATTTTTACAAGCAACAGTAGACATCTCTTATAACATGCGTTAAAATATAAACATAGATATTAACGAAAAGAGTGTGTGTGAAATTATGATTAGACCTGTAGACGCCTTAGCCCCTAAGGTTCTGTTTAAGGGGCAAAATTATGATTCGGAGAATCCGGTAAACCGCAGATTTGAAAGGAGACTCGCGTTGTTAAATGCAGGAAGCATCTCGATAATTACGGGGGCTGCCACTATGCTTATTGCCAGAAGCTATACTTCTTCCTGGAAACATGCAAGCTGGTTCGGAATAGGAGCAGGTATTATCACAATGCTGTTTGCAGCTCCGAGGTTTCTGTACAAAGCCGGCATTAAAGCGTACACAAAAGAAAAAGAAATGGATGTTTTTACAAAAGAAAAAGAAGTACAGAAAAAACTTTTGAGCGATGTTGATGAAGCAATCCAAAACCATAGTGAAGATTTGCCGGAGAAATTAGAAAATTATTCAAAGTCAAAAGAAAAAAGTATTCCTAATCCTTCGGTGAAACCTTTCCGATACCGAAACCTTCTCGCGCAATCGTAAGGGCAGCATAACCTGCTATACCCCAGGCACCGATTTTCGCCCAGACTCCTTTGCCCGCAAGAGCCATTGATGCGAGTGTTACAGGAATAATATGAGTTCCCAACGATTCAAAAAAGCCTTTACAAAAACCTTTAATACTGCCAAATATTGAATAGAAAGGATTGTTCATTCGATAATCTTTAACTTTGTCCTGCAGATAATTTGTAACATGACTTTCTGTTGACATAGTACGTGTTGCATTATGAACCCTCTCAAAGTGGTCTGCATTAACAAGCTGCTTTACTCTGGCAGATGTATCAGCCCCTACTTTTCCGGCATCATATAATGCAGCGCTTACTCCTGCTATTCCTACTGTTTTACATACTATGTTTGAAAGAGAAATCATTATTATTATCCTTTATCGGCTTTATCTTTCACTTGAGGATTCGGAATATCTTTTACTTCTTTTCCCTGAGACATTTTCAATAAAATATCTGCTGCTTGTAAAATATCTTCTTTATCCGCACTCGGGTTTGATTGTATATTATGAAGCAGAGTGACTGTATAATCATTTCCGCTTGCAAGTTCTGATGAGAATGCGCTCAAAGCAGCTATCCTTATTAATTTCGACGGATCTTGAAGCATTTTATTTAATAATGCATTCAACGCAGGGTCATCATATCTGCGTTTATCTTCGTCAAGTCTTGTCAAGATTTCTTTAGACGCCATCAAACGGATTTCGTCATTGGGATTATTCAAATAATTTTCAAGAGATTTTATGTATTCATCCGTAAGCGGTACTGTTTTAGACTCTTTAGCATTATTTTTTTCATCTTCTAATGCCTTAGCTCTTGCATCCAAATCATCTATAACACCTTGTGATTTGGATAAGTCCTGCGGTTCAGGTATGTTAGCTTTGTATTTTTTTACAGCCTGTTCCTGTTTTACGGAATTTTGTTCCTGCGCTTCAGAGGGAGTATTTATTCCGTCAGACGCGGGCAGCAGGCTTTTTATTCCATTCTGTTCGGAAGAAATTGCAGCCGGTTCTGCCGTCGGAGCAGAAGCGCCTTGATAATTATAATTGTTCAGATAGTATTGCGGTGGATAAGAATACGAAGGCTGGATAGGAGAAGTTATTCCGCTATTCTGCCGGAGAGGAATTTGAGGCGCTTGGGCACACGCTCCTGTATTCTGTACAGGACAGAGCCCCTGTCCGCCTGCATAAACAGAAGGATTTGATATTTGAATTGTCACGCCTGAATAATTCGGATTAATCGGATTTGTCATAGAAACCTAACCTTTTTTTTTATTACACACCTTTATATTATTATAAAGTATAAAAGTAAACAGAAATTGCTAGTTAGTGATATTTTTGTTACGATATGTAAAGAGGTATATTATGGGAATTAAGGTTTTAGACTGCACTTTAAGAGACGGGGCGTATGTGACAAATGCGCTTTTCGGAGAGGACTGCATAAAGAATATTATAAAAAACCTTAATGATGCTAAGATTGAAATTATTGAATGCGGCTGGCTATGCAATAAGGAAAAACTTAAAGGTGATGTACTTTTTAATAAACCGGAAGATTTAGGGAGATATCAACTTAAAAAAAACGCAGAGTTTGCGCTGATGTTTGATTTCGGGAAATATAACCCCGAGAATTTAACACACAATTCCGGAATAGTCGATATTATAAGAATAGCTTTCCACAAAGAAGAACTTGATAAAATATCATTCGTGCTCGAAAAAGTTAAATCTATGGGATATAAAGTCTTTCTGCAGCCCTCAAACATCTTGGGATATGATGAAAAAGAGATTGAAAAATTATGCAGGCGGGCAAATTTTACCGGAGTTGAGGCTCTTTATATAGTCGACTCCTACGGCTCAATGTTTCCGGAAGATTTAGACAGGATTATGCCTGTATTTTATGAAAACACAGATAAGAATATTGATTTGGGATTTCACTCGCACAACAATATCCAGCTCTCGCTCGGGCTTACTATTCAGTTTATAAACTATATGCAGTCAAGAAATATTATTGTTGACTCCTCACTTTGCGGAATAGGACGCGGAGCAGGAAATACTAAAACAGAGCTTCTCACAGAATACCTTAACCGCAGCGAACACAGCTATAGTACCGGCTGTATCTGGGAGACAATTGAAAATAACCTGACTCCGCTCTATCAAAAATACAACTGGGAATATAATCCCCAAAGAGGTTTCCGCGGAATAAACGGAATACATCCTGCGGAATAAAGCCCCCTAATCCCAATATCTCCAGCCGTTCAGGTAATAATGCAATACCTGCGGGTCATTAAGAGTTGATGATTTTATATTCTCTCTTCTGACATCTTTCGGGATATAGAAAAAGTCTTTTATTATTCCTTTATCTATGTATTTTACGGGAACATTTATTTCAATATCTTCTTCATTTATTTTTTTATTAGCCGCAAGCACAAAACCCCAATCCCCAAACGACGGAACATAAGAGTGATATGGTTTTGTATATTTAAACCCTGCCTCTTTCATAGTTTCATTAATACACCAGAAAGCTTCAGGCGAGAAAAACGGACTTGATGCCTGCGTTACCACAACTCCGTCTCTGGCAAGTTTTTGTTTTACAACTTTATAGAATTCTTTGCTGTATAATCTTGCAAGCGCCGAATTATTTGGGTCCGGAAGGTCAATTATTATCACATCAAAGTATTCTCTTGCGTTTTCTAAAAATTTGAAAGCATCTTCATTTAAAATTTTAACCTTCGGATTAGTAAAGCTTCCCTCGTTTAATTCAGCCATAACCTTATTTTTTACGGCTAAATCAGTCATTTCTTTATCTAAATCAACAACCGTAATATTTTTTACATCGCTGTATTTAAGAATTTCTCTTGCAGCAAGTCCGTCTCCGCCCCCTAAAATCAAAACGTTTTCCCTATGATTAACCAAATTCATCGGAATATGAATTAAAGGCTCGTGATAGCGGTACTCGTCAATCGTTGAGAACTGGACATTGCCGTCAATAAACAGCCTTACATCCTCTTTATTTTTAGTAATAATCAATTTCTGATAAGGCGTCTGCTTTGAAAAAACAACCCTATCATCATACATCGAATTTTCCAGATACATTGAAATCTCTTTTGAAAACAAGATACATCCGATTAAAAGGATTAATATTAAAATGCTCTGCGCCTTCAACATACGTTTTCTTTTCAGAGTTAACTTGTTTTTGAACCAGACAAAAGTCAAAATTCCGATTAAAAGGTTCAACAGGCCTGTAGAAAGCGAAGTGTTAAAAATTCCCAAAAGCGGAAGCAATATAAATGGAAATGCCAAAGACGCGAGAAATGCGCCTAAATAATCAAGCGATAAAACATTAGAAATATTTTCTCTTAACTGAAAATACTCTTCCATAATTCTTGTTAAAAGCGGGATTTCCAAACCGATAAGCGTTCCGATTATAATAATCAGAATACACATTATCGGATAATAGAAAAACTGTATTGAATAAACAAAATAAAGAATAGGCACGGAAAGTCCGCCGACTATAGCAATCAAGAGTTCTATTAAGATAAACCAGTAAATAAGATTTTTCTTAAAAAACCTTGAAATCAGCGTACCGATTCCCATTGATGTCATGGTTAAACCGATTGTAATAGAAAACTGCTTAATACTGTCACCGATAAAATACGAAGATATGCTTCCGATAAGAAGTTCATAAACAATCGTGCAATACCCGACGACAAAAACGCAGAACAAAAGAATAGATGCGTCTTTTTTAGTTAAAATACTCTTATTTTCCACCGTTTATCCCCTTACGAGAGAATCTTGAACCGTAAACACTATTTTCGCGGACACTTGAACCGTATGCAGAATCGTGCCCGCCAAAATACCAATAAGAATGATGGTGATGATAACCTCTGTAGCCGGGATAACCATAACCTTTGTATGACGCACTGAAACAGGCTGCATAAACTAATATAAGAACAGCTCCGAACAGCATATAACATATAAAATTAAAATATTTGCTTTTCAATCGTTCATCTCCCCTAATCTTTCATTCAACGCAGCCAGTTTTTCACCGACCCATTTGGGATTTAATCCGACAAATATTATCAACGCAGCAAGAAGAAAATACCCGCCCATCATCAAATGCGGAATTCCGCTTGAGCGTGCAGAGATTATCTGAAGCGAACTTCCGGATGAACGTGTTTTAAACCGGCTATAACTGCCTGTTCCTATACCTTTTTCTTCGCCCATTTGAATATAATATGTACCCGGTTCGCTAAACGTAAGCTTTACCTGCATATTCCTGTCACTTTCAGACCAATATCCTTCTGAATCATATCCGCTTTCATGCCAGAGGTCTTTGCCGAATTCATACAGCGTATCTTTATTCTCATCCTGAACTTCACCGTAAATATAAGTACTTGAATTATCACCGAAAAAATAACTTTTTATTATATAAATCTTCGGCTTATCTTTTGTAATTTTTATAGGCCCGAATGTCTGTCCCGGTCTTAATGTACCGTAATAGCTCTGAATCTGCCCGTCGTTTTCCAAAAAGAAAAATGTTACAAAACAGGCTATACAAAATACAATTACCATCAACAACAGATTGTTGTAAAAATACAAATCTCTAATCTTCTTCTTTGGATCAATTATCATTAAATACAACCTTTATTTTTTTTAAACCATTCCCGTAAAATCAACCATAAAGAAAATCATTATGGCAAAAGCAACAATAACAAAGGCCTCGCCAAGTCCTGCCGCAACATTGTTATTTTTAACTTCTTGTGCGATATTTACTCCCTTTACAAGAATTCTATCCAGAAGAATTCTAACAGCAGGAAGCAATAAGATAATTGCGGTTATATCAATAAAGTAGCTGATAAGCCCCGTCTGCCAGTCTGCTAAATCACCGACAGTTGCTCTCATAAGGATTAGACCGATTGCAATAATATTTCCGGCAAACGAGATTCCGACCGCCGCATTGTCTTCCTCTATTTCACCAAGCAGAGAATACGGAGTCAATTTATCATGCAATTTTGAAAACAATATAAGGAATATCATTCCAAGAGCGTAATAAACCAGCGTTGAGACAAGCCCGTACCACTTCGGCTGGCCTGCAAGAGTTTCACCCGTTACGCAGGCAGAAATTATCAGCCCGGAAGCTAAATAAATCCCAAAATAAACAGCCGCAGTTCCAAGGTTTCTGTCACGAACAATTTCATCCGTGTTATTGAATTTATGCAAAATGAGTTTTTCGGCAACAAATCCGGAAAACAAAGTCAAACCGATTCCCAAGACTGCATATAAAAGGTAATATACAAGTTCTTTTAAGAACGTACCTTGAGAGTCCGGCCCGATAAAAGCACCGGCTAAGATTGCCGCATTACCGAGCAAAAACCCGCAGTACGGCACAACAGCCGTATAATTTTCAAGACGGATTTCTTTATACATATCATATTTAAGTAATCTTACATATACTCCCTTTGCAATGATTAAAACAATACAAGATACAAAGAGATAAATAAGACTTGTTACAATGTCATTCATTCTGCACTTTCTCCTCTTATTGAATACACAATTATTGAAACGGGTTTAAGAATTTGGGAATAAAAATATTCCATACCGCTCTTCCCTTCCGAATTATCCCATCTTTCGGCAGAAATCAAATATTTTCCGGATTTAAAATCCCAATAATAAAGCTTTTCTTTCCGCATATCATCACTTCTTTTATAAAAAACGGCTTCACCGGAGTCAATATATAAAAATTGTTTCCCTTCATAAAAAGCCATTCCTGACTCATTTTCATCAATCATATCAAGAGAAACCGGATTAAATTTGATATCAGATTTTTGAAGTTTCTTTAACACAATTGAAACCACAAGCTCGTCATCATCTTCAACATCAACCCAAAATTTTTCGCCTTCTGCGTTAACGCACTCAAGTTCAAACCAGCTATAATCACCTTCCATATAGAGGTTGCGCCCGACAACTTTCAAGTCCAAATCGCCGTTTTGACCGTCTACATTCAATAAACGTATAACCCCGCCTCTTTGAACATTCTGTATCATAAGTTTTTCAGAATCATAATCTTTCAATACACTTTTTTTCATTTCAAAATTTCTTTTCCAGATAATAATTCCGATAACAACCGCCGTTAAAAGAAGTAATGCCGGAATAAGAACACCGGAAAAGATAGGAGCCAGCACTACTATAAATATAAATAAAAAAATTATTGCTGCAACTATATTCATTTAAATTTTCCTTATTTTATTGTTCTTCGTTATTTTGTTTTTGTTCAATCAAATATGTCGGCGCAATCTGTTTTTTAAGTTCAAGAAGCGATTTTTGAACTTCATCCGAATAGCTTGTACCTATTGCATCATTAATTTCTTTGTCAATATCGGTTTCAATAGAAGTCATCTCGTCATACGCTTGAGCTAATGATTCTTCCTTATTAACTTTTTCTTTCATATTTTCTAACAGTGCCTGTGCATTATTCCCGCTCATTGAAATCATCTGTTTTGTCATCTTTTTAGAAGTTATTGCAACTTTATGACGGGCTTTAAGAGTTTTGACTTCATTTTCCCAATTCCCGATTTGTTCTTTTAAGTTTGCAATCTTGCTTTCCATTTTATCAGCCATTGCTTCAAAATTCTTGGCATCTAAAGTATATTTCTTAATATTCTCAACAGCAGCCTGTTTCTTCTTTAAAGCTTCAGAAGCTAATCTGTCAGCTTCACCGCGGCTTAATTCTCCGTTTTGAGCTTTCTGTAAAAGCATTATAGCTTTCTTTTCATAATCTTTAGCAATCTCTGTCTGCTCTGCAATCTTATTCCTTGTATCAATTGCCATTGATTTAATTTCAGCCAGGTTTTTCATACTTGTATCGTAATCTTTTTTCAAGTCTCTAATCCCTTGTTCTGCCATCAAAATCGGGTCTTGAATTTTGTTAACGAAAGCGTGCATAAAAGATTGGATAACTTTAAACAACTGTTGAATAATCATAAAACTCTCCTAATTAAATTACCTAGTAAAATTTATACCATGGTTTACATATATTTGCAAAATTTATTTACAAAACATACTCCCTCCCTTTTGAGGGAGGGTCGGGGTGGGTGCGAGTTGGGTGTTTATAAGTTTAGAGGTTTAGGAAAAATATCTACTCACTAAAAGAAATAATAAAAGTATCATCCCTTACGGGCTGGCACCCTTCCTAACCTTCCCTCAAGGGAAGGAACGCTTCAAGCTTAGCGTATTCACCCTCCCTTTTGAGGGAGGGCTGGGGAGGGTGCTAACCGTTCTTTTGGTAATTCATGGTTACAACTCTGTAATTAATTAATAAACTATCCGCTATCTTAAATATAAAACCTTTTTATCTTAAATACCGCACACAAAATTCAACCAAATATATGATGGTAGTCATGCCGTCATGCTGTAAAGTATTAGAGGTACTAATAGTATCATTTTGGACGAGGTAGGTAAATTGAAGAAATATAAATTCAGGCTGCAGGTTGTGCTTGATATGCGCGAGCGGGAGCTTGAAGCAAGGCAGATGGAAATGGCCAAAATAGTTACAGCTCTCAATCAGCAGCAAGAGAAACTTCAAAGTATCTTAACCGCCCAGGATACAAATACCAGAGACTTAGAGGCCTTATCTTCCGCATCTGAACTCAATATCGGAGAAATGGAAGCAAGAAGGGTTTTTGGTATAAAGCTTGCAAACGACGCTAAAAATCAGGAAAGAATTATTAATAACACAAAAGCAATTCTCGAAAGAAAAAAGCAAGAAGTTAAAGAAGCACACCAGAAGGTTGAAATCCTAAAAAAACTCAAAGAAAAACAGGAGAAAGAATTCTATAAAGAATTTCTGCACCTGGAAATAAAAGAAATCGACGATATAACATCAGCAAGGTTTAAAGCAGTATGATACAAAACTTATTCAATAATATTAATAATATTCAGGAAAAAACTCCGGCTGTCGGTTCTAATTTTGCTGAAAATGATACAAAAATCGATTTTCAGAAGCTTTTTGAGAAACAGAATAATATTAAATCAGAAAAAGAACAAAATAATACCACAGAAACTCAAACAGTTTCGGGAAATTCAGCTCTCAAACCTTTGAATAAAGAAAGCAACGCGGAAGATAACAAACCCGTTATTGAAAACAAAGAAGAAAGCTCAAAAGAGGTAACAGAGCCTGATGAAACTCTTGCAGGGAGCATTTTGTATGATATTAAAGAACTTATTGCATATATAAATGCTCAAAACGGCGAAGAGTCAATTGAAACTGATGAAGAAAGCATCGATAATTTAGTTCCGATACAAGAAACGGAAACAACCGAAGAAACCGCCGAAATATTAGATGCAGACGCCATTACAAAAAAACTTCTCCATCTTGAAGAAGAGGATGACGAAAAAGCAGATAAAAAAGATACGGAGAATGAAACTGAAACTGATGTAAAAGAAGTTCCTGCAGATATTGAAACCATACAGAAGGTTTTAAATTCCGAAAATGTCGATAATTTATTGAAAACAGCAGAAGTTACGACCGATGAAGTTCAGCAAACCGTTGAACTGCAGGCCGGCTCTGAAACAAAAACCAAAGAAACCGAAACAGTAAACGAAACTGAAAATAGTCTTGAAGATATTATTGATGAAGAGCAGATTAAAGAATTAAATATTGAATCAATTGAAGCAGAAACCGAAAACAGCGAGCAAAATGATTTAATGCATCAGGAAAGCGCCGAAGAACACGGCGTAAAGGTTATGCTCCGCGCTGACGGTGATTTTGCAGATACACAACTAAATGTAAAACAGACCGTAAACACACAAGGAGTAAAACCTAATATGCAGGTTTTGGAAGCTAATCCGAATAAAATTATAGAACAGATTACAAAACAAATGGAGAGTATGCAGAGCGGTTCAAGAGTTAATATCGTATTAAATCCCGAATCTCTCGGCAAAGTATCCGTACAGCTTATAAATACGCCGGAAGGATTATCGGCGCAGTTTACCGTAGCAACGCAGGAAGCCAGAAATCTTATTATGAAAGGCTTAGACGGACTTAAAGACAATTTAATATCACACGGGGTAAGTGTAGACAACGTATCAGTAAAACTTAATGACACACAGGAGAGCGAATACAACGCAGATTGGACGGAACAGGAAGGTTCAAGAGGCGGCAACAAAGAACAAGGCTCTCACAGGGGGCAGAAAAACAAACAAGAATTTGAGCAGATGATGGCTTTTGCCCAGAATGATGAAATTTAGCGGGAGGAAGAAATAATGAGCGTTATATCAAACGAAATAACAACAATGCAAAACCAGACAGCATTTAACCAGACCGAAGTCGGACGTACAACAAGTACCGAGACTGATGACAGCAATATGTTCCTGACTTTGATGCTCCAGCAGCTTCAAAATCAAGACCCGACCCAGCCTACTGATAACACTGAATGGCTTGCTCAATTAGCACAATATTCAACCTTAGAGCAGATGACGCAGATGAATGAAGGTTTTGAAGATTGTATGAGCTATCTTTCAGCTTTATATTCAGATATCGCGGCAAACGCTGAAATTAACCAGACACTTTCTATGATAGGAAAAGAGGTTACAGTTAAAATCCCTGCCGAAAAAGAAGGCGAAAAGGATACTATTATTACTGGCAAAGTTGATGAGGCAAGTTTTGAAGAAGGAACCGGCCAGGTTAAGGTAAACGGCGAATATTATTCAATTGCAAATATTGTATCAATCCGCGAGCCCGGTGCAAGTTCGGAAACTACAACAACAGCAAATAACACTACAAGCAGTACAAAATAGCAAAACGAGACGAGAGAGAGGAGAGAAAATCAATGTCACAAGCGTTACACACGTCCAGTACAGGTATAAATGCAGGCCAGCAGCAGATTAACGTAATTGCAAACAACGTTGCAAACATTAATACAACTGCATTCAAAGCCGCAAATATGACCTTTGAAACCCTGTATTCAAAAAACCTTTCATACGGAAGCGCCGCAACAAACGAAGGCGGCGGTACAAATCCGAAACAGATTGGGCTGGGTGTAAAAGTCGGGGG
>CALUPN010000050.1 GCA_944322625.1 Candidatus Gastranaerophilales bacterium | reverse complement strand
CTTCAAATGTAAATACATAAAAAAGACCCCTCACCCGAATTTCAAAGTTTCGCTCAAGCTCAACTTGAAATTCTACCCTCTCCCACAAGGGGCGAGGAAGTCGCCACACCTGGCGTGGAGCCTACCCGCCCCCCTGTGGGAGGGTCGAAATCTTTGATTTCGGGGAGGGGTTCTAACTGATATTTGGTTGAAGGAGATAACTTCTAAAATTTTTCTTGGACACTTATGCAATATAGGGCAGCAAACTTTTGTCAAAAGCTTCTTTGATAAAATTGATATCTTCAAGATTAATT
The DNA here is from genome assembly GCA_944322625.1 of Candidatus Gastranaerophilales bacterium. GTDB lineage: Bacteria > Cyanobacteriota > Vampirovibrionia > Gastranaerophilales > Gastranaerophilaceae > CAG-196. The sequence goes on along the minus strand of CALUPN010000050.1, from coordinate 14,915 downwards.
TAACGGAAGTTGTAACAAGTATATCTAAATCGGATAAAAACCTGAAATTACCCTTTACTCTCGAACCATAATAATAGAATTCATACTTCGACTTATAAGGTTCTAAAATAGATTTAATAATGATTTCTTCTTCGGGTTTTATTCCTTTAATCGGCATGTAATTCCTCATTTAATTTATCAATTAAATATTCAACATCCTTTATAAAATCCGGTATAAGCACTAGCAAACTACGTGCCTTTTTCAAATTGTATTCTTGAGCGGTCTCATTTCTTTTTTGATAATAATTCCGCCACCTTTCCCAATCTTCTGCAAGACCATATCCTTGCATGAAACGAAAAATATTGTTCATGGAAAGTTCTTGTTCTGTTTTGCCGTATTTTTGTATAAACAGCTTTTTGGTTAATTTCCATGCTGTTTCCAATGTGTATTCAAAGCGTTTTATGCAAGAATCTTCTATATACTCAATTAGTGGTGAGTCTGCATTATCTTGATAATCATTATAACAGGAGGCTAATGTTTCATATGCGTCTTTAAGGTTAGAAATATTTAACATATTCAGCTCCTTTTAGTAATATAATACTCCAAAATTACAGATTTATAAAGCAGCTGCATAGTAATATAATTCACATTAGCTCTCAATATTATTTACTGAGCAGGCTCTATACTACTAACTCTTAAGCTTTAATCAGCACCCAACCAACCCTCACTCATAAGCACTAATGTCCAAATAAAAATCAAAGCTTGCAACACTCCTCTCCCTCATGGGCAGGAGATTTGCTTTTTTTACCACTTTTTATGCCATGCGGGCTAGTTTAGCGTTTTGTCTCCCTATTTACATTTACCCCCTTTTACATCAGGCGGACGAGTTTAGCGTTTTGCTTCCCTATTTACATTTACCCCCTTTTACATCAGGCGGACGAGTTTAGCGTTTTGCTTCCCTATTTACATTTACCCCCTTTTACATCAGGCGGACGAGTTTAGCGTTTTACTTCCCTATTTACATTTACCCCTTTTTGTCATAAACTTATAGGGTTAAAGGACTTTATTGCGAGGAGATATAAATATGCAAAACAGAGTTTTACTATGTATTATGGACGGATGGGGTATCTCAACCGGTTCTGAAAAATATGATGCTACTAAACTTTCTCATCCGGTTAATGTTCCGGAATTAATAAAAGATTATCCTTCTACGCTTATTCATGCTGATGGCGAATATGTAGGACTGCCGCACGGGCAGATGGGTAACAGTGAAGTCGGTCACCTGAATTTAGGTGCAGGAAGAGTTGTTTATCAGGATTTATCAAAAATTAACAGAGCAATCAAAGACGGTTCATTTTTTAAGAATGAAAAATTCCTTGAAGCTATTGAGCATGCTAAAAAGAATAATTCATCACTTCATATTTACGGTCTGGTTTCAACCGGCGGAGTTCATTCCTCTTTAGACCATGTACTTGCCTTAATTAAACTTGCGGCTGATGAAGGGCTCAAAAAGGTTTATGTTCACGCGTTTCTTGACGGGCGTGATACTCCGCCATCAAGCGCCTGCACTTACCTTGAGCAGGTAGAACAAGAGCTTGCTAAATACAATCTGCCGCAGATTGCTACAGTTATCGGACGTTATTACATAATGGATAGGGACAACAGATGGGAAAGAGTCGAAAAAGGCTACAACTGCCTGTTATTTGGAGAAGGAAACCAGGCTCCTTCTGCCTGCGAAGCGGTTCAAGAGTCTTATAAAAACGGCGTCACAGATGAATTTGTACTTCCGACAGCAATAGGCAGTGAAGAGGAGATAAAAGAAAGCAGAATTAAAGATAACGATGCTATCATATTCTTTAACTACAGACCTGACAGGGCAAGAGAAATCAGTAAAGCTATAAACTTCGCTGATTTTGACGGCTTTGAAAGAAAGAAAGTCCTAAAAAACATTTACTATTGCACAATGACAAGCTATGAGGCAACCTTTACTTTCCCTGTAGCTTTCCCGAAAACACAGCTTGTAAATATTTTAGGCGATGTCTTAGAAGCAAATGGTGTAAACCAGTTCAGAACGGCTGAAACTGAAAAATATGCTCACGTTACGTTCTTCTTTAACGGCGGAATAGATGAGCCACAGCCTCATGAAACAAGAGTTCTTGTGCCTTCTCCAAAGGTTCCTACATACGATATGCAACCGGAGATGAGTGCTAGAGAAGTTTGCGAGAATGTATTAAAAGCTATTGATAACGACAAATACGGATTTATTCTTGTAAACTTTGCTAACCCAGATATGGTAGGACATACGGGAGTTTTAGAAGCAGCAGAGAAGGCTTGTAAAGTCGTTGATGAGTGCGTAGGCAAGATTGCGGAAAAATGTAAAGAAAAAGGTGTTGTAATGCTGCTTACGGCAGACCATGGCAACGCTGAAGTTATGTTTGACGAAAGCACCGGAAAACCTCATACTGCGCACACTACAAATGAAGTTCCGTTTGTTGTAATCAACGCGCCTAAAGATATTGAATTAAAGCAGGATGGAGCTTTATGCAATGTTGCTCCTACCGTTTTAGAATTGATGGGTATTAAAAAGCCTGATGAGATGGATTGCGGCAGTTTGATAAAATAGTGAGTAAATATGAGCGAAAACGTTAAACCTTTAGATATAGATTTATCGCTAAAAAAGAATAATGTTGATGAATTCTTCTTCAACTTGAGTGAAAACCCGAACGGGTTTAAGAATAAAGATTTCAGATATACATTAAGCTTAATATACCAGTTAGTAGAGGACGAATTTGAGGGGATATTCTTATCCCCCAATTCTCCGGTTAGAAACACTGATTTCTTTTTAATAAACGAAGGCAGTGAAACTAATCCGAAATTGTCATTTTTTGTAACTCCTACTAATAATTTTCAATTCTATTTAAAGTCTAAAGGTTCAATGTTCAGGTTTTCGCCTAAAGAAGTGAACGGCCAAATCGGATACGTAATGAGTCTTGATCTGGTTTTGGATTACTTTGGCGGATTTGGTGAGATTGTTGATTTTTCATCTCTAACACAGACTTTTGCTTATTTTAATAAACTTACTCATTTTGTGATGAAATTAATTGAAAAATTGTATTTCATTCCGACTGTACACAGAAAAGATGCTCCTTCCGGCGGTTCTTTCAGAATTGTATATGAACCTATTATTTCTAATAAAGAGTCTGCAAAAATTATTAATGAATTAGAAAATAATTTGCCGGAGAATTTATTTATAAAAGGTGCAAAGCCAAAGAATTTTGTTGAAAGATTTGTAAGGGAGTATTTAAACTACCTTATTTACAAATTTTTAGGCATAAAGGCTTACAGGTTCAAAGACATCAAATCCGGTCATTATATGATTAAGGACTTAGAGCAGAGATGTCTTATGAAAGGGAAAGATGTTGCAGAAGATATTGCTCAGTGGTTTGATGAATTATATTTAGGGAAGTATGATTTAATACCGTTCTTTAAAGTTAATAAAGTCAGTGATGATGTATTTGAGCTTAAAATACACATTAAAAACCGGAAAACAGATGAGACAATTATTCTTGATGATTTGTATCATAAAGATGAAATTTGGGGGCTGGATACGGCTGATATTTCAAAAATTATTGAAAAACAGCTTAATTATGCAGTCAGATATATGCCGGAATTAGAAACACTGTTTGAGGATGAGGAAAAGCTTGCTCTTACGCTTAACCTTAATGAAGTTTATAAAATAATTACGCAGACAGCATATTATCTTCAAAAGGCGCAGATTGACGTAATCCTGCCGGAAGAATTAACTAATATAATAATACCGAGGGCTTCTATAAATGCGAAAGTTAAGGCCTCTCGCTCTGCTGATTTGATGAATATATTTAATACAGTATCAAGCAGTGCAATATCTCTTGACGATATTTTAGAATTCTCTTACGAAGTATCTCTGGGGGACGAAAAAATATCCCTTGAAGAGTTTAATAAGCTTGTCAGTGAAAGCAACGGACTGATACAATACAAGGGAAAATACATTCTGGTTGATAAAGAAGAAGGCTTAAAGCTTATTGATAAAATCAGGAATGCAAATCATAAAAAGATGACAAGGCTTGAACTTATTCACGCATCAATGTCAGGCCAGCTTCAGGATTATGATTTCAACTATGATGAAGCTTATGCAAACGTTATCAAGGATTTTGCAAAGCCTGTTGAAGTAAAACAGCCGGAAGGGCTTAAAGGCGAACTTCGGGCTTACCAGATGACGGGGCTAAAATGGCTTTGGACAAATGTTTCAAAAGGATTTGGCTGCTGTATGGCCGATGATATGGGGTTGGGGAAAACTATTCAGGTTATAAGCCTTATGCTTAAGTTAAAAGAAGAAAATAAGCTTAAGAATCCGGCTCTTGTTGTATGTCCGACAACTCTTATGGGGAACTGGATGAAGGAACTTCAAATGTTTGCGCCTGATTTAAAAGTATCTACATACCACGGACTTGACAGAAAACTTGATACAAAATCGGATGTAATCCTTACAACTTATGCGATTATGCGTATTGATGTAGAAGAGATGAAAAAACACACCTGGGGAATGGTAGTAGTTGATGAAGCGCAGAATATTAAAAACCCTGATACAGCGCAGACACTTGCTATTAAAGCATTAAAATCAGATATTAAAATTGCAATGACCGGTACTCCTGTAGAAAACAGGCTTACGGAATTATGGAGTATTTTTGATTTCCTGAATAAAGGATATTTAGGCTCTCTTAAAGATTTTCAGAAGAGTTATGCCGTGCCGATTGAACGTTTTAAAGAAAAAACAAGGGCTTCAAAATTAAAGCTTTCTGTTTCACCTTTTGTATTAAGGCGTTTAAAGACAGATAAACACGTAATATCAGATTTGCCTGATAAGATGGTTATGAACGATTACTGCTATCTTGCAAAAGCACAGGCAATTTTATATGAAAAAACGCTTAACGAAATGATGGAGAAAATCAGCGGTTTTACAGGGGTAAACAGAAGGGGAAATATATTTAAGCTGATTACTGCACTAAAGCAGATTTGCAACCATCCTTACCAATTTATAAAAAGCGGAGAGACTTCAAAAGAGCTTTCAGGAAAAGCTGAAAAGTGCGTTTCACTTGTGCAGAATATCATCGATAACAATGAAAAAACACTTATTTTTACTCAATACAAAGAAATGGGAGATTTGCTTACAAAAATTCTGCAGGAAGAATGTAATTCAGAGCCGTCTTTCTTTCACGGTTCTTTAACAGTTCCGCAGAGAGAAAACTTAATCGAAGATTTTCAGAACAATGATGAGCGCAAGATTATGATACTTTCGCTTAAAGCCGGAGGAACAGGATTAAACCTTACAAGCGCAACAAATGTCATACACTATGACCTCTGGTGGAACCCGGCTGTAGAAGAGCAGGCTACAGATAGAACTTACCGTATCGGACAGGATAAAAATGTTATGGTGCACAGGCTTATAACCCTCGGTACTTTTGAAGAAAAAATTGATGAGATGTTAAAATCCAAAAAGGAGCTTGCTGATTTAGCGGTATATGAAGGCGAGAAGATAATAACAGAACTTTCTGATCAGGAGATTTACGATATATTTTCTCTTACTGCAGGATAAAGGGCTAAAGGTAAATAAAGGAGTTTATGACAACTGTATCATCTGATGAAATTTTAGAAATTATACCTGAACTTTTTGAAGTTGATTTCAAAGGGAATATGAAGCTGTTTAGCAAGCTTGAAAAATTTCTGGTTTTTGATGAAGGGTTTATATATTATGCAAATCCCGACAGCTTACAGCTTAAATATACTTATAAAAAGCATGCGGATTTTGAACCGGATAGTATCTACAATATTGGTAATGAGTTGAAAAGATTTATTTTTTCTTCAGACGGGAAGATTACAAATGAAGAAGAAAAATTGATTAAGCTTCTCGGCTTGGACAGATTAGGGCAAAAATCGTTTCTTATCTCAAAAATATCAATCCGCTCAACTGTATTTGGAATTATAGTTCTTGCAGATAAAACACCGGATTTGTACAAATCAAAAGATTTGAATGCTTTGAGCGCAGCTTCAGCAATTTTATCATATGTACTTAAGGACATGGAGCTTTCGAATGTATTTAAAATTCAGCTCCAGGCTTTAAAAGACGGAATTATTGAGAAAAATAAGGCTTACAAAACCATAAAAGAGCAGAATGAAAAAATTCTTGAGGCAGATAAGGTGAAAAACGAGTTTCTTGCAAATGTCTCGCATGAACTTCGGACTCCGTTAAATTCAATCCTCGGGTTTTCGGATATATTATCAACACAGCTTTACGGAAATTTAAACAGCAAACAGGAAGAATATATTAACGATATTAAAGTTTCAGCTACTCATCTTCTGGGTATGATAAATGAAATTCTCGATATGTCGAAAATAGAAGCAAATGCAATGAAAATTGTGAAAAGTGCATTTTGGATTTCACGTGCGGTTGATGAGGTCTCAAATATATTACATCCGCTTGCGCAGAAAAAAAATATTACACTTGTAAAACATATGCCCGTTGATTTTGAAGTATTTGCTGATTACCAGAAAATCCAGCAGATTTTATATAATCTCGTAAGCAACGCCATTAAATATTCACCTGAAAATAATAACGTTGAAATCAGCATTAATGCTGATGAAAATAAATTTACAATAGCTGTGCACGATAACGGTATCGGAATTGATAAAAAATATCATGGTAAAATTTTTGCCAAATTCGTACAATTAGACAGCGCTTATACAAAAAAAGAAAGTTCAACAGGACTTGGACTTACAATAACCAAGGAACTCGTAGAACTCCATGGAGGCAAGATATCCGTAATTAGTGAAGTTAATAACGGTTCTACTTTTGTGGTTGAAATTCCTTTTTAGCTAAATCACTGTCAAAATAGCCTGCTATATATTTGAAGGTATTTAATGCCGTATCAATAGTCATAACTCTGGGATTATTGCCTCGTTTTTCCTTAACTGTTACTGTATTATTCTCTAAGTCGACATCTTCAAGAATATAAACATGCCAAGTGCGTCCGTCAAGCATCTTCATACCTGTACCGATAACAAAGCTGTGCTTTTTCTCTTTATCCATGCGTTTAAAAAGTTCCATTACTTCGGCTCGATATCCGTTTAAATCTATATTAAAATCTTTTTCTGCAATAACTCTCGGTTCAACCCCTGTAAAAACCTTCATAAAATGTGAAGGCAAATTGTTTTCAAAAGCATAAGTCTTAAAATTATCTGTTATGCGACATATTAAGGGTTTTGCTTGATATTTATTTTCATATTCGGCGACAGAAACATCCATGCTTCTGATAATTTTATTATCTTGAGCTGCATATAATTTTTCATAGCCTTTCATTACTCTGTCCGAAGGAATTGAATATTTTTCTTTTTCTCCGTTTGATTTATATAAGTAGCAATTAATTATATTCGGATTGCCATTATCATACTGTATTTGTTCTTTTAAAATTTTTCTGCCGTTTTGAGTATGCGAAAGAGTTTCCAATGTAGTCATTAAATAACAATCACTAAAATGCTGTTTTGCCTGTTCAAATCCGTCGATATCTTTGTCTGATATCGGACCGCGAAAACTTATTCCATAATTATTTATACTACTTATAAACTTCAGCATATATATATTAAATTAAAAACAGAGAAATTATTGATAAATTATTGCAAAAATGTTACAATTGTAACAAGAAAAGAGAATAAATATATGACAACAGATATCTTTATAGGTTCTGATCACGGCGGTTATAAACTTAAGAATGAAATCATTAAGCACTTGGATGATTTGAATTATAAAGTGCAGGATATGGGATGCTATACAGAGGAAGCATGTGATTATCCGGCAATAGCAAAAAAAGTCGTAAACGAAGTATTGGAAACGGGTAAGAAAGGAATTCTTGTATGCGGCACCGGAATCGGTATGTCTATAGCTGCTAATCGTTTTAGCGGTATTAGAGCTTCTCATTGTACAGATACATTTACTGCGAGAATGACAAGAATGCATAATAATTCTAATATATTATGCCTTGGAGAAAGAATAACCGGTATCGGTCTGGCATTAGATATAGTAGATATTTGGCTTAAAACGGAATTTGAAGGCGGCAGACATTTAAAAAGAATTAATATGTTATAAGTGGGGTTTTAATGACAGAGAAAATATCATCATATAAATTTGCCTGTGCTATTGCAAGATTTCTGGATGAAAAAATTGCAAAAGATATATCAATATTGAATATAAGCAATGTCTCATCATTTGCGGATTATTTTGTAATATGCTCTTCACAAACAAATACACAAGTGAAAGCTCTTACAGAAAATTTAACTGATAAAGTAAAATCTGTATTTTCCAGACTTCCGGCAGGTAAAGAAAATGATATAAAAAACAGATGGAATTTAATAGACTATGGTGATGTAGTTGTACATATTTTAAGAGAAGAAGAAAGAGAAACATACGCAATAGAAAAATTTTGGAATCACGCATTCTCAATACCCAGAGAAACCTGGCTTAAAGAGTCTGTTGAATATTCCGATTATGAAAAAGTTGAGAGTTGAGAGAAATGGAAAAAAGAGAAATAGAAAAAGCTATAGAAAAAACTGTTTTAAAAATGGCATTAGAGCCTAAAAATACCGAGCATTATCATGAGTTGGCCAAATATTATGCAATGGATAACCAGTATGAAAAAGTTATCTCTGTTTATGAAAGTTTACTGGAAATTGATCCTAAAGACATGCAAACACTTCTAAATCTGGGCAGCATATGGTTTTATGCGAAAGAATACAGAAAGGCTCTAAAATGCTTTAATCAAGCTATGCTTGTAAATCCGAGTAACTATCTTGTATATTACAATATTGCTAATACTTATGCTGAAATGAAAAACTTTTCAAAAGCATTACATTTTTATACAAGAACACTTGATTTTAATTCCCTAGACCCTGAAATATATAATGCTATAGCACTTCTTTATCACGATTTTGAAGATTATGTTGAAGCAAGAGCTTATTATGAAAAAGCACTGTCACTGGATCCGGATAATTTAACAGCACTTGTTGATTTAGGAAATGTTTGTTTTAAATTATTCGATTACAACAAAGCACTGGAATATTATTATAAAGTGTTTAATTTAGCTCCCGATAATAAAACGGTTGCTTTATGCATTGCTAATACGCTTTCAGTAAACAAAGATAAAGAAAAATGCTATGATTATTTTGAAAAAGCATTAGCTCTGCCGGGGGATAATTATAAAGCATATATCTGCTATGCTATTGCAAAATCAGATTTCAAAGACTATGAAGATGCCGTAGAATTATATCAAAAAGCTATAGCTCAAAATCCGAAAGAAGCAAATGCTCATATATTACTCGGGAACTTATTATCTAACATAAAAAAATACGGCGAAGCAGAAAAAGAATATAAAGAAGCACTTAAAATCAATAAACTTGATCCAAGTATATATGTACTTATTGCAAATGTTTATTATATGGATAATCAAGCGGAAAAGGCTTTAAATTCTTATAGAGCTGCAGTTAACATGCGCCCGGAAAATGATGAATATAAACTCGTTTTCGTACAAGTATTAGAAGATTTTATAGAAGAATACAGAAAGGATGATATCGTTGCAGCCATCTAGACAAATATATCCGATAGAGAGAATCATATCCGCAGCTTCTTATTTAACAGCAGGCGGGGCAGGTTTTGTGTGGCTTATAGTTGCTGCGCTTATGAAAAAACATGTAACACAGTTTTTACTTTACCATATTTTACAATCGATTTTTTTATCTATTGCATATTTTCTTCTTGCAACATTTGCAGAACTTATATATGTAATTCTCTACAGAATTCCCGTAATAAATGCCATACCTTATTTCATAAATATGCCGATACCGTTTTTATTTGGGCTTTCAGTCGTACAGGCAGTAACAACAGGTATAATACTTTATCTGGCAATTACAGCAGGCTTTGGGTTATACAGCTACTTTCCTTGGGTATCTGATATAATTAACATAAATACGGGGAGAAAATAAGCTCTAGAGCACCATTGCAAGTATCATTAAAATCATGGCACCGATTTCCATTGCCGTTGACATTCTCTGGCTGAATTTGTAGGAATCGTATCTTGAGGAAGATTTTTGGGCTTTGTTTGCGCTATTCAGGCGCTTAATTCTGCTTGTTGTATTATCTTCCGCAAATGATGTACCGAATGTTTCATATTCAAGCTGTGCAAGTTCGTCGCTTAAGTTTGTACTGCTTTGCGGAATTGCAGCTCCGCCTGTCATATCGCCGTAGTTTACATAAGGGCGGGAATAATTTCTCTGACCGAACGGCATTCCGAATCTGTTGCCGCCCAAACCGCCGATATCAGATGAGGAGAGCACATTATCATCATAATATCTGCTTCCCGGTATATAGACAGAATCATTTTGCTTTTCCTGTGCTAATCTATCCGGCATAACTTCGGCTTTAATTCTGTCCATTCTTGTAGAGTAATCCTCTACATCATAAATTTTCCCGAAAAGTTTTCGCTCGATTGCAACAATACGCGAGTGAAAATCACGGTTCTTATATGTTTGGTTAAAGATTTTTTGCTCGATTTCATCTACTACCGGATAATTTACGGAACTATCTTCCGCAAGTTTTTCTTCTTCAGCGAAAGTATCTTCAACCGGCGGTATTTCAAGTCCTATTACGTCTGCGGATATATCTGCGGAAAGTTTTTTTATTCTCTTATTCAAATCCCCCGTAGAGGCTTGGCCGTAAATTGTCTTTTCAAGCCTTGCAGCACGATTTTTTAAAGAATCTTTTGAAAAATCAAATCCGTAAATATCATTCTCTATTTTTGTAATTGTACTTTCGTTTGATGAAGCGTAAACTTCAAAAGATGCGGGAATTAATATATATAATAAGATTAAAGTTGTTGATATTATTTTTTTCATAGTGTTACCACCCGATAACACTATAAAGCGGGATAACGCTCTTCTCTATTCAACCGCTCAACAGAATATTTTTTCAAAAAAATACTTAAAATGACTTACACTAAAGTCCTGATTATATTTATTCCTACCCTTTTTGTTCTAAGTAAAAGGATTAGATATAAAGTTTCGCAAAATCTAAATCACTTTTTATGGTAATTTTGATATTTGTATAACTTCCGTTCACTATGTATACAGGAATATCAAGGTATTCAAGCATAGAACAGTCATCGGTAAAATTCTTGTCTTTTAATTTTTCGTGTGCAGATTTTATAATAGAAGTCTTAAATCCTTGCGGTGTTTGGGTATTATAGAGCTTAGAACGGTCTATTGTTCTTATAATCCGTCCGTTTTCATCGACTTCTTTTATTGTGTCGGTAGTTTTGGTCATAACTGAGACCGCACCTTTATCAAGAACAGCTTCCAGAGTATAAGCAATAGTGTCTTTTCTGATTAATGGTCTTGCGCCGTCATGAATTAGGACATAGTCGTTTTTTATAACTTGAAGAGCATTATAAACCGACTTTTGTCTTGTATTTCCGCCTTCTATAATTCTGATTTTCGGATTTATTAAAAGTTCCTCTAATATTTCTATAATTGAGATATTTGCTGAAATTATTATTTCGTCAATCTCGTCAAAATCCAAAAACTTGGAAACAGTTTCTTCGATTACGGTTTTATCCTTAAGTTTTGCAAGCAGCTTGTTCTCACCGCCGTAGCGGGAAGAAGTTCCGCCTGCCGTTATTATTAATGAAAATTTGTTCATACATCCTCCTTAAAATGATTAAAAAGACCTAATTCGTCATAAGTTTTATATTTTTTGCCGTCAATATCCAGAATACAATCTGACCTTTCAATAACTTCTCCTATAATATTATATTCCATATTTATTTCTTTTAGAAATTCCGCAGGCAAAGCTGCAACAAGCTTATAGTCTTCTGCACCGAACATACCTTCTATATACTTGGCTCTGATTGTAACTCCGCTTGCTTGAGCGATTTTGAATAAAGCATCAGCTAACCCGTCTGATGTATCCATCATTGCATAATCATCCTTGATTTTTTCAGATATTTCAAACGCAAACTCTTCATCAAGTTCCGGTTCTAAATGAGCTTTGATTAAATCTGTACGATTACCGCCATGCATTAATTCTTCAAGGCCTAATGAACTTTCGCCGAATTTGCCTTTAGATATAATAACATAACCGGGTTTTGCAGATTTTCTTGAAGAAATTTTTCTTCCTTTATCAGAACCGATCGCAGTAATAGAGATAAAAACTTTGTCCGCTCCTGTTATATCACCGCCTATAATTTCAGCCCCCCGAAGCGCAGATTTTGCACCTTTATAAAATTCTTCTACAAAATTCTTGTTAGTATCGTTTGGAAGGGATAGAGCTATTGTAATATAAGCGGGTTTAGCTCCCGAAGCCAAAATATCACTTATATTAACTGTTACGGCTTTATAGCCAAGTTGGTGCGGAGTATACCAATTAAGCTTAAAATGAACATCCTCAACGAGATTATCCTGCGTAACAACAATACCCAAATCTTTAAGGTAAGCGCAATCATCGCCTAAAAACCCATTGTCCGTTTGTTTTTTTATAATCTCAATAAAATCAAGTTCTTTCATGTTATACATATATTAGCGGCGGAGCCTTTAGGCTCCGCCGCTTCTCATAATTAATTTTCAACTTTCTTCAATGTCGGGAATGCAATTACATCTCTTATTGTCGGAGAGTTCGTAAGAAGCATTACGAGTCTGTCTATTCCCATTCCCATACCGCCTGTCGGAGCCAGACCGTATTCAAGGGCATTTATATAATCTTCATCAATAGACATTGCTTCTTCGTCTCCGTTTGCTTTAGCTAATGCTTGAGCCTCGAATCGATGACGCTGGTCAATCGGATCAGTTAATTCAGAGAACGCATTCGCTATCTCCCAGCCGTTTACACGGGTTTCAAATCTCTCTGTCAGGCGGTCGTTATCTCTGTGAACTTTTGCAAGCGGAGAGATTTCTCTCGGGTAATCAATAATATGAACCGGCTGGATTAGAGTAGGCTCAACTGTTGCTTCAAAAACGGCTTCTACAATCTGTCCCCAGTTCATTTCTTCATCGACTTCTATATGCATTGCTTTTGCTCTATCGTAAGCTTCTTTTGCAGTAAAGAATTCGCCAAAATCTACGCCCGTCATTTCCTTAATAGCGCCGAGCATTGTTTTTCTATCCCATGGCGGAGTTAAATCAATTTCGTTTTCTCCGTACCGGATTTTAGTTGTACCCAAGACTTCCTGTGCAACATAAGCCACAAGGTTTTCCGTCAAAGCCATCATTTCATTATAATCTACATAAGACTGATACAGCTCAATCATCGTAAATTCGGGATTATGACGTGTGTCAATACCTTCGTTTCTAAAGCATCTGGAGAGTTCAAATATTTTTTCGCTCAGTCCGCCTACCATAAGTCTTTTCAAGTGAAGCTCAGGCGCAATTCTTAAAGTCAAATCCATATCAAGAGCGTTGTGGTGGGTAATAAACGGTCTTGCGTTAGCTCCTGATGCTTGAGTATGAAGCATTGGAGTCTCGACTTCAAGGAAGCCCTGTTTTGTTAAATATTCTCTTACCTTTTGGATAATCAGGCTTCTTTTTCTGAAAGTATCTCTGGTTTTTTCGTTTACAATCAAATCCACATATCTCTGTCTGTACTTAGTTTCTGTATCAGACATAGTGTGATAAGATTTTAACTGCTCCAGTTTTTCTTCGCTAATCTGTTTATTAGGAAGCGGAAGCAGTGATTTAGAGAGCATTTTAAAAGTTTTTGCTTTGATTGAAAGCTCGCCGCGGGGAGTTCTTCTGATTGTTCCGGAAAATCCTAATATATCGCCGATATCAACAAGTTTCAGCGTTTTAACCATTTCAGGATCCATATTATCTTTATGAGAAAAAATTTGGATTTTACCCGTTGCATCCATCAGGTCAATAAACATTCCTGAATTTCTGATTGCCATAACCCTGCCTGCTACGGAATAGAAATCTTCTGTTTCCTCGCCTGCCGGAAGGTCTTTGTACTTATCTTGCAGGAATTTTGCATCAGCATCTTTGTCAAAAGCATAAGGATACGGATTAATTCCTTTATCCGCAAGCTCTGCAAGCTTTTGTATTCGTGTTTGCCTTATAGTTTCTTTAGCCGAAATAGGCTCTTTTGTTTGTTGCGTCATTTTTATTTATCCTCTTTTATACAATTACTTTTAAAAATATTTTAACATAAATAATATTTGTGCAAAAATATAAGTATGAAGATTTTACCGATTATAACAAGTACAAGCCGAAGCATAAAAGATACAACCGTGCGAGTTTCAAAAGCAGGGAAAGTGGGTTATGACATTGGTATGCGCACATCAAGAATATATAAAAAAGGAGAGACCGGAACTCTGATTAATATAAGCAGAGGGGTCGGCAGAAAACTTAAAAAGGAGACTACTATTAATGACTTGCCGATTATAGCCGGAGCCGTCGGAATGCTTGTACCTCTTCCTCTGGCAAGCCCTATAATGCTGGTTTTAGGTAAAGTTGCACAGATTATTGTAAAACAATTCAGGAAATAAGTGCATTTTGCGTAATACGTTTTTTGTAAAAAACAGTGCACAAAATATTTTCCCTTGCGGGCTGGCCCCCATCAAAACCTTGCCTTGTATTTGCTCTCTCATTAAGGAAGTAACACGGTACTCTTGACGTACGCAAGACCCCCTCCCTTATGAGGGAGGGTTGGGGTGGGTGCCGGTTGTAGTTTTGAGGGTCGAGAAGTTTATAAGTTGAGGACAATTTAATCATTTAGTGCTCGCGAAGAATCTCTGATATGCAGTAGCAGACTGAAGTCTAGCCTGCTATCTATTGTTCCCATTCAATTTTATAACCATTTATTTCTTTT
>CALUPN010000049.1 GCA_944322625.1 Candidatus Gastranaerophilales bacterium | reverse complement strand
GAAAAATTAAGCCCGGTAGGGTGGGCAAAGCCTCTTTATTATGGGAATTTTTCAATTATTTTGTGAATGGCGTGCCCACCAATTAATTTTTAATTTAAGTTTATGGTGGGCACGCTGTACAAAGTTGAAACCAATTATTTGCAATTTAATGTAGCTTTGCCCACCCTACATGACTGTTGCAAGTTGTTTCACGTAACTGTTATTTATGCAAAAAACAACAGGTATTTTTTGAATCATATTTTAATATTCTCCTTGATTGTTAAAAAAATCTTAAGTTAAATTTTATACATCCGCTTTCTATTTATCTAATTTGCATTATGCACCACAATTTTTATTATGGTGCATAATGCAAATTAGCCGATGAATAAAGGTTTTTAGCATCATTGCTTTATAAAGTTTATTTGTTTTTTAAGCTTGACTAATTGTAAAATTTCGAATATTATTCATTTATAATAATAATAGTCCATAATAAAAATTGTGGCGCATGCCGCAGGAACAGGAATCACGGTCTTAACTGCATTTTAGCTGTTTATAGCCAAACTCCATTCTATGAATAAATCTTCCGTTTTGAATTTTGCGTTTGCGGGGCTTGTAGAGGGCAGTTTGAAATGCTTATATTTTGACAGATAATCGGGAAAATATTTTTTAAACGCCATATAGGCTTTTGTTCCGTTAAAACATATTTTTTCTATATTCGGATATTTTTCCAAAAGTTTATCAAGTTCATTCGGCCTTTCGTTTCGGATATCCGTGTCCATACTTCCTTTTCTTTCGCAAAATTTAATTACGTCCCAAAGGGCAAAATTGTTTTTTAAAAGTATTTCCAATCCGGTTTCATAAGGCATGGCATGTAAATTGTCACATTTGCATAACAAACTCATGATTTTCCAAAAACGATTTTGCGGATGTGCATAATACTGTTGTTCTTCCAGAGATTTTACTCCGGGCATTGAGCCAAGTATCAGAACTTTTGAGTTTTGATTAATTACGGATGGAAAACTTTTGCATTTATTCATTTGAAAATTCTAACACACAAAAACGCTTCCCGTAAATTTTTGCGGGAAGCGTTTCGGTTTTATTCTTCAAAAGGAATAGTAATTATATATTTGCTGCCTTTTTTTTCTTTGGTTATATTATCGGGGTTGAATTTTTCATCAAGAAGAAATGATTGTGAAAAATTCATTATTTGTTCGCCTCTGCGACCGTTTTTTTCGACTCTGCCGGAGATTGTGACCGTATTGTTATCGGTTTTTACGTTAACATTATTTTCGTTGTTATCCAGCGGTTTTAAATCTACAATAATTTTATATTCATCCGCTTCTTTAATGAGATTAACTAATGTTGGCGCAACGGCCGGTTCAAACGGATTTTGCATCATTTTGTCCTCAAATTTTTGCATTCTGCGTTCCTGATGTTTCATAATTTTTTCCATTTTTCTCATTTGATATTCAGGATTTGTCATACGATTAAAAGTTGTATCGACTACGAAATAAAATGCAAGATAGGCGCCGATAAAGGTTGCAAGTACTATACCTAAAAATTTCCAAATCGGATGATGATTTCTTTCTTCTTCTGACATATAAAACTCCTTTCCTTTTTATATTCAATTTATTTACTTTATTATAATGTGTAAATCAATTATACAGCCGGGGAATTTTGTTTGGAACTGTAAATAATATTCGGCCGCAATTGATATTAATCAGATATGCCAATTTGACTTTACATATCATTTGGCGTTAAATAAAGCTATGAAGATTATTATTTTCGGAGCCAACGAACTCGGGTTAATGATTACAACCGAGTTTTATACGAAGAATGATATTACGGTAATTGATGATGAGAATTACAAGATTGAAGCGTTTAATAAACTCGACGTTGGGTTTATTTCCGGAAACGGTTCCAATATTGAGGTTTTGAAACAGGCGAATGTAAAAAGTGCTGATGTGTTCATAGCCTGTACTTCTTCCGATGAGCTAAATATTGTAGCTTGTCTTACCGCGAAACGTATAAGTAATGTAAGAACAATGTGCTTTGTAAGAAAAGAGGAATATAAATCTTCTTTGGGATTGGCTAAAGATGCCGAATACAATTATGATTTCTATATAGACAATATAATTTGGCCGGAAGAGCTTATGACACAGGAAATTTTCCGTATAATTACCGTTGCCAAAGCTCTGGATGTAGAGAATTTTGCCGGAGGAAGGGCCAGGCTTCTTGAGTATAAGATTGCGAAAAATTCAATGCTTGTAAACAGTATGGTTAAATCCTGCAATTTCCCTAAAGATACATTGATTGTGGGAATAACGAGAAACGGTGAATTATTTATTCCTAACGGTGAAACGGTTTTGCATGAAGATGATAAAGTTATATTTATGGGGCTTTCTCATTCTCTGGATGTGTTGGCGGGAAGATTTTTTCATGAAAAAGAGTTTGTAAAAAGGGTTGCGATAATAGGCGGTGGCAATGTCGGCTTAAAGCTTGCAAAGAGTCTTGAGGATTTGAAACTCAGTATAAAGATTATTGAGCTTGATGAGAAGCGCTGTGATTTTTTGGCGCATGAGCTTGATAATGTGCTTGTGATAAACGGTGATGGTACGGATATAGGACTTTTGAACGAAGAAGAGATTGCCGAAGCTGATGTTGTTGTAAGCGTTACGAATAATGATGAAAAAAATCTCTTATGTTCCCTGCTTTTAAAACATATGGGAGCGGGTAGAGTTATTTCAAGAGTAACAAAAAGCACGAATGTTGCTTTGTTTGAAAAAGTCGGGATTGATATTGCGATTTCTTCCAGAACTGCGGCTTTAAATGAGATAAAGAATTGTATAGAAGAAAGTAATGTTGATATTCTTGCAACAGTAGAAGAAGGCAAGGGTGAGGTTCTGGTAATTGAAATTCCGGAACAGTATGAAGCTAAGAAGATTATGGACTTAAGGCTTCCCGCAAAAGCAATAGTCGGGGTAATACAAAGAAGAAAAAAAATTATTATTCCGAACGGCGTAACTCAGGTTATGGGCGGTGATAATCTTATTATATTTACAACGAGTATAAATGCGCCGTTAATTAAAGATTATTTTGAGGAGATTAAATGAGATTAACATATCTGGCTTACTCTTTTAGTCTTACCATTATGTATTTTAGTATTGTTTTACTTATGCCTGTTTTTGTTGCTTTGTTTTATAAAGAATTTAATGCGGTTCTTCCGTTTTTAATTGCCGCTGCAGCAGCGTTTTTAATATCCGTAACTTTAAAAAAACTCGTCAGAGGCACAGAAAAGATAAAATCAATTAATGATATAAAAAAATCGGAAGGTTTGTGTGTTGTAACGTTTTCCTGGCTTTTTGCCGGAGTTTTGGCGGCAATACCATATTTGTTTTTCGGTTTTTCTCCGATTGACGCGCTGTTTGAGGCGACATCCGGAATTACGACAACTGGTTCAACGATTTTAACTCATTTTAATTATCCGCATGCTGTATTTTTTTGGCGTTCATTTACGCAGTGGCTCGGCGGTATGGGGATTATCGTGCTGTTTATTGCAATTTTGCCTCAGTTTGCCATAGCGGGAAGACAGTTATTTTTTGCGGAAGCCCCAGGACCTACGGAGGATAAATTTACTCCGAGGATTAAAAATACGGCGGCAGCTTTATGGAAAGTTTATGCGGGGCTTACCGTTTTGGAAATTCTTATGCTGAAACATGCCGGCATGAGCGGCTTTGAAGCTCTGTGTAATTCTCTTGCTTCAATTTCAGGCGGTGGACTTTCACCGAATGCAATGAGTATAATAGGATTTTCCAATGCGGTTTTGTGGGTTACAACATTTTTTATGTTTTTTGCGGGGGTTAGTTTTAATTTGCAATATAGGGCCTGGACAAAGTTAAATCCGCTTGTGCTTTTTAAAAATGAGGAATTCCGGCTTTATTTTTGGTTCGTAATATTTATTTCTTTGGTTTTAAGTATATCATTGCATTTTAATATGAATTTCGGAATTTGGGACAGTATCACCCATGCTTTTTTCAATATTTCAACTCTTATTTCGTCAACGGGATTTTGCAGTGATGATTTTATAAAATGGGATTATACAAGTAAGGTTCTTTTGTTTACGGCAATGCTTTTCGGAAGCTGCGCAAGTTCGGCCGGAGGCGGTTTGAAAGTTATGAGATGGCTGCTTGTATTCAAAATTATGAAAGCCGAAATGATGAAAATTCTTCATCCGAAAGCTGTTTTTGATATAAAAATCAGTGATTATTCCGTACCAAAGGATGTTCTTTATCAAACATTGATGTTTGTATCTTTTTATTTTGCGATAATTGCAATATCTGCATTTTTGCTTGCGATAACGGAAAAAAATACAGTAACGGCGATAACCGGAGCTGTGAGTGCTCTCGGGAATATCGGTCCGGGGTTTGGAAATATCGGGCCGC
Source organism: Candidatus Gastranaerophilales bacterium (assembly GCA_944322625.1). GTDB lineage: Bacteria > Cyanobacteriota > Vampirovibrionia > Gastranaerophilales > Gastranaerophilaceae > CAG-196. The sequence goes on along the minus strand of CALUPN010000049.1, from coordinate 10,877 downwards.
TTGCAAGTTTTGAGCCGCTGCACTGGTTTTCAAAAGTGATATTAATTATAGATATGTTTGTAGGGCGTCTTGAACTTATTCCGTTTTTGGTTCTTTTCCAAAAAGATTTGTGGATTTTTAAGAATTAAAAAGTTATTTTAAGTCCGCATTTTGTGTTATAATCGAGCTATGAATATTAACCCGATTAATCAAATAAGTACAAATTATCTGAGTTTTAAAAATAATAAAAGTGATTCCGTAAACAAAACGGACGGTCGTCCTGATGGAGAGAAATTAGTAAAGGAGCTTGATAAGATGAGTATGATGAACAATGTAAATATTGGGAAAAAGGATTATGAGCTTAATCTTTCTCATGAAGAATTAGAAAAAAGAACGCATAAAGATTATTTGACTACTAAAAAAATGCTTACAGTTGATGCGCCTGAATATTTGGGACTTGCAGACGGCGATAAAGAGGCTTTGAAGCATCTTGTGAAGGCTGCTGTTGTTTTGGATAAAGTAAATATGCAGTTGGATAATCCTAACAATCTGCCTTTTAAGGAATATTTAGAAAAAGAAATTGAAAAAGGGAATGAGGATGCTAGACTAACGAAAATCCTTTTTGATGCACAAAAAGGTGTCTGCTCGCTTGATAGAGAAAGCAATATGATTGAACTTGCTAAAGGTGTTTCTATGCGTGCGGGAAAAGGTGTTTACCCTGAGGATTTAGAAAAAGAAGAGTTTCATCAAATCTTAATTAATATGCTTAAGGACGGAAAAGTTGATGAGGTTGCAAAAATCCTTAACCAGCGCTCTGTTGTTGAAAGAGCGGGAAACGAGCTGGTTGCGACGGATTATGTTGATAAATTCAGAGATGATTTTGCTTATATGGCATCTGAACTCGAAAAAGCCGCAGAAGTTTCTACAAATGCTGATTTTAATGAATTTCTGAAATTGCAGGCAAAGGCTCTAAGAACTGCTGATCCGATGTTAGACGCTTATGCGGATAAAAAATGGGCAGCTCTGCAGGATACGCCTTTAGAATTTACGATTACAAGAGAAAATTATTCCGACGAGTTAACCGAAACGGTTGTAGAAAATCCGGAGCTTAAAAAACTTCTTGATGAAAACGGAATTGTACCTGTAGCTAAAGATTTTCTGGGCGGAAGAGTCGGAATTATTAATAAAAAAGGTACGGATGCAATTCTAAACGTTAAAAAGTTTTTACCTCTGATGGCTCAAAATATGCCGTTTAAGGATGATTATATCCAGAATATTAATCCGGACGGGCAGGACTCAAAGCAGACTATGGTTGATGCGGATTTGGTTGCAGTAACCGGCGATGTCGGAGAATTCAGAGCGGGGATTACACTTGCCGAGAATCTTCCGAACGACGATAAACTTTCTATAAGAGAATTGGACGGCGGAAGAAGAAATGTTTACCACAGACAAATCCGTCTTATTACATCTGAGGATGCCAGAGAGAAAATGAAAAAGAGACTGGATGCAACTTTAAATCCGGAACTTCACAAATATTATAACGATGAAGCTGACCATTGGTTTACGGTAGGACACGAAAACGGACATTCTCTCGGGCCTAAATCCGGAACAGAGGGTTTAGGGAAATACAAATCAATTATTGAAGAAAATAAGGCTGATATGATTTCTCTTGCAATGCTTGACGTTTTAACAGAAGCGGGAATGTACACTCCTGAGCAGAGAGAACAAATAATAGTTACTTATGCCGCCGATAATATGATGACTTCAAAGCCGACAATGAGTCAGGCTCACCGCGTCCGCTCCGTAATGCAGAATTATTACTTTATAAAAGAAGGGGCAATGGAAATCTCAAAAGACGGAGTTTTGAACGTAAACATTGACAAAATGGTTCCGACAGCGAGAAAAATGCTTGAAGAAATTATTCAGGTACAGATGAAGGGTGAATTTTCCAAGGCTGAAAAATACGTAACCGACTATTTTGTCTGGACTCCGGAGATGGAAAAAATGGCAGAGAATATTAAGAAGGTTTCAAAAACTCTTAACGGCCGCGTTGAAGCACCGCTTGCGGAAAAATTATTAAGCGAATGATTTATTAAGATTTGTTAAATATAAAACCCCCTGACAGCAAATTTTTCTTTCAGGGGTTTTATACTATCAGTGGAGTAAAATAGGATTTATTTATGAAAGTATTACCGATTTCTCAAAATATTCAACCAAGTAAAAGTTCTAAAGCGGAAGGAAATATTTCTGAACCTGTTGTTGAAACAGAAGAAATGTTATTGACGGAAAAGCCTGCGGATGAGTTTGCGAAACCTTCTCAGCCGACACAAAAATCAAATGTCAAAGATATTTTGCTCGGCAGCGGAATTATTGCATCTTTAGCTGTTGCAGGAGTTGCATTATATAAAAACAGAGATTTTAAAAAAGAAATCGGTGCTGTAAAAGATAAATTAAAAGAGGCTGAAAAGAAGGCAGAAGAATTAAAAACAAAACTAAAGGAAACCGAAGAAAAAGTTGCCAAAACTAAAGAAACTAAAAAAAGCGTTCCCGTATCTCAACCCAAAATGCAGAACGCAGATGTAACAGGGCTAAAAAATCAGAATAATATTTTAACAAATGAAAATAATTTACTGCGTTCACAAATTGAAGAGTTAAAGAATAATTTGCAAGAAAAAACAACAGGCTTTTTGGAAAAAGTGAAGAAAGTCTTTGCGAAAAATACTAATAAAAAAGTTCAAACGGCACAAGCAGTAAAATCACCTAAAAAAACCGTAAAGCCGGAAGAAAAAGTGCTTGATTTTAACAATTTAACAAAAAAAGAACAGAAGCAAGTTATTGCCGAATTAAAAAAACTTTTAAAAGAAAAACTTGAAATTATGCAGAAAAAAGCTAAAGAACCTGTAAATATAAAAGAGCAGCATGTGATTACACAGCCTGCTAAAGTGCAGGGAACAAAAATAAATATTCGGGAGCTTAAGCAAAACAATCCGGAATATACTTTCAAAAAGGAATTCGGTTTCGGTAAAAAATTGATAAAACGTATTAAAACCAAATATTACGAGCTAGTTGCCGATTACAGACTTAGGAAAGCTCAAAAGGAATTGCAGGCAGAAAATAAAAGACAGGATTTGCAATATAAAGCTGCTGTTCAGGCAAGTGATTTACGTAATGAACAGTGGCTTGAACAGCAGCATAAAATTAAAGAACAAGAATATAATGAAATATTTAAAGATATTCCGGAACAGCCTGATATTATAAAGAAATTTAAGAACAAAATTAAAAGTTCTATGAACAAATTTAAGACCTGGCTGGTGGAGGAATAATAAATAAGCTGTAGGGCAGACTTCAGTCTACCACAAGAAAAATTATTTCTTCTAAACTTTTCAACCTCAATCAGCACCCACTCCAGCCCTGTCTTGGATTTGCTCTACGCGGATTGTTGCTTTTAAGCCTATACGGGGCTTAGTTGGCTCTATCCGCGCGTTATCCGGCCTTTCATATTTACCCCTCCCATTTACCCCTCCCATTTACCCCTCCCATTTACCCCTCCTATTTACCCCTCCTATTTACCCCTCCGTCCGCAAATCCGCTCTCACCAAAGGGCATAACTGTCAGGTAAAAACAAGATTGTAAGTCAGACATTAGTCTGCCAATAACTGTTATGCTGAATAGCCTGCGGGGTAAATGTGAGGCGGGGAGAATATAAAAATAGAAAGAGGCGTATTTCAGGCTGACAATAAAATTTGCAGTCGTATGTTGTGTTTCACCCAACTTGCTGAGTGTTGATTATATAATAATTTCATTTAATTTCTGGTAGATAGCAGAGTTTAAAAGATAAATGAAATCAACATCGTAATTGTATTTTGAAAAATCGGAAGAAAATCCCGTATTATAAACTATTCCTTCTGACAAAATAAGTTTTGATGTTATAAAACCGATAAACTCGAACTTTTCGGCAGTAAGTAATTTTTGAAGATTTTGAGAATATTCTAAAAGTAAATTGTTTCGGGTAAAACTTAATAAATTTTTTCCGTCAAAAATTGATGTCAGATTAATATTTTCCCCTTCAATAAATTCTTCGAGATAAATAGTTCCGGCAATTTCATCAGAGCGGCCGGCAATTTCATTTCTTATGCCAATAATTTCTTCTAAAGAATTTCCTATTTTACATATTCCGTCCGCTTTTACCGCAACGGGATATTTTTGGGGGTACATGAGTTTTTGCGGAGTTCGGATATTGTATTTTTTTAGTAATTCGCGGGTGTAATTATTTGATAAAATCAAGTTGTTTGCACGGGCTGTAAGCGCAAGACAGTTAACCAGATTTGCGCGCAAAACATCCGCAATCCCCTGCAGAACCCATTTTTCGCTTTCGACAATTACAATATCAATTTTTAACGCTTTACACTTTTGAGCGAGCTCTTTGAATGTATTAAATTTGATTTCAATCGCTCCGTTGATTGCGGCAGTCGAATAAAGCTTATTCAAATATTTAGATTTTTTTATAAGTTCTATGGTTTTAGACTGCTCGTTTTCGGAAGCAATTAACAGATTAAGTTTCAGCATTAAATTAGAGACCTGTACATTTCCATATATTTTTTAGCGCTTTCCTTCCAGCTGAAATCCGCCTGCATAGCACTTTTTCGCATTGCATTTAATGTATATTTATCTTTATAAACATACATCGCGGTTAAAATAGCGTCTTTCATAGCCCATCCGTCGTAACCCCAGAACTTAAATCCGGTAGAGTTATCAAGCGGATAGCCCGTAACCGTATCTTCTAAGCCTCCTGTTGCTCTTACAATCGGCAGGGAGCCAAAGTGCATGGCAATCAGCTGCGAAAGTCCGCACGGCTCAAATTTTGAAGGCATAAGGAAGAAATCGCTTCCCGCATAAATAAGATTTGCCAAATCACCCCTGTAACCTACATAAGCCCTTATATTTGAAGTGTTATTGGAAAGCCAGATAAACAAATTCTCATACGACTTATCGCCCGAGCCCAAGAAAATGAAATCAGCTTCAAGGTTTCTTAAATCATTTTCAACCTGTCTGATTAAATCGAGCCCTTTTTGGTTTACAAGTCTTGAAATTAAAGCAATCAAAGGTCTTTCCGGCCTGTATTTAAGCCCGAAATATTCAAGAACTTCTTTTTTGTTTTCTTCTTTGTTTTCAATAGAATTAATATCATAGTTTTTAACTAATGTTTTGTCAGTTTTGGGGTTAAATACGTCATAATCTATTCCGTTAACAATCCCGACGAGTTTATCTGTATGCCCTCTAAGGGTATAGTCCATACCTTCGCCGTATTCACCTGTCAGGATTTCTCTTGCGTACGTCGGAGATACGGCTACAATTTTGTCTGAATAATTAATGGCGCCTTTCATCCAATTAACGCGTCCGTAGTGTTCGCATCCCCATTCATTAAATACGATATCTTTTCTCATATTTGCAAAATCAAGAATATCCTCAAACCAGACCCCTTGATAAGCGAGGTTATGTATTTCAAAAACATTCTTTGTTTTTGACCAGAACTCATCAAACTTGTAATTCGCTTTAATATACAGAGGAATCATCGCTGTATGCCAGTCATTCGAGTGGATTATGTCGGCTCTGAAGTTCAATTGTTTTGCATACTCAAGCGTTGCAAGCGAAAACGCAATATATCTTTCGTGTTCGTATCTCGGATCAAGCCATTTCGGGTAAACCTCTTGAAAACAGGAAAAATACCAGTCATTTTGAACAAAAAATACATTTATATTTGTACCCGGAAGTTTTGTCATATGGAGCTTAAACTTTTGCGGGCTTGAGCCGAAAGTTATCCACATTTCCGAGTTCTCAAGCTCTTTTAAGCCCCACTTGTTATAATCAATACATCCGTGCAGCGGAGTAAAAATTGCAATTTCAGCTTCTTTTTCAATAGCTTTCGGGAGACTTCCCATAACATCAGACAAACCGCCTGCCTTTGAAAACGGAGAAACTTCCGCTGATGCAAATAATATTTTCATATTTTACTCCTCTTCTTTATTTTAATTATATATCATATATTTTAATTTTCACTCAAAAGTTCCGATAATTTTCCGAAATCTTCAATTGAGAGTTTTTCGCCGCGAATATTTTCATCAAATTTAAGTTTTTGAAGAGCATTTGTAACTTTTGTTCTGTCAAAACCCGAATTAATCAAACAATTTTTAAGAGTTTTTCTTCTCTGTGAGAAAGCTGCTTTAACAAGTCGCCTGAAAAACGAATAATCTTTCAGTTTTAAGCTCGGTTCCTGTCGAACTTTCATGGAAACAAGCGCCGAATTAACTTTAGGAGCCGGATAGAATGATTTTCGGCCTACAGGTCTTATAATTTCACAATCCGCCCAAAATTGCGAAAGTATTGTTAAAAGGCCGTATTGTTTGGAAGGGCTTTTTTCCGTTGCAACAATTCTGCGTGCGACTTCTTCCTGAACCATAAGAATAATATCCGATATTTTATTTCTGTTTTTGTTATTTAAATCGTCAATTTCTCCGAGCAAGTGAGCAATAATCGGAGAAGTTATGTAATACGGAATATTTGCCACTATTTTAACTTTTTCGTCCGTGAGAGATGAAATATCTGTTTTTAAGATATCATTATGTATAATTTCAAGATTATTACAATCAAGTTTTTCAAGTTCTTTTATTGCTTCTTCATCCAGTTCAACCGCAATAACTTTTTTAGCGTATTTAACAAGCTGTTCCGTTACAAATCCGACCCCGGGTCCGATTTCCAAAACCGTATCTTCATTTGTAATTCCGGCATAATCAATGATGTCCGCGATTACGTCCGGATTAATCAAAAAATTTTGTCCGAGTCTTTTTTTTGTTCTGAAAAACTTTGCGCGTTGTAAATAATCCACCATGGTATTTATAATAATACAAATAGGGAAATGTTAAAACTTTACTTCTCATTTATATTTATAAAGTAAAAATTTGTTTAAGATATAATTATGAGAGGAGCGTATCGTGAACCATTGCAAAATAAAAAGTGAAGAACGTCTTGAATATGGCAAACTTTTGGAAGAATTTATTCTGGGTTGTAAAACATCAAGAAAAATCGGAATGGAATATGAGAGAATTCCGCTTATAAAAGTTACGAATGAGGTTGCGCCATATAGTGGAAAATACGGAGTTTGTGAACTTTTAAGAGAAATAGCAAAGTTTGATAACTGGGATTATATTTTAGACGATATTAATATAATAGGTTTAAAAAAGCTTCATGATACAATTACCCTTGAACCCGGCTGCCAGATAGAATTGAGTATTGAGCCGCAAGAGTATATAAGAGATTTGAAAAAACGTGTTGAAAAAATTGATGCGGTCTTAAAACTTGTATCGGAAAAGTTCGGGATTAAACTTATTAATAAGGGAGTTTCGCCGACTACGACTTATAAAAATATTAAACTTCTTCCCAAACGCAGATATTCTCTTATGGCCAATTATCTCTGGGGAATTTTGTCTGATGTTATGATGCGTGAAACGGCCGGGATTCAAGTCGGAGTGGATTTTTCTTCGGAAGAGGATGCGATGAGGAAATTCCGTACGGCTAATCTTATTATGCCGTTTGCAACTGCAATGTATGCAAATTCAAAATACAGAGGCGGAGTTGATACCGGTTATAAATCTTTCAGGGCTTTGGCATGGCTTAATACCGACAATGAACGATGCGGTTTTGCAACAAAGTTTCAGGACGGTATGTGTTTCAAAGATTACGTCAACCGGCTTTTGGAAATTCCGATGATATTTATAAACCGCGGGGGACATACGGTAAATATTAACGGCAGATTGACCTTTAAACAGTTTATGGAAAAAGGGCATGAAGGTTTTCAGGCAACGATTGAAGATTGGCAGCTTCATTCCAATCTTTACTTTCCTGAAGTAAGGTTAAGAAATTTTATAGAAATCAGAAACCACGATTGTGTCGGAGACGGTCTGGAATATTCCGTTCCCGCATTTTATAAAGGAATTATGTATTCACCTTCCGCGCTTGAAGAAGTTGAGAATATGTTGTGTAAATATTCGTATAACGAAATTAATGAGCTTCGATTTAATGTTGCCAGATATGCTCTCTCCGCTAAAATCCGAAAAAACTCTGTTTTAAATATATGCAAAGAGCTGGCGGAAATTGCATATTATTCTCTAAAAACTTCATGCGAAGATGAAGAAGAATTTCTGCTCCCTCTTATTGAAATGCTTAAGAAAGGGAAATGCCCGGCAGATATCAGTTAAGCCGGCCTTTCAATTTTTTACTTTCTTAAAATTAAAAACGGATTTGATAAATATATTATTGCGGTAAAATATTCATATGAGCAAATATGATTTAACAAAAATTTTACCGCATAAACCGCCTATGATTTTTATTGATGATATTTCAGATATAGATTTGGACGGGCATAATTTAACTTCCGAATTTAAAATTTATCCTGAAAAAGTCTTTTATGAAAAAGGTAAAGGCGTAAATTCACTTGCGGGGATTGAATTTATGGCACAAACAATTGCTTGTTATTCGTATTTTAAAAACGGGTGTGAAAATCCGAAACCCGGACTTTTATTAGGGACCAGACTTTTTAACAACAAAGTTGATTATTTTGAAGAAGGTAAAACTTATCAGGTAAAAGTTCACGAAGTTTTTACCGATAATGAAATTGTTGTTTTTGACTGTTTAATATATGATAATGGTAATGAGATAGCAAGTGCTTCAATTAATGCTTATCAGGGCGGAAATATAGAGGAGCTTCTGAATGGGAAATGATGTATTAATAACCGGCTCCAGCCGGGGAATAGGGAAAGAAATCGCATTATATCTTGCGGATAATGGATATAATATCATTTTACACTGTTCCAAAAATGCAGAACGGCTTGACGGAATAAAATCGGAAATTCTCTCTAAAGGGGTAAGTGTAAGGTGTTTGGCGTTTGATGTTTCAAATCGGGAACAGGCAGCTGAAGTTTTGCTTAATGATATTGAAAAACACGGAATGTATTACGGAATCGTTTTAAATGCCGGGATTAACAGGGATAATCCGTTTCCCGCAATGGAAGATAATGAATGGGATGATGTATTAAGCACAAATCTTGACGGGTTTTATAATGTTCTGAAACCGCTTATAATGCCAATGATACAAGAAAAACGCGGCAGAATTATAGTAATGACATCAATAGCAGGCCAGTGCGGAAACAGAGGGCAGGTTAACTATAGTGCTTCAAAAGCAGGTTTAATCGGGGCGACAAAAGCTTTAAGTCTGGAAGTGGCAAAACGAAAAATTACGGTAAACTGCATTGCTCCTGGATTTATTGAATCTGATATGACGGAAGAAATTCCGTCGGAAGCGATTAAAGCCGTTCCCCTGAAAAGAATGGGAACCGGTAAGGAAGTCGCAAGTCTTGTAAATTATTTGTTATCAGAAGATGCTGGATACATAACCGGACAGGTAATCGGAGTGAACGGAGGGCTTTATTTATGAAAAGGCGTGTTGTGATAACAGGCATGGGAATAGCTTCTCCTCTTGGTTCGACGTTGGAATCTGCATATGAAAGATTAAAGACTTATGAAAATTGTGTTGAACATTGGCCGAAACTTGATGAATACGAAAGGTTAAATACTTCTCTCGGTGCATTTGTAAGCGGATTTGAAACGCCGGAGCATTTTACAAGAAAAGTTATGCGTACGATGGGCAAAGTATCAATTATGGCGGTAGCTACGGCGGAAAATGCTCTTAAACAAGCCGGGCTTTTGGGAGATGAGATTGTTTATGACGCCGGTGTAAGCTACGGCTCTTCTATCGGTTCATTAGATGCGGTTTTGGATTTTTATTCAATGTGTATTGATAAAAAGGTTAAGCTTTTGAATTCAGGTTCATACATAAAAATGATGCCGCAAACAGCTGCCGTTAATATTTCGCTCTATTTTAAAACCCACGGGCGTCTGATTGCAACTTCTACAGCCTGCACTTCAGGTTCAATGGGAATAGGCTACGCGTACGAAGCTATTAAAGACGGGTATCAGGATTTAATGATTGCAGGCGGAGCCGAAGAAATTCATCCGACACAGGTCGGAGTTTTTGACACGCTTTATGCTACAAGCAGCAAAAATTCTGCTCCGAAACTTACTCCTTCACCTTTTGATAAGGACAGAGACGGGCTTGTAATAGGAGAAGGGGCGGGAACCGTTATTCTGGAAGAGTACGAAAGAGCGAAAGCTCGCGGTGCAAAGATTTATGCGGAAATCGTCGGTTTTGCAACCAATACTGACGGGGCTCATATTACAAATCCAAATAAGGATATGATGGCGGAGGTTATGCGAAAGGCCCTTAAGGATGCAGGTTTAAAGCCGGAAGATATCGGGTATGTAAATGCACACGGAACGGGAACTATTAACGGTGATATTGCGGAGAGCCTTGCAACGGAGGAAGTTTTCGGATGTAAAATTCCGATAAGTACAATTAAAAGTTATACGGGGCATACTTTAGGTGCAGCAGGTTCGATTGAAGCGATTTTAAGTGTTGAGATGATGAATAACGGCTGGTTTGCTCCGACACTTAATCTTAATAATGTCGATGAACAGTGCGGGAATCTGGATTATATCGTAAAAGAGGGCCGCAAAATCGATTGTGAATATGTTATGACAAATAATTTTGCTTTTGGCGGGATTAATACTTCGATTGTTTTAAAAAGAGTTTAAGGGAAAATAAATAACTTTTTTCTTTTTAGGTTAAAGGGATGTATCAGTTGCTGCCGCGCCTTCCGCTATTGTCTAAAATAATATCGGAAACCGTTATTCTATATTTTCAAATACGTCCTTTTCTTTCTCTTTTATTGCGAATAAAAAGAGAAAGAAAAGTACCAAAAGAAAGAGAAAATACGCAGCTGTTTCCT
>CALUPN010000048.1 GCA_944322625.1 Candidatus Gastranaerophilales bacterium | reverse complement strand
GTAGCGTTCTCTCGACCCGAAGCGTTTGCGGGGTGCAGAGCCTGCTGTGAGGGGTACAGATAAACCGCCTATGTTTATAGGATTGTTGATAACTTAGGTTATGATGGCGTAAGATATCGAACCGTGTCAGGATGGAAACATAGCAGCACTAAGGTAACCCTTGCGGGTGTCATATATTTAAGGGGTAGATTCTTTAAGCAAAATCGTTTTAGCTGTATTTCGATAGGCAGAGGTACGGCTTTTATTATTTTATGCTTCAAAGGCAAACCCTCGATGCGCAACACACCGAGGGTCATTGAAAGGACCTTTATTATCTCTATTGTTTTTGGGTTTCTGTTTATTATATTAAGTTCAAAGCAATTGACGGCATCTGGTTTGCAGTTGCTAAGAGGGTTGCTGTTGACTGCTGCAGAATCTGGTATTTGATATAGTTGGAAGATTCTGTTGCAACATCAGCATCCTTAATTGTTGAATTTGCTTCAACAAGGTTTTCTCTCTGAACATCGGTTGATTCAATTGCAGAATCTAATCTGTTCATATAAGCACCAATTTTAGTACTTCTAAGAGAAATATTATCAATTGCTACGTCGATTTGGTCAATAAATTCACGTGCAGAGTTATCGTTTCTGTATATAGCATTACACATAGCTTCTATTGATAAGGCTCCGCCTACAATTGTCGCACTTGTGCCGCCACCGTATGTTATATCTCCGTTTTCAGCAAGTGCTGCTGCAAGAGCGGACTTATAATAACCATTTTGGTATTGAATATTACCGCCTGCATCTAAAACCGGCTTACCGTTTGAGTCTAAAACTCTGGCTCTGTAAATATATCCGTTAGCTTCATCTTCTGCAGCTTTTGCTGTCAAATCCATAAATCCTTGCGGATTACCGTCAGCATCTTGAATACCGGCCGAGCCAAATCCGAAGATTACTGTGGATTCTGCACTTGCAAACAAGAACGCGTCCATCTTAATAACGCATCTTGCATCTGAATACAAACCAACCTGCAGGTTAATATCAGTTGTTCTTGAACCGTCAAGAAGGTATGTATCGTTAAAATCCGTAATTTGGCACAAACGGTTAATTTCATCCATTCTCTGAACAACTTCTGTAGCAATAGCATCTAGAGAAGCTGAACCATAAGTTCCGTTTGCTGCCTGCATTGTCAGGTCACGAATTCTTTGAAGATAATCATTAATGATATCCAAAACACCTTCCTGAGTTGTTAACATATCCAAACCCATTTGAGCGTTTGTCTCAATAATGTCGTAACCGTTAATCTTGGCTTCCATACCGGCTGATACTGCGTAGCCGGCTGCGTCATCAGCTGCAGAGTTTATCCGGAAACCTGTAGATAATCTCTCCATTGCTGTGTTCATACCCTTAGTTGCATCTCTAAGGTAAGACTGACAGGTTAATGACGCCAAATTTGTGTTGATTGTAATTGTTGATGTCGCTGTCATAATAAATTCCTTTCAATAAATTTATAATTTTGCCTTTCTAGTTTAGTTAACGGCATGAAAAATTTGAACTTTACAACTTTAGTTAGAGAATACTCCATATGGAGGAGAGTGGCGTTATTACTGAATAGCACAAATGCGGCTTATATTCCGTCTGTAACTTTAGTTGTAGATATATGGATATACCTCATAAGGGAGTAAAAAAAACTACGGTTTCGGATATTTTAAAAACATAAGGAGATATTATAATGAAATTAGAAAATTCTGAAACTCTTCAAAATCTGGTTAATGCGTTTGCCGGAGAATCACAGGCAAGAAACAGATATACATTTTTTTCAAAGGTTGCCAAAGAAGAAGGTTATGAACAGATAAGCCAAATATTTCTTGATACTGCCGAAAATGAGAGAGAGCATGCCAAATTGTTCTATAAATACATACCAAATACCGAGCATCTGGCTGTAACAGGTGCATATCCGTTCTTCTTCGGGAATACGTATGAAAATCTTATAGCTGCTTCAACAGGTGAGCGTGAGGAGTGGGAAATTTTATACAAAGATTTTTCACAAACGGCAAAAGAAGAAGGCTTTGACGAAATTTCAAGGCTTTTTGCCAATATTGTTGAAATTGAAAAGCATCACGCTTACAGGTTTGAGCTTCTTGCAAATGAGCTTAAATCCGAATCATTTTTTAAGAAAGAAGAAATAACACAATGGGTTTGCAGAAAATGCGGTCATATACAAATAGGTAAAGAAGCTCCGTGTAAATGTCCGGTATGCAACCATCCGCAAGGTTATTTTCAGGTTTTTTCAGAAAGATTTTAGAGATACAAAACAAATATAAAATGTAAAAATTTTTTTACATTTTATATTTGTATTAAATCTTTTTGTTATTCTGATAAAGGAATTAAGAGAAGAGAAGAAGTCAGACAATGAAAAAGATTTATGTTTTTATAAGCCTGTGGCTTATTATTTGTTTATATTGTAATAATTCGGTATTCGCAGAAGAAATTTCGGCTGGGAATATTAAAGATATCAGTTCTGAAGAGGTATATGATTCGATTATTAATTACGGAGAATTAAATGTCCATGATACGGGATATTTAATCGCGGATGAAATAGAAAACTATAACATAATAAACAACAGCGGTATCTTTGAGACTGAAGAGTTAATTAACTCTAATAACGGGAAGTTTTATAATAACAACAAGATTATTACGGATTATTTCGAAAACAGTAATGCCGGAGTATTTGAAAATAGTGGAAGCGTTGTTGCTTCGGATTTTTATAATAACAATAAGTTTTATAATTATGGGAATATAGATGTCGGAGGCGGAAATTTTGTAAATGTTTCTAATTTTATATGCTCCGGAGAAAATTCATCAATACAAGCCGACAGTGTTATAAATATGCAAAACTTTACGGTAACAAACGGGGCTGATATTAGAATAGGAAATTTGGAAAGTCTGGTAGGGGTTATTGAAATTTCGCAAAATTCAGTCTTGACACTTGAAAATCAAATGTCAGATATTCGGGGTACTATAAAATCCGAAATTGGTGAAAACAGTTTTGTATCAACAACAAATATATGTAACATTACAGATGGTATTAATATCGGCAATGGCAGTGATTATACCACTCTTAATCTTCAAAATTTTAATATACAAAATTTATCTAATGTCAATATTGCAAGCGGCGGAAGATTAAATCTTCTTGGAAATTCTGCATTATATCTTGATAATCGTGATATAATGCTGGGAGATTTGATATTAAATAATACTTCCGAAGTTACTCTTGATAATTTTTCGATATTTAGCGGAGCTAAATCAACTCTTACGGGTGCAGATTTAGCCTTCTTTCAACAAAACGGCGGAACTTTAAATCTAACAAATAATTCTGTGCTTAGTCTCGGGGCTGCGCATTTGATAAATGATGAAAACAGCAAAAACGGAGTTATAAATATTGACGATTCCTCAAGTTTGATTATTAAATCGGAATCCGGGAGCGGAAGCAGAATAGAAAATCTTAATATATCTGGCTTTTTCGGAGCAATGAATTCTGATACGAATGATTATAATGTCGTAAATCTTAATCTGGGCCGGAATGCTCTTGGCGGTACCGATACAGATGCTGATTTCACAATAGATGTTTATAGTAGAAGCAACGCATCCGATGAGCATGGGAATGACCGTTTTATCGGGACAAATTTAACCGGTGACGGAACACTTAATCTGTCAGACTGGAACTTAGGCGGAGATTTGTTTGGCTGGGACGCGCCGATAGACAGAGATATAAATTTAGACAGCGTATTCAAGTTTGATAATGTAGATCCGACGATTAATCTTTCAGTGACCAAGAAAGAGGTCTTTACTCCGATTGGCTGGTATCAGTTAAATAATACAGGCGGAATGAACGGAAACTGGTCTCTAAATCTAACTAGATTTAACCCTCAGGTCTACCGCGGTCAGGTAACGACATTAGCTCAATGGATGAACCAGCTTGCAATCGATGATATGCTTTTTAATCATTCAATGCTTCTTCCGAGTTTCAAGGATGAGGACGGCGGTTATGCATATTCCGGCACCATGGCAAACAGATACGCTTCAACACTGCCTCAATATGCACCGTATCAGTATTCAAGAAAAGACGGCGGGCTCTGGGTAAAAATGTACGGCACATTTGAAACCTTGCAGATGAGTCAGGGCTTAAGCAATGTCGGGAATAATGCTTACGGAACCTTAATCGGTGCGGACTTTGGCTTAAAAGAACTCAAGAACGGCTGGAAATTTATGCCAACGGCCTACATCGGCTATAACGGAGCACACCAGTATTATTCCGGTTTAGGTGCATATCAAAACGGCGGTCAGGCAGGTTTCTTAGGAACATGGTATAAGAATAATTTCATCATAGGCGGACTGGTTTATGGCGGAGTGTATGATAATTCAATGGATATTGCAGGGCACACAGACAGCACATTTAATTATTTTGCAGGCGCTGCGACAAAGGTTGCTTATAACTGGAGATTCCATAGAGACTGGGTATTACAGCCGAATTTATTCTTGGCGTATAATTTCTTCGGTCAGCAAAATTGGCACTCTGCATACGGTCAGATGGGCATGATGTCCGGCATGTTGAATGGTGTAAACATTGCACCCGGTTTGAATTTAATCTGGGAGAAGGAAACTTTCAGTATTTATGCGACATTACAGTATATGTATAACGTAAACGGTGCCGTCGGCGGTCGTGCCGGTAATGTAAGCTTACCTCATCTTGATATGGACAGAGGTTATATTCAGTACGGTATAGGTTTCACCAAACGCTTTACGGACAGATTTTCCGGTTATTTCCAGACAGTATTCCGAAATGTGGGCAGAACCGGTGTCGGCTTCCAGCTCGGATTTAATTGGTTAATCGGAAAGTGATTTTAATTATTCTTCTTCGAGACTCAAAACGGCCATAAATGCTTCTTGAGGGACTTCTACACGTCCTATTGCCTTCATTCGTTTTTTACCTTTTTTCTGTTTTTCAAGAAGCTTTCGCTTACGTGTAATATCGCCGCCGTAGCATTTGTCTAAAACACTTTTTCTAAGAGCTTTTATATTGGTTCTTGCAATTACTCTGCCGCCTATTGCCGCTTGTATAGGAACTTCAAACATCTGTCTCGGAATTATTGTTTTTAATTTCTCCGTTAATTTTTGTCCTATATAATATGCGTTATCTTCATGACAAATTACGGATAGAGCATCGACAACTTCGCCGGCAAGCATTACATCAAGTTTAATTAACTTAGAACGCTTATAATCTTCAAACTCGTAATCTAAACTGGCATAACCTTTGGAACGGGATTTTAGCTGATCATAAAAATCAGTAATAACTTCACTTAACGGTAAGTGATAGATTAAATCAACTCTGACTTTATCGAGATAATTCATGTTGATAAAAATTCCGCGTTTTGTTTGGCACAAATCCATCAGAGTCCCGACATACTCGTTTGGAGTAATGATTGATACTTTTACGTACGGTTCTTCAATATAATCTCTGTATTGCGCGGGAGGAAGGTTTGCCGGATTATCAATTTCTACGATTTCTCCGTTTGTTTTATGTACACGGTAAACTACCGAAGGAGCGGTCGTAACAATAGAAAGGTCATATTCCCGCTCCAATCTTTCCTGTGCTATTTCCATGTGAAGCATTCCTAAAAAACCGCACCTAAAACCAAAACCAAGAGCACTCGACGTTTCTGGTTCAAAAGTTATTGAACTGTCCGAAAGTTTAAGCTTTTCTAATGCTTCTTTAAGTTCGTGGTAATCTTCGTTATCAACCGGATACATTCCGGAAAAAACCATCGGCAGAGCTTCTTTATAACCTGGCAGCGGCTCTGCCGCAGAATTGTCTGTGTGTGTAACGGTATCTCCTACAAATCTTGTAATTTCTTTGATTGAACCGGCAAAATATCCTACATCCCCGCAAATAAGTTCATCAACTTGCACTCTATGCGGTGTAAGGTAGCCAAGTTCTACAATTTCATATTCTTTACCTGAGGCCATAAACTTTACCTTATCCCCAAGTCTCATTTTGCCGTCCATAATTTTAAAGAAACAAAGAGTACCCAGATACGGGTCATATGCACTATCAAATACAAGTGCCCTTAAAGGTTTTTCAGTTGTATCAACTGGTGGCGGAATATATTTTACGACAGCTTCCAATACTTCATCAATTCCGATGCCGGTTTTTGCGCTGACGGGTATTGCCATTGATGTATCGATACCCAGTATTTCCTCTATTTCGGCTTTGACTCTTTCCACATCGGCAGACGGAAGATCAATTTTATTTATAACCGGTATAATTTCAAGATTTTGTTCAATAGCCATATAAACGTTTGCCAGAGTTTGAGCCTCTACGCCCTGAGTGGCATCAACAACAAGTAACGCTCCTTCGCAAGCAGCCAGCGAACGTGAAACTTCGTACGAAAAATCTACATGACCGGGAGTATCAATCAAATTAAATACGTATTTTTGCCCGTCTTTTGCTGTATAATTCATTCTTGCAGCATTCAGTTTAATTGTAATGCCACGCTCACGTTCTATATCCATTGTGTCAAGAAGCTGGTTTTGCATATCTCTTTCGGCAATAGTTCCTGTTGCTTCGAGCAATCTGTCTGCAAGAGTGGACTTTCCGTGATCTATGTGTGCTATTATACAAAAATTTCGAACATTATCTCTGTGTTTCATAATATTTTTATTATACATGAAAAAATACGGTTTGTTGTATAATCATAGTGTGAGGGAATTTTATGCCGAGATATATAGCAATAACGGATATTCACGGAGAATTGCAAAAACTTGAAAGCGTTTTATCGCAAATAAACATTAAACCCGATGATGTTTTTGTTTTTATGGGTGATTACATTGACAGAGGCCCGGATTCAAAAGGTGTGGTTGACAGAATTATAGAACAATCAGAGACTAATAAGTGTATTTATCTTATAGGTTCTCATGAGTATGCTCTTTTACATTCTCCGTCAGATGATTATTACAGATATCTTTTTGATAATTACGGCGGCCCGGCAACAATTAGAAGCTACGGAAGTTTTGATAATATTTTTAGAATACACGGGGATTTTTTTAAAAGTTTGAAATTTTATTATCTGACTGATAAATATCTTTTTGTGCATGCGGGAATTAATCCGGCTTATTCGCTGGATGAACAGGATGAGGTGGATTTGGTTTATATAAGAGGAAAGTTTATTTATTCCAAGCATAAACTTCCGCAGCAAATAATTTTTGGTCATACTGAATTTAATGAACCATATATAGATGAGGATAAAATCTGTATCGATTTGGGATGCGGCAAGTATAAGGATGCGCATTTATGCGCTCTTATCATAAACGAAAATGACGAAAAAGAATTTGTTTATTCAGAATAATTAAGAATTCGATATGTAAACTATTGTTAAGTTATTGGCAATTTTTATAAATAAATTAACTTTATATATATGTGTGAATAATATAGGAGTGTGTAGCAAATGGCTTATAATATTACAATGCCGCAGGCATATGCACAAACAAATTATACGGATATGCCGCAGCAAAAGAAATCCAATAGTGCACCGGTATTCGGTATGATGACTGTAGGTGCGCTTGGGGGCGGTACCGTCGGATATTTGATGAGTCAAAGAACTTTTAACAGCGACGGAAAGGCCCATGATTCATATGTGAAAACAGTCTCTGATAATTTGCTGAAGCTTGATAATAAGACAAAAGAATTACAAGAACAAATTAGTAATATATTAAAGAAAATTGACAGTGTTAAAGATTCTGCGGAATTAAAAAAGCTTCTTGATAGAAATAAAGAAGCCGCAAAGCTCATTTGTAACAGAATATATTCTTCAGTAGATGACATTGTAAAAATTGTTAATTCGGAGAATATTAAAGCTACAAAAGAAGCAATAAAGAACGGATTAAAGTCTTCAAATGAACTTATGCGGCAATATGCTAAAAATATTGCTGAAAAATGCTGGGATAAAGATACAAAAAGTTTTGTTAAACCGGACAATATTAAACAAAAAATATTTGATGTCGTAAAGAATACCAAAACACAAAATCAATGGAAAAAGGCAATAAAATATGGTGGTATTACGGCCTGCGTTTTCGGAGCTTTGACGCTTGCATATAAAATGATGGGGCCTGCAAGATATCAATAATGATAACTTATTTTTTGTGCTAAAATTCTTTTATGGCGCAAGGACAAATTTTTAAAATACATTCGGATTTTTACTATGTCAGTTCTGATAATAATATTTTCGAGTGTAAAATAAGAGAAGTTTTAAAAAAACAGAAACAAAAGATTTATGTCGGGGATTTTGTGGAGTTTCAAGACGGTGCGATTGAAAAAATCCTGCCAAGGAAGAATTATATTCCGCGTCCAACGGCTGCTAATATTGACAGAATAATTATTATATCTGCGGTAAAAGAGCCGGAACTCAACTTTACACAGCTAAACCGCTATATTTCTTTTGCAAAATATTATAATCTTGAGACTGTTTTATGCTTCAATAAAAACGACCTTTCAGAGGACGACAGAATAATTGAAAAAGTTTTTTCAATATATGAACCTTTAGGCTATGATATCCTATTTACTTCTGCTCTTGAAGGATATGGGATTGAAGAATTTAAAGAAGTTTTAAGCGGAAAAACTTCTGTTCTCTGCGGCTCATCCGGCGTAGGGAAATCCAGTTTAATTAATGCTGTATGTCCGGGGCTTAATCTGCGGACAAAAAACGTCAGTGAGAAAACGCAAAGAGGGGTGCATACAACAAGACACTCCGAAATTATTCCGCTTAATGAGAATTCAAGAATTGTAGATACTCCGGGATTTAGTAATCTGAAATTTGATTTTTTAATGCCGAATGAATTGGATTTGTTATTTGAAGAAATCGCTAAATACAAAAAAGAGTGCAAATTTCCTGATTGCCTGCATCTTGCGGAGAGTGGATGTGCTGTTAAAGAAAATCTTGATAAAATAGATGAGACAAGATATCAGAGTTATAAAGAATTTGTCTCAGAGGCTCTTGAATATAAAGAGCGGGTTAAATATCAAGGGGTGAAAACCGAAACAGCACATAAACAAAAACATAATAAAACGGCAGTAAAAATCAGTACAAGAAAACGACAGAGCGCAAGAAACACTTTAAAACAAAATATATATAAGGACATAGAAAATGAAAGAACTGATTAACTTAATAGACAAACATTTAGATGAGTACCTTCAAATAGTTTATCCGGAAGATATTTTTAAAGCTATGAAATATACACTTATGCTTCCGGGGAAACGTTTAAGACCTGTTATGTGTCTTGAAACTGCAAGAGTTTTGGGTGCGGATATAAATAATGTAATGCCGGCTGCGTGCGCTCTTGAAATGCTCCATGTGCAGAGTCTGATTCATGACGATTTACCCTGTATGGATAATGATGATTTCAGGCGCGGGAAACCTTCCAATCATAAAGTATTTGGAGAAGCTAATGCCGTTCTTGCGGGAGACGCTTTATTAACATTTGCTCCGCAGTTGATTATAGAAAAATCTAACGGTCTGACAGCGGAACAGGTTTTAAGAATTTTGCATGAGTATACAAAATTTGCCGGAGCGTACGGACTTATAGCAGGGCAGGTTGTAGATATTGAATCTGAAGGGGGTAAATTAGTAAAAACACCGGAAGAAACTCTTGATTTCATTCACCTTAATAAAACTGCTGTATTATTCAGGCTGGCAGTCAGAATTGGGGCAATTGCCGCGAATGCGGACGAAGATGTTATTGAAGAATTTGATGATTTTGCAAAAAAATTCGGACTGGCATTTCAAATCTATGATGATATTATGGACGAAATTTCTTCTTTTGAAGAATTAGGTAAAACCGCGGGTAAGGATAAAAACTCCGGAAAGCTCACGTATGTCTCGCTTTACGGGCTTGAAGAGGCTGAAAATAAATTCAGATGTCATATAAAAGAATGTTATGGTATAATAGACAAGTACAAATCGGATATTTTTAAGGAAATATTAGATAAATTATCACAAAGAATCGGGAGCAAATAATGGATTTTTCACAAATGTACGGCACCGGATACGAGGTAATATTTGTCGCTTTTTCAGGAATAGTATTGGCGCAGGCAGTAAAATTTGTTTTGCATATAATAATGAAGCGTACTCTGGATTTGAGACACTTAATAACAACCGGCGGCATGCCGAGTTCGCATTCCGCGGGGGTAATGGGGTTATCTACCGCTGTCGGGTTAATACGCGGGTTTGACTCTATTGAGTTTGCAATAGCTCTGGGGTATGCATTTATTGTAATGTATGATGCGGCAGGAGTTAGGCGCGCTGCCGGAAAACAGGCTGCTTGTTTAAATAAAATTATTATGGATTTGTACAAACAGGATTTGCAGGAAGCCGGCGGACGGCTAAAAGAACTTCTGGGACACACCCCTCTGCAAGTATTTGTCGGGGCAATTTTTGGAATTGTGTACGCTTATTATGTTCATATGTTTTTAGGTTAAGTTTTGTTACATAAAACTTGTTAAAAATATTTACCCCCTTGTATTTTGAGAATGTTTGGGCTAGAATCTTTTTGTCAGAAAGTAACCCACATTTGAATATACTGTTAACGCCTGAAATATGGTGTTTTGCTGTTTGGTTATTCAGATGTTTAATATAGAAAAGATAGTATTACTCAATAAATTAGAAAGGTAAAACATGACAGAAGAAAAATTAGAAGGCGTAAATGCAGAAGTAAACGCTGAAATTACAGAAGCAGAAGTTGTTGAAACTGCAGAAACAGTTGAAGCTGCTGCTGAACCAGCAGAAGAGGCAGCAGAAGTTGTTGAACAATTACCTGCAAAAAAACAACGCAGCAGAAAGAAAAAAGTAGAAACACAGGAAGTTAAGCCTGAATCAGAATGGAAAGAACAGGTTGTTCAAATCCGCCGTGTAACAAAGGTTGTAAAAGGCGGTAAAAAATTGAGCTTCCGTGCTATCGTAATCGTAGGCAACCAAAAAGGACAGGTTGGCGTCGGCTGTGCTAAGGCTTCCGAAGTTATTATTGCTATTCAAAAAGCAATCGCTGACGGAAGAAAGAACCTTATTACTGTACCTATATTTAAAACAACAATCCCTCACCCGATTACAGGGCGTTCAGGAGCAGGTGCGGTTATGTTAAGACCCGCATCTCAAGGTACCGGTATTATCGCAGGCGGTGCTGTTCGTTCAGTTCTTGAACTTGCAGGTATTGAAAACATTCTTTCAAAATCTTTAGGTTCAAAATCTCCGCTTAACGCAGCTAATGCAACTTTAGAAGCTCTTAAAGCATTAAGACCGTTTAATGAAGTTGCTAAAAAACGCGGTTTAACAATGGCTGAGTTATTAAACTAGCAGGCTATTTAAATTTAAGTTTTAGATGAAATAATAAGGAAAATAAGAATTATGGCAGATAAACAAATAAAAGTAAAACTTGTAAGAAGTTTAATCGGATGCTCTGAAGCACAGCGCAAAGTCGCTCAAGCTTTGGGTTTAAAGAAAACTAACCAGGTTGTAGAACACAATAACAGTGCAACAATTATGGGTATGGTTAACAAGATTTCACATCTTGTTGAAGTGGTTGAATAATTAGTTACTGGTGAATAGTGACTAGTGACTGGAAAATTTCTCATTAGGAAAGGAAATAGAAAATGACAGCAAATATAACACTAGAAGATTTAAGACCTGCAGAAGGTGCTACAGGCAAATCAAAAAGAGTTGGCAGAGGCCGCTCATCAGGACACGGTAAAACATCTTGCCGCGGTCATAACGGTGAAGGACAAAGATCAGGAAGAAGCTCTAAAAGAGGTTTCGAAGGCGGACAAATGCCGTCATACAGAAGACTTCCTAAGTTAAAGGGCTTCAAGATTATCAATCAGCGTAATTATGCACAAATCAATGTCGGCAGATTGGCTGAATTAGAGATTAGCGAAATTTCTTTGGCTTCATTAAAAGAAATTAAAAAAGCTCATCCTTCTTGCGACGGCTTGAGAATTTTAGGCGGCGGAGAAATCAAAAAGGCTGTTACCGTAAAGGCTGATTATGTAACTCCTTCGGCAAAAGAAAAAATTGAAGCAGCAGGCGGAAAGGTTGAATTAGTATAATGACAGCAGGACATACAAACGGTATGAGAATGCCGACAACAGCAGATTTGATGTCAATGTGGAATGCTTCAGGCCTGAAAGAAAAACTTATTTTTACTTTCGGAATGCTTGTTCTGTTCCGGTTTGGAATTCATTTACCGTTGTTCGGTATAAACAATGAATACTTTTCAAATCTTGCGAGCCAGAATAATATTCTCGGGTTTCTTGATTTGTTTTCCGGCGGTGCTCTGGGAAAAGTTTCTATCTTTGCTCTGGGTATCGGGCCTTATATTACATCATCAATTATAATGCAGTTGATGGCTGTAATTATTCCGGCGCTGGAAAAACTTCAAAAAGAGGACGGCGAGGCAGGCAGAAGAAAACTTTCACAGTACACAAGAATATTTACCGTTGTGCTTGCAGCGTTTCAGGCAGTGATTTTTATGGGATTTATGGCTCATACAAATGCGATTACAGCCGGTGTAAACCATACAATGTTTTACATCTCTTCTGTACTTACGCTGACAGCAGGTTCTGTTCTTGTTATGTGGATGTCGGAATTGATTACTGAAAAAGGTATCGGAAACGGCGGTTCTTTGATAATCTTTGTGGGTATCTTATCAGGGATTCCTCTTTATTCATCAAGAACGGCGCAGATGGTAGCAAATGACTCTGCTTTAATGTGGGGCTTGATTCTGTTACTTGCGATATTCTTTGCGACAATGGTTTTCATTGTAATTATGCAAGAAGCAATAAGAAAGGTTATAATTGTTAACCCGAAAAGACAAGTCGGAAATAAGGTATATGGCGGAGTGAATACGTTTATTCCGTTTAAGCTTAATCCGGGCGGCGTTATGCCTATTATCTTTGCGGTTGCAATATTACTTTTCCCATCTACGATATTGAGTCTTGTCGGGCAGGCTAATTTACCGGCCGGATGGGTGCAGGATTTAGTTCTTATGCTGAATAAAGTCTTTAATCCGAGCGGGATTACGTATTATGCGATATATTTTGTAATGATTGTTGCGCTGACTTTCTTCTACGCTTCAATTATGCCTAATATGCAGCCAAAGGAAATTGCCGATAACCTGAAAAAATACGGTTCGTCAATTCCGGGTATTAAACCTGGACGTCCTACGGCTGATGCTTTAGACAAAATATTGAGTAAAACAACTTTCATAGGTGCAATGGGCTTGGGTATAATCGCTCTGGTTCCTGCTTTTGCAAGTTATATTACGAGAATAACAACTCTTCAGGGGATTGGAGCTACGTCTCTAATCATCATGGTCGGTGTTGCACTCGATTTAATTAATCAGGTTAGGACTCACCTGCTTGCAAGGAATTATGAAACATTCCTGAAAGAGTAATTAATAATAAAATATAAAAGAGGGGCGGATTTTTAAATCCGCCCCTCTTTTTGTTGGCAAAAAAAATATTTTTAGGCCGATAGGGTGGACAAAGCCTCATATAATTAGACAGTATATTATATGTGAAAACAACCGCTCTTTTCTTCTTTTGATGCCAAAAAGAAGAAAAAATGAAGAGAACTAAAGATATAATTTGAGATTTAGAATTGAGGTAGACTTATGTTTTTACACCTAGCTATATGAATAAATTTGCAATACAAGGTTCAATACTTGTAGCTTACCTTTTATTAAATTTTGTAACAATTTAAGAATATTGTATTTTTCTAATGACATATTTATAATATTCTACTATTTATTATTAAGGAGTGTATAATATGAAAATCTCTTCAATCAAAGAAAAGGGTTTCCAATATGGCAGGAAACAAGATTGCATTAATCGCAATAGTATATCTATATCTTTAAAATAAAACAATAGGAGGTACTATGCTGCGTATAGAAAATACAAATAACATAGTATTTATGAACAATTCTCAAAACAAACATAAAACTGCTTCTGAGCAAAAAGATAGTGATAATAAAAATAATACAATGCTTTTATCTCTAGCGGGACTAGCCTCTATTGGTGCTGCTCTTGTTGGAATGGCAAAATGCAGAAAAACAAGTTTTGAAGATGCACTGGTAAAAAACGGAGTGCAGATTAAAGATGGCCTCGCAACATTAATAAAATCTGGCGAGAAATATACAGGCAAAATCGAACGGTATGTAAATACAAAAAAAGAAACTGTTCAATATATAGATGGAATTATTACCGAAAAAATTTATCATAATGCTTTAGGCAGAGAGCTGGAAGGGAGTTTCTATAAAAATGGAATTTTAAGAGTTTCCGTTGGCAATGGAAAGGTTTATTCTATGACAGAACTTGATAAAAATAACAAAGTAATAGGTCACTATGACTGTAAGTCGGGCGGTCAAAGTAAGTTTGAAAATGCAAGAGATATGATAAAAAAACTAAGAGATTAGAGTTTGACAGCAGGCTAAAGGGCATCAAAACGACGCTCCTCACTTTATTAGTCCAATATCAGTATAGGCCCCCTCCCCGAAATCAGAACGAAAGTTGGGTGAAACCCAACAATAACATTATTAATTAGCCCCCACCCGAATTTCTAAACTCACTAAACGTTCGTTAAGAAATTCCGTGGAGAGGGTTAGGCTGAACGCCTGGCGTGGAGCCTACTCGCCTCGCCAGATTGCTCATCTTGGAAAGTTGTGCTTTTTTATTGAGCAGTTATTCTAATCCTTGAATCTATCTATATAGCAAAAAATTTTTTTTCGGGTTTTAACATGATAAAACTATCGAAAGGAGTACAATATGAATATTTCAACAAATCAAAATCAACCGGCATTTTCTGCAAAATTTGTTAACAACAAGGCTTTTCAAGAAGTAGTTAAATATGCAAAAGAATCAAATCAACTTCAAGAATTAGACACTGCATTAAATAGAATTAATAACTCTAACGCAGGAGACATACTGTTAATTCATGGAACTTTGCCGGGCGGTGTTTATTCTAATTTTAATATGGGTAAACGCTCAGTTCAAAATTTAGGAGCTGAAACGCCGGAGAAAGCGTCTTTTAACGGTATTTTAGAATTGAGCAAGTTAGGACGTGCTTTTAGAAGATTAGTTGGTGGTGATGTTGTTTCTTGCTTAAAAGAAGAAAACATCATTAAGAAATACAGCATATAATAACAATTTATTATACGCAGACTGTTAAGTTATGTAACAAAAAACCTCACTCTTGAAATTCTGACTTTTATATAGTTTTTATATATACATAAGACATTAACAAAAGTTAGAAACACGAGAGAGTGAGAGAGACATTTAAAGCTTTCCTTGAATTAAAGGAAAGTTTTTTATTTTAGATAATTTACAAGACCTTCGAGAGCGAGCGTATAGCTCAATTCTTTAAACCCGACAACTTGTCCAATACAAACTCCTGAGATAAGTGATGTGTGGCGAAACTCTTCGCGGGCATGTATATTCGTCATATGAATTTCAACGGTCGGAATTCCTATGGCGGCAATAGCATCTCTAATCACAACACTGGTATGTGTATATCCTCCGGCGTTTATTAAAAGACCGTCAAACCCGTCTTTTTTTAAGCTTTGTATTTTCTCAACAATATCTCCTTCATGATTGCTTTGCCAGGTCTCAATTTTAACCCCGAGTTCTTGACCTCTCGAAATGACTGCGTTTTCTATGTCTTTTAGGGTAGTGTGACCGTATTTTTCCGGTTCTCTTTGCCCCAGCATATTTAAATTAGCTCCGTTAATAAGTAAAATTTTCATAAGCATTTACCTCTTGAATAATAAATAATATAATACAACAAAAATATTTCGATTTTGTGTTGTTAAAATTTTGATTATTTTTGTTATATAATAGAGCTATAGGAATTTAAATAGCTTTATTTTTGATTAATAAGGAGGTCAAATGGGCAAAATTGAAATTACGCACGAAATTGAAGAAAAGTGCTGTGTACATCGCGGAGTAAAAGGTGTTCCCGCTCCAATCCCTCAAGAAGGCGAATGGACTAAATGTAAAGAAATCAAAGATATTTCAGGTTTAACTCACGGATGCGGATGCTGTGCTCCGCAGCAAGGTACCTGCAAATTAACTCTTAATGTTAAAGATGGTATTATTCA
>CALUPN010000047.1 GCA_944322625.1 Candidatus Gastranaerophilales bacterium | reverse complement strand
GAATTGGTAGACGTGCCAGACTCAAAATCTGGTGTAGGCAACTACGTGCCGGTTCGACCCCGGCCATCGGCATTTTTATATTATATTTAAGCCTGAAATATGAGAATAGAGAAAATTAATTACATTACGCCGAAAGCAAATTTTTGTGCGCAAAAAAGCAGCAAAATGCAAGCTGCAAAACAACCGAATAATCCGCTTAAAGACAGTCTTACAACTGCCGGAGCATGGTTCGGCTTCGGAGTGGGGCTTGATATGCTTTCAAGAAAGTGCCGATTTTCTAAATCTCCGACAAAAAATTCTTTTGCCATAAACGGAATCTTAGGTCTCGGAGCAGGTATTTTTACGGGAATAAAAGAATGGTATTCTAGTAAGGAATAACATGGGCCCAGAAGATTTCCCGGCAATTTTTCAAAAGACAAATGTATGTAATTCTTTTCTTCTTTTGACCTTTAATTTTCATATAACCGACACCGTATACAATTGAAGAAATAAACTGTTCGCCTATTTTTTGTTCATATTTTTCAATATGTTCATCTTTAGATACAATTTTTACGTGTTTATTGTATTCTTTTGAATACATATCGGAAATATAGTCGGTATATTCAGAAGCCGCCGCAAACGGACAAAGAAGTAATAATATGATAATTAATTTTTTCATAACTTCTTTATAATAACATCTATATAATATTTTATCCAGCGCAGATTTAATCGGTGCACTTAATCCTATTTACAAATAAATCTACCCATTGCGCGAAATTTATTATATCTTTCATTCTTTAATTCTTCCGCAGATTTTGCAACAAGCTCATTCAATGCTTTTTCAATTGAGTTTTTCAGACTTTCAGAAACAGCACCGTAATCAGTATGAGCCCCCCCTAAAGGTTCGGAAATTTCCTCATCAATAATTCCAAGCTCAAGCAAATCTTTTGACGTAATCTTTAAAGCTTCGGCTGCATCCGCAAATCTTGAAGCATCACGCCAGAGAATTGATGCACATCCTTCCGGAGAAATGACCGTATAATAAGCATGCTCAAGCATCATTACCCTGTCCGCAACCGCAAGCCCTAAAGCTCCGCCGCTGCAGCCCTCGCCGGTAATAATTGCAACAATGGGAACGTTAAGTTTTGACATCTCCATAAGATTAACTGCAATTGCCGCGCCTTGTCCGGTTTCTTCAGCTTTAATCCCGGGATAAGCACCCGGAGTATCAATTAAAGTAACAATCGGAAGATTAAACTTATTTGCATGCTTAAACAATCTTAATGCTTTTCTGTAACCCTGAGGCTGCGGCATTCCGAAATTGTATTCCAAATTTTCTTTTGTGGTTTTCCCTTTCTGAATTCCGATAAGCATAAGCGGACGTCCGCCGATTTTTGCAAGCCCGCCGATAATAGCTCTGTCATCCGCTCCTTCCCTGTCACCGTGAAGTTCTATAAACTCGTCACACATTAAATTAACGTAATCAAGAAATTTAGGACGTTCCGGATGTCTTGCAATTTGTAATTTTTGTGATGGTTTCAATTTTGAATACAACTCCTTTTTATAATCCTGAGCCTGACGTTCAAAGTTTTCTATCTGGCTGTCTAAATCCATTCCGGATTCTTCACTCATTTTTTTTAATTCATCTATTTTTTTTTGTATTTCAACGATTGGTTTTTCAAAGTCTAAAACTGTTGACATATCCTTTTATACTCCGTGCATATCTAAAATATTAGCAAGTGTTTTTCTCAAATTCTTCCTCTTTGATACTATATCCACCTGACCGAATTTTAAAAGATATTCAGCCGTCTGGAAATCATCCGGAAGTTTTTGCCTTATTGTCTGCTCAATAACCCTTCTTCCGGCAAAACCTATTCTTGCACCCTGTTCCGCTATAATAATATCGCCCAGCGTTCCGAAACTGGCCGTAATACCTCCGAAAGTCGGCTCCGTAAGCAGATTTATATACAGCAAACCCGCTTCATCCAATCTGCCGACAGCGCAAGAAGTTTTAGCCATCTGCATTAAACTCAAAGCACTTTCCTGCATTCTGGCTCCGCCTGACGAAGTTATGGCAAGAACGGGAAGCTTTAGTTCAAGAGCTTTTTCCATAATCCTTGTAACTTTTTCACCTACAACACTTCCCATAGAACCGCCCATGAAATCAAAATCCATTACGGCAGCGGCAATTTTATGTCCCATAATTTCACCTATGCCGGTAATTACCGCTTCATCAAGGCCGGTTTTTTCATGCGCGCGTTTTAATCTCTCTGCATAAGATTCCGTATCTACAAAATCTAAAGGATCACAGGGACAAACATTTTTAAACATCTCTTCAAACGAACCTTCATCAAACAATTGTTTAATTCTTGTTTTTGCGTTTATCCTAAAATGATAATCACAATGAGGGCAAACCATCAAATTGTCTTCCAATTCGCTTTTAAGTATCTGGGAATCACAATGAACACATTTTGCCCACAATTCAGGAGTTTCCGTATCAATTCCCTTCATATCTTTTGCGCGGCGTTCTATTTGCGCTTCGCGTCTTTTTTCAAACCATTCTTGTATTGTCATATATACACATCCGATTAAACATTAATTTACTCTCCTATTTTACATCAAAAAAATGAAAAGTGAATAGCCGGTACAAATTATTCCGGCTCTGTACTTTTTATATTCCGGCTTACAAAATTTCTGTAACGATAAATTAAAGAATTGTTACAAATAGTGGAAATAAATTTTTTTATTGATTAGAATATCTATTGGATAGAGAAAGAGGGGAATTTTTTAAAATGAATGCAAATCCGAATAAAGTACTTTTACCTAACGACGTAAGAAAACTTCTTAATGCCGATAACAGAGAGATAGTTGAATTATGCAAAAAGACTTCCGTAACTCCCAAAAAAGACCGGAAGGGGCAGATTTATTTTTCGGTAGATGAAGTAAAAAAATTGAGAAATGCAAAATCATCAGTCATTGCGGAAATGAGCGAAAAAAAGCTTCAGCACGCAATCGAACCCCGTAATATAAGTAATCCGAATGGAGGAAATACAGTGACATTACCCGCAAAACAAAATTCTCAGGCCGTAGTTAACGGTTTATTGGAAACCCTCAACAAAATGGAAAATAACATAACTACATCCATGACAAAACTCATTGATGAAAAACTTGAAGGCATGGATGATGTAGTTTTGGAACTTGTAAGATGCAAAACCGAAAACGAAAATTTAAAAAATAAAGTTAATGAATTGAATAAAGAAAATTTTAAGCTGAAAAATGCTTTAAACAGTTTTAAACCGCTTATTTGCGGCTTCTTTATCAAAAAAGAAGAAGATACAAATTTCATGTTATAGAATTTATACCCTCCCCTTAAAGGAGGGTCGAAATTTTTGATATCCGGGTGGGAGAAAAGGGATAAAAATATGGCAGTAAAAGAAGAAACAGTAAATACAACAGATGAAAGAAGCAAAGCGCTTAAGCTTGCAATTGAAAAAATAGAAAAAGATTTCGGCAAAGGTGCCATAATGAAGCTTGGTGATAAGCCGGCCGTAAGCGTGGAAACAATTCCTACCGGAGCGTTAGCACTTGATGTTGCACTCGGAGTCGGCGGTATCCCGCGCGGAAGAATTATTGAAATATACGGACCCGAATCATCGGGAAAAACCACTTTAGCGCAGCATATTGTTGCTGAATGTCAAAAAAAAGGCGGAATTGCAGCCTTTGTTGACGCGGAACATGCGCTTGACCCTGAATATGCAAGAAACCTCGGAGTTAACGTTGATGAGCTTCTTATCTCACAACCCGATACGGGTGAACAAGCCCTCGATATAACAGAAGAACTTGTTCGCTCCGGTGCCGTAGATGTGATTGTTGTTGACTCTGTTGCCGCTCTTGTTCCCAAAGCCGAAATTGAGGGTTCTATGGAAGACCAACAGATGGGGCTTCAAGCAAGATTGATGTCTAAAGCTTTAAGAAAATTAACGGGTATTATAGGCAAAACAAATACAACGGTTATTTTTATTAACCAGTTAAGACAAAAAATAGGCGTTATGTATGGTAATCCGGAAACAACAACCGGAGGTAACGCTTTAAAATATTATGCTTCAGTACGTCTTGAAATCAAGCGTGTTGAAGGATTAAAAGGTGACGGCGAAGATATCGGAAACCATGTAAGAGTCAGAATTTTGAAAAACAAAGTAGCACCGCCTTTCAGAACAGCAGAATTCGATATAATTTTCGGAAAAGGTATTTGCAAAATAGGCAATATTCTTGATGTCGCTGTAGATTTGGATATTGTCAAAAAAGCCGGGTCATGGTTCAGCTTTAATGATGATAAACTCGGCCAGGGCAGAGATAAAGCCAAAGAATTTCTTGCAGCAAATCCTGAAATTTTAAATCAAGTTGAAACACTTGTACGTGAAAAATTAGCCAATAACGCCTAAACAAGCGTCAACCAGAGAAATTGTTTATCCGGTTGACAAATATATTTAAGTATGGTATAAAGTTATTGGGGTAAATGTATATTTTTGAGTCTTGCACATACTGCAAGACTTTCCTTTCTCTTCATAATATTTAACAGAACGGAAAAAATATTGCCCCCTGTTTATCAGTAAATCTACTTTTTCAAAAGGAAGGGATAAGTGCACATCAAATGCCCCCTTCCTTTTCACTATTATCCGGCAGGGATTTTCAATCGAACATCGGTCCGAAAAACTGTCAGACTGACAGCCGGCAAGTTTTAAGATTTATCTTATAAAATTCGTAAACAACCTTTTAGCCTTACAGAAAAAACAGGAATCTTTTTCATGAATTTCTTTTATTTCGGTAATTTTTACCGGTTCCGGCTGTACCGTTCTCTGATATTTTACGGCAGGGACTCCCAAAAGCATAACATAAACCGGTTTATAACCGGACGGAATCTCCAGCATATCGCAAATTTCAGGAAAGAATTTCAAACACATTTCCGCAAAACCGCACCAGCAAGTACCGAGACCGAGATGCTGAGCATATAATTCCAGATAACTCAATGCTATAATAGGGTCTTCTAAGGCACAAGGTGCTTTAATTGAAGATGAAGCGACCACCATATGCGGAGCTCCGCGAAAAATTACGTCTTTTCCCTCTTCAAACATTTTTTTGTATTTTTCAAATTTATCCGCAATTGGAGAAAGAGCCTTGTATGAAAGAGTTTTCAGTACAAGTTCGTTAACTCTGTTTCTTATCATATCCATGGAAGCTTTATTTTTTACTATACTAAAATGAAGAGAATGCGCATTACATCCCGTCGGAACATAAGAGAGCATATTTTCAAGTTTGCCGAACATCTCTTCCGAAATTTCCTCATCCTTATACTGTCTTATACTTCTTCTGGATTTAATCAATGACAGAATATCGTAATAATTAACCGGTTCGGATTCCTCGGGGTTTTTATGATTAAAAGAAAGTGCACCCGTAGGACATATCGCCATGCAATGACCGCAAGAAATACAATTTTCTTCGTTTTTCATATAAGGAAAATTATCTTTGTCGAATTCTATACAGGATGAAAGACAATCACTTATGCACATACCGCATCTTACACACTTTTCTTTATTAATTTCAATTGTTTTCATAAAAACTCCTTCTTGATTTTGTAAAATATTAGATGTTTAATGACCTTATGTTAATATCATTTTTAGAAAAAATCAATGGGCTTTATGAAGGTATTTTTTCACCGTTAGACAATTTAATTGAAAAACTGCCGTTTGCCGATTGGATTGCAGACGCTTTATGCGACAGCATTCATTTACTTCCGTTTTTATTTATAATATTTTTCCTTATTGAAATTACAGAATATTATTACGCGGATAAAATTAACGAAATTTTAAAAAAAACCGGGAAATACGGAGTTATAGCGGGAGCGTTTGCAGCAATATTTCCGCAGTGCGGGTTTTCGGTTATTGCAAGCAGTCTTTATTCCAAAAGAATAATTACACGCGGATGTCTTATTGCGGTTTATCTTGCGACTTCGGATGAGACAATTCCCATACTCCTTGCAACGCCTGAAAAAGCTTATTTAATCGTACCGATTATCGGAATAAAGTTATTTATCGGAATTTTAACGGGATATTTTATAGATTTAGTTATGCCCTCTAAATTAGAACTTAATAAAGATACAGACAGTGAAATTATTGAAGAAGGCTGCTGCAAACACAATCTCAAACACGGTCATAAGCGTGAAATAATAATTCATCCGCTTATGCATACCCTGAATGTCTTTACTTTTATCTTTATTATAACTCTCATCTTAAATTATTGCCTTGCAAACGTTGAACTTGCAAATCTCATTTCGGGCGGGAAATTTATTCAGCCTGTCTGGGCTGCAATAATCGGGCTTATTCCTAATTGCGCAATATCAATAGGCCTGACAATAATGCTGATAAAAGGAACGATAACTTTCGGAGCACTGATTGCCGGGCTTTCGTCAAATGCGGGGCTGGGCCTTCTTGTATTATTGAAAAATAATGATTTTAAAGACAGTTTATTAATAATATTTATGCTGTTTTTAATCAGTGTAATCTCAGGTATCACTATTAATTTACTGATGTAGCAAATTATTTTTTTACGGGATTTATTAAAGTATGAAAGTGACATCGCTGAATGAAATTCCGACGCAGCCGAAGTTTCAGGGACATTCAAGACAAATTCAAAATAAAATTAATCAGATATTAACCGATACTAATAATCGGGATTTAAATCTGAACCTTGCCAGAGCTTTAAAACAAGGATTAGGCAGCATTGTTACCCCCGAAAAATATATAGGTGAGGGAACTCATAATACTGTTTATAAAATTACGAGACAATATGTTCTTCGTATTCCGAATAATTACAAAATAAATATTTCTGAACTCCCGCAAATAATGGAATTCGGAAAAAATATTTTTTCCGGTTTAAAAAATTATTTCGGAGAAGCAATTTTATCTTTAGATAAAATTCAAATTTTAAGAAATGTCGGTAATCACAGACCTGCCGGAGTTCCTGAGAGTATTGCGAAAAAATGCAACAAATACAAAATAGAAAAATATTATTTAAATACGTATTTACCCAGATTCGCACATATTCCTCAATCCGGTTATGATGAACTTGCAGCGGATATTAACAGACTGAATCGTATTACTTTGGGCCCGCGCAGATTTTGTATTTTTGATTCTCTGAATCCGAATAATATAGTGTTAAAGAGCGGCAAACTCTATATGGTTGATGAAATTGATACACTCTGTGACAGATCATATTCAAATACTACCGCAAAACTTTTGGAAGTATTCATTAATCGTGCAACAAAGGATATGGATGCACCTCAAGTTCCCAAAAAATTACCTCTTGTCAGAAAAATTTTTAAAAAAGTTGTTTTTGCCTCTTCGAAAGCAGGATTAGTACATGCCAATTCAAAATGGGACTTTATGAATTGGGAAAAAGCTCTGCAATTATGTAAAATAAAAAAAACCGCCGCTGATGTACTCAATTCATTGGAAAATATTGAATATCGAAATACGGACAGAGAGAAAAGAGAAAGCGCAGTTAAAACATATTTAAACAAACTTTTTATAGAAAATCCTTTATCTGTATGATGGCAAATTGAATTTTAAATACTATTATGCTATCGAGGGGGATAAGTGTGTAATGTTAAATCGTATAATAGAACCGCCAAAGACTGAGATGTCCAGTTCAATAACAAAAAATTGGACTGAACAGGCAATAGAATGCTACAAACTTAACGGCAATTGCAGAGAATGTTCAATAAGAAAAGCTCATTATTCATTCAATTGCCAAATGCCGAAAGTTGTTGAAATTCTAAAACTTATGAACGGCGAACCTGATACGGATTAAAATTTATTTCCGATTTTTTCTAAAGAAACAACCGAATCGAAGTCTTTGCGTGTTTTGGTTGTTTCGGTGTGTTCGGCTTCATAACCGAGTGTTATTATAGTTGAAAGTATCTGATTTTTACTTAATCCCAATTTTTCTTTGACTTTTATATAAACATCAGGTAAGACTCCGGTAATTTCGTTACCTAATGCGCCGATTATACAGGATTTAACATTTAAAGACTCGGCTTCAAGCATCATATAAGATATCGGATAAATTACTTGTTCCAGAGTTCTTATCAATATTCCGTTTTCACCTTGCAATGCCGGATTAAGCGCCGGTTTTGAAATATGAGTGATTTTGGCTTCTTCCCAGGCATCGGTATCGGCAACACAAACAATCAAAGCATCCGCATTTTTAACATGAGCCTGACCGCAGGAAAGTTCGGAAAGTAAATCTTTATTTTCTTGCGATTTTACGAGAATGAATTTCCATGATTGTACATTCATCCAGGAAGGAGCAAGTCTGCCTGCTTCAAGTATTTTTCTTAAATCTTCATCAGGAATATGTTTATCCGAATATTTTCTTACGCTTTTTCTTGATTTTATTAAATCCAACATGAATATTGCTCCTTTCTTTTTTAACAGTACTGAATTTGCTCCGTAATTTATAATATCAGCAAAGAAAGCTCCACGCTAAAACAGGATTATCCTTCTGCCAAAATAACCGTAAAATCACTTCCGACAGAGAAAGTTTCCGTCGGGTCATAGATAAATTGCATACTGTTTAATTCAGGCATTTTCTTTTGAAGCCAATTAAAGAAATCAACCGAAACAGCATTCTTATTTGCAACAAAACGCGTATGTGAAAGATGTGTAATCTTTAACATATTAACTTCAAATCCGAGTTCATTGAGTTTCTCTTTCATTGCCATAGCTTCTTCTTCTTTTCTGGGCGAATACATAATTCCGCCTTTAAACTTTGTTCCGTCTAAAACGGGTTTATCGCGATAAATCATTCTGTTTATAACTTCCTGCGTTTTTTCCGGATCTAAAATCCAATAACTTATATAACCTCGCTGATTTGGAGCACCCGGAAGAGTTGCAATTTCGATTTTATTTTCATCAACACTTCTTGCAAAAGCAGCGTATTGTGAAAGTTCATAAAAACTCATATCGGTTTTTACATAAGTATTGCAGATATTTAAAACTTCAGGAATCTTTGTAATTACCTGCGGAGAATGAAGTTTTTCGAATAAACTTCTCATAAACCATTGCTGACGCTGTGTTCTTCCGATATCGCCAAGACCGTCTTTTCTGTATCTTAAATATCCGACCGCTTGTTTTCCGTTAAGAACCGTATTTCCTTTTTGCAAATCTATATGAAGTTTACCCGCATAATCATGATAGTGCATGGGTTTTTCCACATAAATAGGAATTCCGCCTAAAGCATCAACAATTTTTTCTACCGCTTCATCATGAACAATTATATATCTGTCGATTTTTATTCCGAAAGTTTCCTTAAGTGTTTTTTTAACTAAATCTATTCCGCCTAATGCGTGTGCGGAATTAATTTTTTGAATGCCATGTTTATCCGGAAGATAAACTTTACTATCTCTGGGAATTGATATCGCATTTATTGATTTTGTTTTAGGGTCTATATTTACAATAATAATCGTATCGGAACGTGTACCTTCCCATATATCGGTACCGCTGCCGTTCGAATCAACTCCCAGAAGTAAAATATTTTGCCTTCTCGGAGAAAAAGGAGCTTCAAAATTATTTCTGTTTTTTTTCGAAAAAAAACTGTTCGCATCATCTGCCTGCTCCGGATTTAAATTATTTAAGAAAAAATTATTTTCTATTACCGTTACACAAACTATTACTGCGCACAAAACCGCCAAAACTATCGTGAACAATAATTTT
This sequence comes from Candidatus Gastranaerophilales bacterium, assembly GCA_944322625.1. Lineage (GTDB taxonomy): Bacteria > Cyanobacteriota > Vampirovibrionia > Gastranaerophilales > Gastranaerophilaceae > CAG-196. The sequence goes on along the minus strand of CALUPN010000047.1, from coordinate 6,523 downwards.
GCAAAATTAGAAGTGTCCTCTCTTTCTTCGCGAATGTTTTTTAAAAATTCCCTGTATTCTTCCTGTTGATTATTATTTTCATTAGCAATTTTCATCTATTTATACTCTCTATACTTAAAAATTATATTTTAAGCATGGGCCAAAATCAATTATGTTTACGGATAAATTAACATTTTACTCAAAACATTTAATTTATGATTTACAAAATAAAATATAAAATTACTGCGATTGCCGAAAGAATACATGATACTGCGGTAAATTCTTTTACAATTCTTACTTCCGAGTGTCCGCATAATTCAAAATGATGATGTATCGGTGACATTTTAAAAATTCTTTTACCCGTAAGTTTAAAACTCATAACTTGCAATATTACCGAAAGAGTTTCCGTAACAAATATCCCTCCGAACAGTGCAAGCAGAAGTTCACATCTGCCTATAACCGCAAGAGTTCCCAACAAGCCGCCAAGAGCAAGAGAACCCGTATCGCCCATAAAAACCTGTGCTTTAGGTTTGTTATATTTAAGAAAACCAATTAAAGCTCCGATTACTGTTGCAGCAACAATAGCTGCAGCATTATGTCCGTCTGCAAAAGCAATTATTCCGCAGGCAAGGAAAGCCGGTATACCGGTTGCTGCGGCTAAACCGTCAAGCCCGTCGGTAAGATTATAAGCATTTGAAGCTCCCGTTACAACAAAAACCGTGAATATAGGATAAAAAATTCCCAAATCAAATGTTCTTGAACCGAGCGTTATTACAGTACCGTAATTTTGCATAGCATACACTGTCGGAATAAGAGCAATTAAAATTTGTCTTATTAATTTTCCTCTCGGGCTTAAACCTTTATTTTCATGACCTTTAATTTTTAAATAATCATCTTGAAATCCCGCCAGAGCCATAAAAAAGAGTGTAATTATAATTATCCAGGCGGAATTATCCATTTTTTGCGCCATAAACAGAGTAATTATCGATGCAATAATAACTGCGGCAATTATAAATACTCCCCCGGTTGTCGGAGTTCCCGCTTTTTTTGCATGAGCTTCCGGAGCTACATCAAGAATATACTGTCCTATTGTTTTTTTTCTCAAAAAATCTATATAAGGAATGCCGAAAAGAAGGCATAAAACCATACTCAAAAGTAATGCTACAGCTATCATTATCATAATTAACTTCTCTTTCTGTTTTTGATTTTTATTTTACCTTAAAAAGAAGAAAATATACATAACAAAAACAGATTAATGCCGAATTGTACTATTTTGTGTTAAAATGTTGTTAAAATAAAGGAGAAATATGACAAAAGGTTTGGAATTTGACCCTGGATTTGCACCGTTTATTTTGGCTTTCAGAGGAACTGTCGAATATTTATATATGGATATTAACAGGTTTAAAAATTTATCACAAAGAAAAATGAAATTCCGGCAATATTACAAAAAATTTCTTGAACTTTTTAATAACAACCTCGGCTTTTATATCGGATGTCTGATGTGGGCTGCTTATCTTAAAACACAACCGGAGCAGGAAATTCTTAATAATCATTGTCTTAATCAGGAGTATGACGAAGAAGCAAATATTTCCGATACGGAATTTATGATTAAGTTTTTGGAACTTTTTCCTAAAGATATGAAATATTTTCTCGGAGAAAATTATAAAATTGATAAAACCGATTTGGAAATTTTAAATTTGTACAAAGATTTTTTAATTATTAACAAAGGTTTTGTCGATACAAAAAATAATACTGAATTAAAACTTCCCGAAAAAATGAAAACCGAAGATGCGGAAAGTTTTAAAGATAAAATTGAAAATGTCTTAAAGACTGAGGATTTATCAAAACTTTTGGAGTATAAAAATTTAATATGTCAGATATAATTGATACGGCAAGAGGCCTTAAAAAAGCAGATTTAGTCATTAAAAACGCCAACATTATCAACGTATTTTCGGAAGAAATTTATCTTTCCGATATTGCAATAAAAGACGGAATTATTGCAGGCATCGGAAGCAGTTACTCCGGTGAAAAAGAAATTGATATAAAAGGAGCGTATGTTTCTCCGTCATTTATTGACGGACATGTACATCTGGAAAGTACTATGATGCTTCCGCGTGAGTTTGCAAAAGTTGTACTTCCTGCCGGAACTACAACAGTAATTATTGACCCGCATGAAATATCAAATGTTCTCGGACTTCACGGTATCAGTTTTATGCACGAAGTTGTTAAAGATTTACCGATTGACGTTTATACGATGCTTCCTTCTTGCGTTCCGGCTACTCCGTTTGAGACTTCCGGATTTGATTTGACAAGTTACGATTTATCACTTTTGATTGATAAGCCATGGGTTTTAGGTCTGGCAGAGATGATGAACTTCCCGGGAGTTTTGAATCGGGATAAAAATGTCATGTCAAAATTAGAACTTGCAAAATCTTATAATAAATGTATTGACGGGCATGCACCGTATCTCAGCGGAAAAGATTTGTGTGCTTATGTCGCAAGCGGTGTAAAATCCGACCATGAGTGCACAAATCCTAAAGAAGCAATTGAAAAAATGCGTCTTGGAATGTATATAATGATACGTGAAGGAACTGCAGCTAAAGATTTGGAAGCACTTATTCCGGTACTGAAGGAATGTAATACGAGAAAATGCATATTCGTAACCGATGACAGACATCCGGAAGATTTGAAAGAACATATTAACGGTATGGTAAGGCGCGCGGTAGAAGCCGGAGTATCCCCGATTAAAGCGGTACAGATTGCAAGTTTAAATACTGCAGAATATTTCGGACTCAAAAATCTCGGAGCAATTGCGCCGGGATATAAGGCAGATATGCTCATACTTCCTGATTTAAAAACATTTAAACCGGATATTGTAATCAAAAACGGTAACATTGCGGTAGAATACGGTAAAATTATTGCACCGATTCCGGAAAAAAATACAATTGAAACCAGAAACTCCGTAAATGTAAGATGGATAACAACGGAAGATTTTGTTATTCCCGCAAACACGAAAAAAGTTAAAGCGCTTGAGGTTATACCTAATCAGCTTATTACAAAATCCATTGAGTCTGAAATAAATATTCAGGACGGAAATGCCGTAAGTAATATTGATAATGATACGTTAAAAATCTGTGTAATAGAAAGGCACCGTGCAACGGGAAATATAGGAAAAGGTTTTGTTAAGGGGTTTAATTTGAAATGCGGTGCTATAGCTTCTACAGTAGCACACGATTCGCATAACATGATTATTATAGGAACCAATGACGCCGATATGTACACAGCGGCTGTTGCTTTAATTAAATGCCAAGGCGGAAAAGTTGTCGTAAAAGACGGTGAAATATTGTCGGAACTTCCGCTCCCGATTGCGGGTTTGATGTCGGACAGAGATTTTGATTTTGTTATCAAAAAATGTCATGAACTCAATAACGCCGCTCATTCTATCGGTTGTACACTTGAAGATCCTTTTATGACAATGGGATTTTTATCTCTCCCCGTTATTCCGGAATTAAAAATTACGGATAAAGGCGTTTTTGATACTAACAAGCTGGATTTTACCGATATTTTTGAAGAAACGGAAATTAAAATAAAATAATATTTTAAACTGATAAATTTTAATAATTAATTTAAAATTATAATTTCAGGCACGGAACAAAATCTCACAGGTAAAATGCTGGTTCCTATACCTTTTGTTATTATCATTTTATTATCTGTTTCGCAGATAATTCCTCTTGAAAATTTTGAACCGTATTTTGACGGTACTATAGGAGCACCCAGAAAAGGAATATAGACTTGTCCTCCATGAACATGTCCTGCTAAGATTAAATCAACTTTTTCTTTTATTTCGTAATAAATATCGGGACTATGAGATAAAAGTATTCTCGGAGATTTTGTATTCTCTAAAGCTGCTTCTATATCCGGATTGCCGGTTTGAATATCTTCGACTCCTGCAACATAAATATTTTCAAATTTTACATTTGAATTTAATAAAACTTTTATTCCTTCTTTTTCCAGTGCAATCTTAACTCTTTCTTTATTAAACCAACCGTCATGGTTTCCGAGAACAGTTATTACGGGAGATTTTATTCTTGATAAAATTTTGGCTTGTTCTTCAATTGAAAGAGTTTTTTTCCCGTCATGTCCTTTTATAAAATCTCCGCCTAATAATACCAAATCAGGCTCTTCATCATTAATTGTGTTTACAATTTTTTCCAATCTTTTTTTGTCATATTTGGATATATGAAAATCACTTGCAAAAACAATTTTTAAATCTCCCAATTCCGGTACTTTGTATTTTTTTTTAATAAGAAGATTCGGCTCAATAAAAAACGACCAGATAAACAGTATAGCAAATATTGTTAAAAAAAGCTTAAACATATAAATATCTTACCATAATTTGTGCTAAAATAATTTTATGGATAGGGAGGTATTTATATGATAAGTGAAAAATTACAAGAAGCTTTTAATGATCAGATTAACAAAGAATTTTATTCTGAATATCTTTATCTTGCAATGAAAGTTTATTTTCAGGAGCTTAACTTACAGGGTTTTGTAAACTGGTTCGATGTTCAGGTTCAGGAAGAACATGCTCATGCTATGGGAATGGTAAATTATCTGAACGACAGAGGCGGAAAAATTGATTTAAGAGCAATTGACAAGCCTGTTGTTGAAGGCAGCACTCCGTTGGAAGTTTTTGAACATGTTTTAAGACATGAAGAATACGTAACATCTCGCATTAATTATGTTATGGATGTAGCAGAAGAAGTTAAAGACAGAGCTGCAATGCATCTTTTAGACTGGTATATAAAAGAGCAGGTTGAAGAAGAAGCTTCTGTAGGCGGAGTATTGGCAACGCTGAGATTAATCGGCGATGACAAAAAAGCATTATTAATGCTTGATAAAGATTTAGCAGCAAGAACATTTGTCGCACCGGTAATCGGATAATATGTCGTCAGAAGAATTATTTGAATTTGATAAAAGCTTTAATAAGTTTATTATAGGAACAGACGAAGCCGGCCGCGGGCCCGCGGCCGGCGGAGTGTTCGCTTCTGCCGTATGTTTTGAAAAAATTACTCCGGCTCTTATTAAAGATTTGGAAATTTTAAACGATTCAAAAAAACTTTCTCCCAAAAAACGTGAGTCAATTTATGAGGTTATAAAAAATAATACTCTTAATAAAATTATCTGTGTGGAAGTCGACGAAATAGAAAAAATAAATATCCTTAATGCATCTCTAAAAGCAATGAAATCAGCTTGTTCCGCAATAATTGATAATTCGGATTTATGTGTTCTTGTTGACGGTAATAAATTAATAAAAGATTTTCCTTATCCGCAGAAATATGTAATAAAAGGCGATTCAAAATCCGCTTCAATAGCTGCCGCAAGCATTTTAGCAAAAGTAACCCGTGACAGATATATGCAAAAGCTTCACGAAGAATTCCCAATGTATAATTGGGCAAAAAATGCCGGCTATTTAACAAAAGAACATCTCGATGCAATTGATAAATACGGACTTACCAAATATCACCGTCCGTCTTTTTTAAGAAAACATTTCGAAAAAAAATTAAGTAAAGTATAATTTTTTCAGAAAAGGTTTTGTTGTTTGTAAATTATATGTCGCTATGTAATTGTCCTAAAGGAATATCTTTATTAGTTCCGTGGTAATCACTTCCGGCCGTAATTTTTAAATCATTTTTTCTTGCACAATTTACTAAAAATTCTATTTCTTTTCGGTTGTATCTGGAATAATAGCATTCTAATCCCTGAATACCAAAAGTTTTCATTTTTTCAAGACGTCCCAAAAACTCTTGTTCAGATAAATGTTTTTCGCCTTCTCCCCCGAGAGGATGTGCCCAAACTGCAATTCCGCCGGCCTGTTTTATTATTTTTATTGCTTCTATACCGTCAAAGCGTGTATTTCCCGTTTTACATCCGTCAAGATATTTTTTCATTGCCTCAATATTATTTTCTGCCAGACGGCGGTTTACAAGTATATTCGCAAGATGTGTTTTTACAACGCTTTTTCTCGAATACAACCATTTCAATTCTTCTTCGGTAAGTTCAATATCCCATTTATCTTTCAAGTATTTTATTCTTGTTTCTAATTTCTGATGTCTTAAGATTTTACCTTTTTTTATTAAATCGCATAATTCTTGATTTCTTGTATCTATTCCGTAGCCCAAAATATGACATTTTATATCACCGCAAATACAGGTTAGCTCTACGCCTGAAATAAATCCTTGCGGCAAAAGTTTTTCCATCTCTGAACATCCTTCAACGGTATCATGATCGGTTAGGGCAAAAACTTTGATTCCGGATTTTTTTATTTTTTCCGCCAAATCCTCTATGCTGTCACTTCCGTCGGAATAATTACTGTGAATATGTAAATCAGCTTCTATCATACTAATATTTTATACTAAAAATTTAATTGTAATATATGTTTTTTATTTAATCATCACCCACCCCAGCCCTGTCTTGGATTTGCTCCACGCTCACAGAGCTTCACCTTCAAGCCTCACGGCTTAGCCGGTTTAGTCTGTTCGCT
>CALUPN010000046.1 GCA_944322625.1 Candidatus Gastranaerophilales bacterium | reverse complement strand
CAAGCCATATGGATACAGTAAGCCATCTTTCGGTTACAAGAAATGATTTAAAAGAATTTAAAAATAAAAACAATATTGATAATTTATTAATTCCTGATGATGGAGAGATACTTGATTTTTCTGAAAATACTTAAACATTTAAAATAAAATTAATGCAAAAAAGATGCAAATATTTGCATCTTTTTATTTATTATAATTTAAATTATTTTATAAAATTTGTATAAACATATTCTTCTGTTTCTGGCATTTGTAAGCCGTATTTAAGGGAAAGCTCTTTCATTTTTAGAAACCATGACATATTTTTACCTAAAATACGCATTGTCTGAAGACCTTCAAGGTCTTGCTTTACATCTTCGGGCATCCATCCATGAACCATATTCCAATACCGAGAAGCAATAACAGGCATTTCCGATACAAGCAAATATTTATTTATTTGATCTAAAGTTGCTGTTGTTCCTGCACGTCTTGCAGAAATTACAGTCGCACCCGGTTTTAATCTGAATCTTTGTTTGCCGCTTAGTGCATCAGCATAGAAAACCCTGTCTAAAAAGGGAACAATTATTCCGCTTGCACTTGCATAATGCACAGGAGAACCAAAAACAAAGCCGTCTGATGTTTCTGCTTTTTCTAAGAATTCATTAACTTTGTCATTTATTACACATTTACCTATTTGGCTACAGGCTCTGCAATCCTTACAAGGAGTAATAGGGTCTGTGCCTACATAAAAAATTTCAGTTTCTATTGCTTCAAGATTTAAAGATTTTGCAACCTCATTTAGTGCTGTATATGTACAGCCGTTTTTGTGAGGTGAACCATTTAACAATAAAACTTTCATGCATTACTCCTCATAAGACAAAGTATCATAAACTTTAGCAACAATTTTCCAGTTACCTTTAATTTTGTTCATAATAAGTAAATCAGTGAATTTATATCCGTGCCAGTTATCTTCAATTACTCTAACGACCGCAATTGTTTTTTCTAATGTAATAACATCAACTCTTGCTGTATAATCTTCTCCGCAAGAACCCATTTTGTCTATTGTTTCATAAAATCCTTGGATTGAACCGGACTGATATTCTTTTTCATTTAACTGTCCGAAAAATGAAGCTTTTTCATAAAAATAAGGTTTTACTATTTCACTGTTTCCGTTTTTAACCGCTTCGATAAATTTTCTTGCAAGGTTTTCAACAGCATTAAATTCTTCTATTTGTTCTCTCATATTTAGGTCCTTTCTTTTTTACAGGAATTATGATAAATTATCAGTGAATTTAATGCAAGTACGGATAAAAAGGTAACCTACTGACGTAAAGGAGCATAATATGACGACAGAAGAAAAAGACTGCTTAAAAGAAGTTGATAGTTTTGCGGAAACCGGATTTAATTATACGCTGTCACTTGTAAGCGGGAAATATAAACTAACTGTTTTATATGCTATATACAGACATAAAGTTATAAGGTTTAATAGTTTGCAAAAATATTTGAATATAGTATCTCATAAAACTTTAAGCGGGGTCTTAAAGGAACTTGAGAAAGATAATTTGATTATAAGAAAAGAATATCCGCAAATACCTCCTAAAGTTGAATATTTTCTTTCTAAAAGGGGTGAGTCTTTTATTCCTATTTTATACGCACTTTGCGAATGGGGAGAGAAACATAAACAATAGTGTTATCACCACCTTTAAAGTTTGTAACTATTGAATTTTTTCACTCTATGTAAAAAGTTACATTGTTTGATTATTTTTGGACAGTTCCGGCAGGTTAAAACCTAAACACAAAGCCACTTTACGAGGCAAAATCATTTTAACCGTACAGGATTGAAATGTCTGGTTTAATACATTACCCGTACAAAAGGTTATTAAAGTAGAAGATAGAATACATATTGGGAAATGGTAGATGTGCGTTATTAAATTAAAAAAGAGCCTTACGGCTCTTAATTAAAAATGCGCTTGGAGGGATTCGAACCCCCGACCTTTTGGTTCGTAGCCAAACGCTCTATCCAACTGGGCTACAAGCGCTCACTCAATTACTATAACAATAATATAAAAATTTTTCAAGCTAAAAAGTAAATTTTCATTAACTTTCTATTGTATAGAAAACTCATTTTTTATAAAATCGAAGAAGAGGAGCTATCACATTTTTTGAGGAGAAGGTATGAGAGAACCATTCAAAAGAAATCAGTATATGGATTATCGTAATGTTGTTCCGTTTATGGACTTATCCGGTTATATTGTTAAGCAGCCAATGGAATTTGAAAACCGACCGATGGCTCCGTTACAATTGCAGCTTATGAAAAAAAGGCTATCCAGAATGGTAAATTTGAGACGTCTGCAGTATTGTAAATTATGTGAGGAATATAGAAATGGAAGAAAGTAATTTTCTGGATATTGCAATAAAAGCGAAAGAAGCTTCTAAAAAAATTGCTGTAATCAGTGATGAAATTAAAAACAAAGCTCTAATTAACATTGCTGAAAACTTAGAAAAATATAAAGACAGGATTTTTGAAGCTAACAAAAATGATTTAGAATTCGCAAGAAATCTTGTTAATAAAGGCGAATTATCAGAGGCTGTTTTTAACAGATTAAAACTTGATGATAACAAAATGCGCGATATGATACAAGGCATACTGGATATATCAAAGCTTGAAAATCCTGTAGGGAAAGTTCTGCTAAAAAGACAGCTTGATGACGGGTTAATTCTTACGAAAATTTCATGCCCTATAGGTGTTTTAGGTATAATTTTTGAAGCCCGTCCTGATGTGATTTCCCAGATTTCGGCTCTTGCAATAAAATCTTCTAATGCTATTATCTTAAAAGGCGGAAAAGAAGCTGTTAATACTAATAAAGCAATCTTTAATATCATAAACAGCACACTGGAGAATACTTCCGGCTTCCCTAAAAATGTTATTTCGCAGGTTTTTACAAGAGATGATGTAAATTATATGCTCAAAATGGATAAGTATATTAATCTCATTATACCGCGCGGAGGTAATAATCTTGTTCAATTCATAAAAGAAAATACAAAAATTCCTGTTTTAGGACATGCAGATGGGATATGCCATATTTTTGCAGATAAAACTGCTGATTTAGAAAAAGCTAAAAAGATTATTATTGATGCAAAAACCCAGTATCCAAGTGCCTGCAATTCAGTTGAGACGCTATTAATTCACAGGGATTTTGGCTATCCGGAAGAACTCTTGAAAGCTCTTGAGCAGGCAGAGATTACGCTAGTTCCTAACCCTGAAAGCTGGCATAGAGAGTATTCTGATAAAATCCTTGCATACAAATTTGTTGATTCTCTTGAAGAAGCAATTGAACATATAAATGAATATTCTTCGGGGCACACTGACGCTATTATTACAGAAGATAAAGAGAATGCGGAGATATTTTTGAATTGTGTTGATTCAGCAGGGGTTTATCATAATGCTTCAACACGATTTGCAGATGGCTTCAGATATGGTTTCGGAGCAGAGGTTGGAATTTCTACTAACAAAACCCATGCCAGAGGCCCTGTTGGATTGGAAGGCTTAACTATATATAAATACACTCTTCAAGGACAGGGAGATATAGTTAAGGATTATGTTGACGGGAAAAAGCAATTTAAGCATAAGGATTTATAAATGAAAATAGGGGTTATTGGCTTAGGCCTGATAGGCGGTTCTATATTTAAAAAGGGGCTTAAAAAAGGGTACGAAATGATTGGCATATCGCGTTCCGTAAAAATTGATAATGTAAGCAGTGACTATTCTGTTTTGAGCGGTTGCAATATTGTTTTTGTATGCACTCCGATGAATAAGACGCTTGAGATACTGGATAAACTGGAAGAATATGCAGATGAAAATACAATTGTTACAGATGTTTGTTCTCTAAAGGAATTTGTTTCCAAAAAGACTTATAAATACAAATTTATCCCGTCTCATCCGATGGCAGGTACCGAAAAACAAGGTTGGGAAGCTGCTTTTTCGGAACTGTTCGAAGGAGCCGTTTGGGCTGTTACCCCAAAAGAGGATACTGAAATAAAAGATTTTGAGCTTTTGAAAAATGTAATTGAGAGTTTTGGAGCTAAAACCGTTATTACAACTCCAAAAGAACACGACAGAGCTGTTGCATTGATTTCGCATACTCCGATGCTTATTGCGCAAGCATTATGTAAAAATATTGAGAATAATGAACTGGCTCAAAAACTTGCGTCTTCCGGTTTTCGTGATACCACAAGGCTTGCTCTTTCCAATATTGAAATGGCAAACGATATGGTAGTTATGAACGAAAAGAATATAAGAGATGTTATTAAGCTTTTAAATAACAATATAGATATACTTGTTGGTGGTAACTACAAAGAAGAAGCGGAACATATAAAGTCGTTTCGTGCAGAGCTATATGCATTAAAATAGAATTTTAAAATCAAGCTTTTAGAGTTTCAAAATAGTCTTTATTATTCTCTAAAGTGTCTTTACTGGCTGCAATAGAGTATACAGGTTGATTCTCGAAAATCCTAGCTGCTAATTTTATAATGTCCTCTTTGGTAATTTTATCGACTTCTTCATATAATTGATTAATATAAGTTATTCCGTATTTTGAATTCAATCCCATAGCTAAAGAACCTAATTTTTGACTCGTTCCCTCATTTTCAATCAAGCCTGCTTTCATTGCAAGTTTTGCATTTTCCAAATCTTTATCTGTAAAGTCTCCGTGTTTGAGAGCTTCTACCTGGCGTTTAAATCCGTCAATTGATTTTTGTACATTATCATAGCTTATTTCTCCGATATCTTTATTATCGGTTGTTGTTAAAATATTGCAGGATAATTCGCCTCTGTCTCCGTTTTTATCGATAGATGAATAAACCGAGTATGCTAAATGTTCTTTTTCTCTCAAAACATTAAACAGGCCTATCGATGAATTTGAAAGAATCGAATTTAATATTTCAGCGGTTGCGGTTTCTTTGAGAGAGTTTTCACATTTAAATTTATAAACCTGCATAATGTCAGCTTGTGAATGATTTGTTTTTTGGGTTAAAACTTTTGGTGTGTTATTTTCTCTGTAAACAGTCGGTATTTTTATATTGTTTGGTTTTACACTTTTTAATTTGTTCGAAGCTTTGATGATATTTTGTTTTATACCGGTTTGATCTTTTTCGGGAATATTTGCCGTAATTATTCCGCGAGAGTTGTTCAGAAAATAGTTATGACATTCTTTAACGTCTTCAATAGTAATATTTTTCAGATTTTCAAGAATTTCATTTTCAGAAAATTCATACGGATTATTCATGCACTCAAAGTTATAATATAATCTCTGTGCGGAATCCTGTCTTTTTCTGATATTATCTGCTACGATTTTTTTTGCTTCTTCAAGATTTTCAGGAGTTAAATTAGGGAAATATAAGAGTTTTGATGCGTTTTTGAGAATTTTATCCGCACTATTATATACCCCATCCGCCGTTATTTTCAGCTTTGAAGCGCTCAAAGAAGCATTAATGTCCATATTATTATTTTCCTGAAATTTGTTCCATTCGGCTTCATTTAATGAACCGGCACCCATATTATACATTTCATTCAGAACTTCTGTTACCCCCGGCTTTTTGTTATACGGTTCGTTCAAGCACAGTGAAATATTGTAATTTATATTGCTGTTTTTTGTCTCGTAAACTCCTAATTCATAATTGTTATCAAGGGTTTGCACACTGACTTTTTGCATATTAATCGGGGTTCTATTATTGTGAGATTTAAACGAAATATTTTCATTTTGCGGATGTACTAGCGTTATTGCAGCTTTGTTGAGATTAAAGTATTTTTTTACAGCACTGTTTATGTCGTCTGTAGTAAGCGAATCCAGGATTTTTTCGTAATCCGTAAAATACTCGATATTGCCGTCTGATACAGCTTGTCCTATTTTATCATTGACAAGAGATGAATATTCAAGAGAGTCTTCCCGATATTTTTTTATGCATTGTTTAATAATATTCGATTTTTCTTCGGATATAGGTTTAATATTTGCCAATGCTTCATATGTGCTTTTTAAAGCTTTCTCGCTTTGATTTTCGGAAGTATTAAATGCAATATAAACCAATCTGTTTGCGTTAGGATTTGTACTGATTTTTTCGCTGTTGATGTAAGGGAAAGTATTATATTGACGTAAATTATCTGTTAATTTGCATTCTTGAGATGTGATATATGCTTTTGCTATATCAAAAGCGACTTTTTCTTTTATATCAGAATTAGATGGCCCGGTAAAGCCTATAACAACATCTGTTGAAACAGCTTTATTACTTATAAAATCTTTTCTTATGCTGTTTTTAATAGGGATTAATTTTTCTTCAAATTTTCGGCCTTTTGAAATTTTTCCTGAATTGAAATTTTTTGAAACAAGTTTTATTGCTTCATCGGGATTAACTTCACCTGTAATTACCAGATTCATGTTATCAGGAGTATAATATTTATCATAATACGACTTTACATCTTCTCTTGTCAGCGTTCTGATAGTGTTAACACTTCCGCCGACCATTTCATCCGCAGGATTTTTTATATTAAATAAAGTCCTTACGGTTTGATCCATTGCGATTGTTTGCGGATTATCAAGAATCATGTTAATTTCAGAACAAACAGGAGCTTTTTCTTTTTCTATCATATTTTCTGCCAGTTTTAAATCCTCGGTCATAGCTGCAATTACTTGTATTTGTTTTTCTAAATCTCCTTTATTCAGCAGCGGAGTAGAATTTACATAATCCGTTATTGCATAATTAGTACTTGCATTCGCCCAACCGCCAAGCTCATCAATCTTTTTAAAAGAATCACCGGTTTCAAGTTTAATATGGCCGTTTTCACCGTTTGTACCGTTAAAAGCCATGTGCTCCAAAAAATGACTTATGCCTTTTATATTAGCAGTTTCATTCATTGAGCCGACATTAACATAATTTTTCACAACAGCAGGCGAGCCTTCCATCGGTACTATATTAACTCTATAGCCGTTTGCAAGTTTGTAGCTGTGAACTTCAAGGCCGTTTTCAAGCTTATATATTCCTTTTTTTGTGTAGCTGATAGGAGTTTTAATGTCAAAATCTTTTGTTAATAAAGGCAGCTCATTAATTTGCGGCTTTGTGACAGCATTGTTTTTTGTATTATCAATATTGTTTGTACCTGCTCTGAAATAGATACTGTTTATATTGTTAACCTTCATAACCATATTATATAAAAAACAATTTCGTGCTAAAAATTGCTATTTTGTAAAGAAATTTTTATAATTTTAAAAATTTTATATTAAATTTTTATTTATTTTGTTAATAAATATATTTGTGTTTCTGTTATAATAAACCTATATAGGGAGAATAATTATGCTAGAAATATTGAAAAAGAGTGCGATGGAGCAAAACAGAGCTATCAGGAATAAAGAAATTTCGTCTGTTGAGCTAACAAATGCCGCTTTTGCACGAATAAAAGAGGTGGATGATAAACTTGGAGCTTTTAATTCTTTAACGGAAGAGATAGCGTTGCATACAGCAAAACAAGTTGATGATAAGGTTGCAAAAGGCGAGGAATTGCCGCTTCTGGCAGGCGTTCCCCTTGCATTAAAAGATAACATGAATTTAATCGGGTCAAAAACAACTGCATCAAGCAAGATACTTGAAAATTTCGTTTCACCGTATAATGCAACTGCGACACAGAAGCTTTTAAATAATTTGATACCGATAGTAGGTAAAGCTAATTTAGATGAATTTGCAATGGGTTCATCAAATGAGAATTCTGCTTTTAAAAAGGTGCATAATCCTTGGAATTTAAATAAAGTACCCGGCGGTTCTTCAGGTGGTTCGGCAGCTTCTGTTGCGTCATGCGAAGCCGCTCTTGCGCTTGGTTCTGATACCGGCGGAAGTATACGTTTACCGGCAAGTTTTTGCGGAATTGTCGGTATGAAACCTACTTACGGTAAAGTTTCGCGTTACGGTTTAATAGCTTTTGCGTCTTCACTTGATCAAATAGGCCCTTTCGCTAGGACTGTTGAAGATGCTGCTGCTCTTTTGGAAGTAATATCAGGCTATGATAAGCATGACTCGACATCCCTAAACCTTCCAGTTGTAAATTACAGAGATAATTTAAAAAATGATATTAAAGGAATGAAGATAGGGGTCGTAAAAGAGCTTGTTTCTGAAGGTTTATCTCCAGATGTGGAAAAGTCTGTAAAAGCGGCAATAGATACATATAAGTCTTTGGGGGCAGAGGTCGTAGAAGTTTCCTTACCGAATTTGAAACATTCTATCGGAATTTATTATATATTGGCAACAGCAGAATGCAGTTCAAACTTGGCCAGATTTGACGGTGTCAGATATGGTCATAGAACAGACGATGCTAAAAATTTATTGGAAATGTATTGTAAGACAAGAGCTGAAGGTTTCGGACCGGAGGTTAAGAGAAGAATAATGCTTGGTACTTATGCACTGTCTTCCGGGTATTATGATGCTTATTATAAAAAAGCTCTGCAGATGAGAAGAGTTGTAACGGAAGATTTTATAAAAGCGTTTTCTAAGGTAGATGCTTTAATATCGCCTACTTGTCCTAATACAGCGTTTGATTTAGGGGCAAGAACAGAAGATCCGCTGGCAATGTATTTAACTGATATCGCTACAATATCCGCTAATTTAGCCGGCCTCCCTGCAATTTCTGTTCCGGCCGGTTTTGACAGCGACGGAATGCCTATCGGTTTGCAAATTATGACTCCTCAGCTAACAGAAGATAAGCTTTTTAATTTGGCCTATAGATTTGAACAGGAGCATGATTATTATAAACAGATAGCAAATATATAATACTTTATTCAATAGATAAAGATGCAGATAAAAGAGTTTTTATTTGCATCTTTTTTATGCAATGGCAAATTATTTTATTACGTTTTTTATAAGATTATGAAAATAAATAACTGGATAGTTCCTCAATATACTAAAAATTATAAACTTTTGGATGATAATTATCATTTACAAAGACAGGCAGAGTTAGAAGAAGCATTCCGGGAACCTGCGTATTGGCAAATCTTGCAGCGTGCGGAAGGACGTAAAATAAATAGCGGTAGAATATTAAGATTAAAAAACGGCAATACTCCGCAAAATATTTATGTAAAAATAAAAGTCGAGAACTCTGTTTCATTAGGAGTATATCCTTCTAAGACCTACAGTTTCTATGACGGTCTTGTAAAGGCAGGCCGTGCAAGACTTGAAGAACGCTCTGACGGAGCATATATTGCTTTGATAAAGAATGAACATCCGGATATTTACGGAGGGGTCGAAAAATTAACACAAAAAATAGCAGTTGCAGAATGTTTAAAAAGAGGCTTAAAGGATTTTAAAATTACAGGTGAAGCAATAGATAATTCACATGCAATTCACTACCTTTCCGGCATGCGTTTTAAAAATTTTGATACTAAAACTAAGGCGGAAGCCGCAAAACGAATGTACGGAACGGCTGATGTAAACAAAATTGTAAGGACAATTATAAAAAATACTCCTAAAGGCAGCAGATATTATACAACAATGCTTGGATGCGTAGAAATGTATATGCAGAAGAAAGTGATAAAAAATATTATAAAATATTTAAAAAGATATCCGGTTTAGTTTTAATTACTTTTTCCTGAACGGTAGCCGCAATATGCAAAAATAAACGGAAGTAATCGTTCGAAGTGCAGTTTATCGGCGCAAGGGAATTTTGCAAGAACAAGTACTCCGAGAGCATCATCGATATTTATTAGACAGTCTTTAAATGTTAATTTTCTATCCGGGCGTTTGTCAAAAGGATCACAAATTAAATTCGAAACAGAAGCAGCACCATACATTCCGACAATAAGGCCTCCGGCAATTGACATGATTTTGCCGGGAATATTGTTAAAATGCTTACTGGATTCACATAATTTTAAAACTCCGCCGACTATCCAGGTAGGTATAGACGCATTCATGAATTGGAAAAGGCCTTCTTTTAGTTTGTTTTCGTTTGTTTTTTTATCTTCTCCAATCATACCGACAGCAACTCCTCCGATGATGGATGAGGCAGACATTCCTATAATTTCTTGCAGGCCGTAATTTAATTTAAAAGGATTTTTAACCTTTTGCTTTTTCATCATTAAAATCATTGGAAGTACTGTTCCGACAACGGAACCGATACCTGCTTTTATTTTATCGCCGGTTGTAATGTCTCTGTTTTCGGCAGTATGCCTCAGAGCGGAACGTTTTTGCGGAACGCTTTTGCTTGACTCTTGCCTGACAGATTCTTTTTGCGTAAATGTAAAACTATAATTGTTGATTGGGTTAATCATGATACACTTCCGCCTTGATTATACAGTAAATATGCGGTAATCTCAATTCAGCATATGTAAATTTTTGTAAATTTTAGTTTTATTTTAGGCAATTCTAAAAATTCAGCTGTTTTTCGGATTTTGGAAGGAGTCTGTTTATCATATGGCTTTAGATACAAAAATAAGCAGAGATGTCGGAAACGGTTACGTACAAGTCGATATAAGCTCGAAAAATGAGGCGCCGAGTTATTATATAATGCCCAAAAACAAGACCGACAGCTTTATTTTACAATATAAAAAAGACAGGAAAAATAATTCGATTCTGCGAAATATTACATTTGTCGGTTCTTTGATTTTCGGATCGGCCGTAATGCTAAAACTCCTTAAAAATTTGAATACTAACAGTATTTTAAAAGGATTGTTAAATATTTGTGCAACAGTTCCGTTTACGCTTTTTTCTTTGAATGTATGCGATAACTATATTCAATCAAAACGTGATGAACTTATGAAATCTCATAATGCAAAACAGATATTCTATAATGTTTAGAATTAAATAAATCCTCCGCCTAATAAATGACCGTCATTAGTATCGTAAAGTACGCAGGCTTGTCCTCGTGCTATCGATGTTACAGGGTTTTTAAATTCAATAGAACAAGAAGCTCCGTTAATTTTAATATTTGCAGGAACAGCCTGCATATTATATCTTATTTTAACAAGAGCTTCAAATTCACTTTTATTAAGCGGGTAACTTTGCGTTATATTATTTAATGTTAATTTATTAAAAAAAAGCTCGTCTCTATAACCGACATATACGATATTGTGGTTTGCATCAATATCCGTAACGTAAAGAGCATCCGGAGCGGCTATGCCTATTCCTTTTCTTTGTCCTATTGTATATTGCCAGAAACCTGAATGTTCTCCCAGTTTTTTATTAGTCTTTTTCTCAATAAATGTTCCTTTTTGTGGCGAGAAAAGATTGTTTAGATATTTTTTTGTTGTTAAAGGTGCTTTAATAAAACATATATCCTGACTTTCTTTTGCGGATTTACTCGGCAGCTCGTTCTCTTGTGCAATTTTTCGGACTTCATCTTTTTTTAAATTTGCAAGCGGAAACATTGTTTTGGATAGTTGATGCTGTGTGAGTGAAAACAGAAAATAAAGCTGATCTTTATGTTCATCAAATGCAGGATAAAGTCTGTATGTATTATCGGTTACGGTAATTTTTGCATAATGCCCGGTCGCGAATAAGTCCGCCCCTAATTTATTAACGGCATAATCAAAAAGAGCACCCCATTTTATAAATTGATTACACATAATACAAGGGTTAGGCGTTATTCCGTTTTTATATGAATTTTCAAAATAATTTATGACCTTATCTTTAAATATATTAACGGCATTAAATCCATAGAAAGGAATATTAAGTTTTTTTGCGATAGCCTCAGCATTTTTTATGACTTGTTCCGCCTCCTCTGTCTCAGCGGTTTTTGCGCTTACGCCAATTACATTATATCCTTTATTTTTAAGAATCAATGCGGCAACACTACTGTCTAATCCGCCGGACAAAGCAACCGCTACAGTTTTATTCATCTAAAAGCACTTTCTCGCCGTAAGCTGTTAATCGGTATTCGGATGCTCCTACGAGCCCGGTTAAATCAGGCAAGCATTCAATATAATCCCTGTTAATGGCTTCCTGTAAAACGCTGTGGTCAATTATTACAGCAATATTCTGCATAAGTTTTGCATTTAGCTGTTTTAGTGTAAAACGAGGCTTCTGTTCATACTGGGTAAAATAATATGCGGTAAGCAGCAAATAATCGATTTTTCTTTCAACTTTCCTTGCACTTATATAATTAAGAAAAGCATTATCTTTCTTTATTGACGGGCTTGGTTTAAATGACAATTCAGTCTGGGGTTTATTAAGGGAGTTTTCCAGTATATTGTCAAAGACTCCTTGCGGGGATGATTCATTAACAGTTTGTGTAGTGCTGCTTTCTGTTGGCGGAGCGTAAAATATATCTAAACTTTTATTTGTATCTTCTTCTTTTTGTTCGTCGTTTCTGATTTCTTCCGACGGTTCGGTTTTCGGTATTCTTTTTAGTTGCTCGTCTATTCTTTTTTGGGTAATTTCTTTTTCATTATTAATTTGAGCTTCAACCATATCCTTGCATTGTCTGACTTTATGTTTTTGTACATAGTCAGCGGCTTTTTTTACCCAAAGAGCAAATTGTTCCGTTACAAGCTCCTTATCTGACGTAGACAAGGATAATTCATACTTTCCCTTTTTAATCTTAAATGAATATACCGACATAACTATTTATCCTGCAAAAGTTCTTCGCGCCATTTGTTAAGCTGCTCTTCTACAAACTCCAAATCATCAGATTTTAATTCAATTTCGATATCACCCTTTTTCATTTTGAATACGTATTCGTGCATATATCCTCCTTAATGTAACAAGTTTAACTTAAAATTATTAAACTTTCAAGTATTGTAATAATTGTAAAAATAATAAATATGTTGTATAATATGCTTAAAAGGGTTAGGAATATGTCGTTAATCGAATCTCTTAATAACGAAGCGAACGCGGTGTTTTTATCTGCCGGGGCGGAAAAGCTTGAAGCTGTCAATAAAAAGCTTGAAGATTTGCCGGCAGTGTTAGACAAAGAAACGCTGCAAGACATACTGAACGGTGAGTATGATATTACTCTTGAAGAATATACTGATATGAATTCATACAGGTTTGCTATGGACAGATTGTACGGTAATTATTCTTCGGACAGGTTTCCTGTAATGTTAAACAGTTTACTCGGTAACGGAGCAAATAATAAAAAAGCAGTTACAGCCGCAGAATTTCTTGATAGTATGCAAAAACGAGGCCTGGATAACGGCTCGGCTCTTAAAATGTATACAGCTTTAAAAACATATTCAATCACATCAACCCTCATAAACGGAAACAAAAGTTATTTAGAGGCAAGAATTTAGAATTTGCGTTTTTTTAATATATAGTTATAATATAGTAAGACAGAAAAGTGTAAGAGGTATTCCAGAAAATGAAAAAGATAGTTATAAGTGCATTTCTAATCGCGGCGGGAGCATTTTCTTTGTATAGCTTTAACAGCGGAATTAGTGAAAATCCTCCTGAGTTTGGTATAAAAAAATATTATGCAATAACTCTCGGATATGATAAATCCATGAGTGAGAAGACCATAAAAGCGGCGGTAATAGATAGTTATTTCAGAGAAGTTGTTGAAAACGGAAAAATTGTAAGATGGAATAAATCATCTTTTCCTTTAAAAGTTTATATTCAGGATTCGGAAGATATGCCGTCATATTACAGAGAGGTTGTAATGCGTGCTTATCAGAGCTGGGAAAGAGCCAGTGAGGGATTAGTTCGCTTTATGTTTGTTGATACGCCTGACGATGCAGAAATGAAGTGTTATTTTACAAACAAAGATGACGGAAGTAAATCTATCGGATCACAAACCTTTTCTCTAAACGGTAATATGATAACTGATTCTGTAATTACTTTTAAAATGAAAAACGAGAAAAATCAGGTACAGGACTCAAAACAGCTGTATTCATCAGCATTGCAGGAAATAGGGCGTTCGTTAGGCTTAACGGGAAAAAGCCCCAGTATTTATGATGTAATGTATCCAATAGGTATAAAGTTTAATACTGAAATTACTGACAGAGATTTAAAAACTTTAGCGCTCATATACTCAGTAGTTCCGGATGTGACTAATATCCCTCCGAGTGAGGAAGAACGGGCTATGTTATTTACCGTACAGGAGATATTATCAACATTAAATGTGCCTGTTGATGATACTACCCCTGATTTAGATGCCGTAACTGCAAATGATATTGCAACAGGTTTGGCTCTTGCGGAAGAGTATAGAAAACGGGCTGAATATGACAAGGCTGCACAGGAATATCAAGCAGTTGCACAAATGAAAACAGATTTAAGAAGCAAATCGGAAGTTTATTATGAAGTTGCTGTTATGTATTTGGATGCGGAAGAGTTCGATAAAGCAAAAGGCTGTGCAGAAATAGCTTGTGCTACTGATATGAACGACAAGACCATTATACTTCCTGCTTTAATAGATTATTATATGAAACGTTCTAATTCTGCAATAGAACAACTGGATACTATATTGCAGCAAAATCCGTATAATAAGCATGCCTATAAGTTGTTATGTCAAATATACAGAGAAAAGCATCACGAAAACTTATTAAATGCCACAATACGGAAATATGGTCCTACTGCGGGTGATATAGAAGAATAAATTATACATACGATAATATTTAGACTAAAACGGCCGGTTATCTTTTATAACTAGCCGTTTTGTCTAATGTAAGTTTATCCGTATGCTGTTATATTATTAATGAATGAAGAAAAGAAATAAGCCATCAAAAGCCCACTTGTTAAAACTTGTTTATAGGAGATAAGACTCTCCGAGAGGCTGCGATGGTAAAGGGCGGCTCAAAGTCTGCCCTTATATATAAAGAAGCCTTATTTTATTTAGCGAAAATTAGGCTTCTTTTTAAATTGTTACTAATATGATGTTTGTGAACCTAAAATGCTGTATAGAAAAATTTTTAACAATGGCAGAAAATAATAGAGTTATGGAAGATAAGAATAGATTACGAAATTTAGGAATTAACATCAAGAGTGAGCGTTTAAGACGTAATATCTCGCAAGAAAAGCTCGCAGAGCTTACAAACATCTCAAGAAACTCTATAAGTCTAATTGAGACGGGCAAAATCAATCCGACAATATTAAAGGTTATTGATATTGCAGCTATTTTGAATGTAGACGTAAATGTTTTGATAAGAGATGTTTAGTTATCGGTAAAAAAAGAGATGAAGGTTTAAACCTTCATCTCTTTTTCAAATCCGAATAAAGAACTTACTGATTCATCATCGTGTATTCTTGATATAGCTTGTCCCAAAAGCGGTGCAATAGAGAGTTGCTTAACGTTTTCCGGTAAATCTTCTTTGTGCCAAGGAATTGTGTTTGTAATAATGCACTCTTCTATCGGGGCATTTTTTAGTCTTTCAATGGCCGGGCCAGAAAATACTGCGTGTGTTGCACCGACATATACCGATTTAGCTCCTTTGCTTTTCAGAAGTTTAGCGGCTTCGCATATTGTGCCTGCAGTGTCAATAATATCGTCAAACATAAGACAGACTTTGTTTTCAACATCACCGATAATATGTGCGGCAATTGCTTCATTATGTTTATCTCTGCGTTTATCAATTATTGCCATCGGACAGTCAAGTTTTTTAGCAAAGTGTCTGGTTCTGTTAGCTCCTCCCATATCAGGGCTGACCGCAACCATTTCATCCGGATTAAGCCCTAAGGACTTAACGTAATCTACTAAAATAGGGGCTGCAAAAATATGGTCTACAAGTATGTTAAAGAATCCTTGTATTTGTCCTGTATGTAAGTCCATCGCAAGTACTCTGCTGGCTCCTGCAGTTGTAAGTAAGTCTGCAACCAGTTTCGCGGTAATAGCTTCTCTGCCGGAGGTTTTCCTGTCTTGACGTGCATATCCGTAATAAGGTATAACGGCCGTAATTGTTTTAGCGCTGGCTCGTTTGAAAGCATCAATCATAATAAGCAGTTCCATAAGATTTTCATTTACGGGATTGCATAAAGGTTGTACTATAAAAACATCGTCTCCTCTAATGCTTTCTTTAACCTGAACGTAAATTTCTCCGTCTGCAAAATTTTTAATGACCATAGGCCCAACTGTTGTTCCTAAGTAATCAGCAATTTCTTGTGCCAGCTGAGGGTTTGAGCGTCCTGAAAAAAGTCGTATATCGTGTGTCGGATTCACTGCTCTTTCCAGCTGGGGATAAGTCATTTCAAGCACCATCGAGGATTCCTTTCTTTATTTGTTTATGTTGGTATGTATATTGTATACCCAAAACGAATTTATAAAAAGTATTTTTTACGAAATATTAAGTATAATATAAGTTTTACTAAGACATTTATTGTAAATTTTTGTAAAAATTAATCTAAAGAGTGTTACAAATTTTGAGAATGTGGCATTAATAAAGTATAATAATC
>CALUPN010000045.1 GCA_944322625.1 Candidatus Gastranaerophilales bacterium | reverse complement strand
GCGAAGAGAGTGAGCGGGCTGAGCCGTAAGGTTTAAAGGTGAAGCTCTGTGAGCGTGGAGCAAATCCAAGACAGGGCTGGGGTTGGTGCTGATTGATGTTGAAAAGTTTAGGAGAAATATATTTTATTGTGGCAGACTGAAGTCTACTCTACAGTTTTCCCCTTACGGGCCGGCACACAAATTAAACTATATGTCCGTTTTTGTCAGGTATATATCTTAAACTAAAATAAAATACTCAGAGGTAATTTATGAAATATTTAATCAGGTCAAATAAAGTAGTTTTTTCAGGTAACATGCAAATGATAATGAAATACATATCGGATTTTTATAAATCAGAATCAAAAGAATGGACTGATAAGTCAGGCTTCTGGACAGATCTGGGAAAATTCAAAACTTTTATAGAATCTATGGGATACAGTATAAAAGATAAAATTCCCGCAAATTGCAGGTGCGAAGGAACTGCCGTTACTAATTCGGAATTTGAAAAAATATGGTGTGAATGCAATTTTTCTGTTAAACTTACCGCAGAAAGGCTGCATATAAGCGAAAGAACTGCAGCGCAAATTGTAAGAAAACTCAAACTAAGGAAATAATTATGCAAGAAATTCAGGGTAAATACGCATCAGCCAAGATATTTGCAAATGAAATTTCGGAAGGTGTTTTAAAGCAAGTTTTGAATATCTGTAATCATCCGATATTTGAAGGTTGTAAAATAAGAATAATGCCTGACTGTCACGAGGGTTTAGGATGCACAATCGGCTTTACGGCGGAACTTCCGAAGGACGGAGAAATTATTCCGAATATTATAGGAGTAGACCAATCTTGCGGAATGTATGCGGTTAAACTCAAAAAATGCGCAACTTTAAAAGAGTATGATAAACTGGATAAGGTTATTAAAGAATTTGTTCCGACAGGGTTAAGAGGCCGCAAAAGCGTAAGTTCACTAATTCCTGAAGAACTTAAAGAAGAGGTAAAAAGATACAATACGGATTATCTTAAGCGCGGCTGCAGTGAAGATTTGCTTAAAATAGGTTCGCTCGGAAGCGGCAACCACTTTATTTCAGTAGAGCAAAACAAAAACGGCACTTATTTAATAATTCATAGCGGAAGCAGGGATTTCGGGAATAAAATGGCTGTTTATTTTCAAAAACTTGCCATAGAGAAGAATTGCTACAGGGACGGCGAATTGAAGCAGCTCTCATATCTTACGGGGTTTGATGCCGCAGAATATTTAAAATGCGCAAAAATCTGTCGGGAATATAGTCACTATAACAGAAAGATTATTGCGGAAGAAATCTTGAAACATATGGGCTGGAAATCGGAGGATACGTTTGAAACCGTACATAATTATATAGGTGAAGATAAGATTATAAGAAAAGGGGCGATTTCCTGCAAGGAGAATGAGAAAGTTTTAATCCCGATTAATATGGCATACGGAAGTTTTATCGCAATCGGTAAAGGGAATCCGGATTGGAACAGTTCCGGCCCGCACGGAGCAGGACGCCTGTTTTCCCGAACGAGGGCGAAAGAAACATTGAGAATGGAAGATTATAAAATAAGTATGCGCGGAATTCACTCCTGCTGTATTTCAACAGGAACGCTTGATGAAGCTCCCATGGCGTATAAAGACGGAGATGAGATTAAGGAATTGATAACGCCGACAGCTTGTATTGTTGAACATCTGATTCCGGTCTATAATTATAAAGCTGGTTAATTTTTAGTGTAAAATATTGAATAGAGTAAAAAATCTAAGGAGTATAAATGCAAGCTGCAGCAGAAATTAAACCAAACTCTAAACAGCAGGAGTGTATTGATAATATAAACGGCAAATATCTGGTTCTGGCCGGACCCGGAACAGGTAAGACTTTTACAATAATCCGGCGGATTAAATCAATGCTGGAACGCGGAATTGAACCGGACAAAATTCTTTGTCTGACATTTACCGACGCTGCGGCGAATGAGATGAGAGTCAGACTTGAAAAAGAATTAGACAGACTGTCAGTTGATGTAGATATTTTCACTTACCATGGATTTTGCTGTAATTTGATTGACTTGTATCCCGATGAATTTGAACTTCCGCATAATTACAGAATTATGACCGATGCTGTTTCAAGAGCTTTTATTAAAGAATGTATTGATGAGATTAATCCCCAAGAGTTCAGAACAACAAAAAATGATCCGTATTATTATATTGATACAATTAAAAGAAGAATTGAAGAAATCAAAAAATACAGACTTGATAAAGAACAGTATTTCAATAATATTAAAACAAATCCCGATTGGGAGCCGGAGTTATTCAGATTTAAGGATGAATTGGAAGTAAAGCTTAAAAAAGGTGATACCAGAACAAAAACACTTGTCGGAAATATTGAATCACACGCAAAGAAAATTGAACAGGCGCGCGAACTATGGGAGTTTTATGAACTGTATCAATCCAAAATGGACACAAATCATTATATCGACTATAACGATATGATTAACTGTGTTTTGGAGAAATTCGAAACATCTCCCGCATTTCTTGATAAAGCTGCAAATAAGTATGAATATATTCTGGTAGATGAATATCAAGACACAAACAAATCTCAAAATGAAATCGTTTTTAATCTGACTCATGCTCTCAAAAGTGAAAATGTCTTTGTCGTAGGAGATGATGACCAGATTATTTACTCCTTTCAGGGGGCAAAACTCGATACTATAGAAAAATTCTTGGAAGAATTTCCCGATACAAAAGTCATTTGTCTTGAAGATAACATGCGCTCTACCCAAGCTATTCTTAATACGGCAAGAGAAATTGCCAGACAGGATATGAGAAGGCTTGAAGATAATCCTAAATTTGAACGATATCAAATCAGTAAAAATCTAAAGGCAAAAAATGAAAAATTGTTCGATAAAAATAAACCCGTAAGATGTTTTAAATACGCGGATATAATGCAGGAATATACTGAAATCGTTAAAGAGATAGAAGAGCTTGTTAATTCTGACGAATGCCCGAAAGATACAGAAGGAAATAAGAAACTCTCTGAAGTTGCGGTTCTTACAAGAACAAACGGCGAATTAAGCGAATTTGCAGAAATGCTTAAAGCCCGAAATATTCCGTTTGAACTCAAAGACGGCAAAAGTATTTTTTCGATTTCAGCAGTGAATATTCTTTTTTATTACATGCAGATGCTTGTAAATCCTGAACTTCACGCTTTCAGAATATTCCAGCTTCTTCTTGCAAAACCTTTCAGCATAAATCCTAAAGATTATTTGAAACTTTACGAAAATATTTCCAAATACAAAACTTTTATTGATGTAATAAGGGTAATTCCGGAGGATGAATTTATTGAACCCGAAAAAATCAAAAAATTTATAAAAACTTATGATTATTTATCAATTTATAAAACAAAAGAAAATATTAAAAATACCGTCCTTGAAATCGGCTCTAAAACGGGTATTTTTAACTATTATTTAAATACGGAATTAAATCAGGCTGAAAATATCATGGGACTTAAGAGGCTTATTGACGAAGCTTCAGCCTATTCGGATATTTATAAGTCCGGATTTTTAGAAGAATTTACGGAATATTTAAAAATTTTATCAGAGGACGGAATTCCGGTTTTAACGGAAAAAGCGCCTGTTGCGATGAATGCGGTTCAGCTATGCACTTATTATTCGGCAAAAGGCAGAGAATTTGAATATGTTTATATGCCAACGCTTAATTCTGACAGGTGGGAAAGCGATAATAGAACTTTGAAAGCGGAAATTCCAATTGATAAATCCGAATTTAAACCGAAAGAAGAGCTTGATGAATTAAAGGTTTCGGACAGAATAAAAGTAATGTATGTCGGCATGACAAGAGCTAAGCATACTTTAAGGCTTTCTTACGTTCAAACAATAAACGGAAAAGCTAAAAAGCCGAGCAGGTTTATTGCAAATATTCAAGATATTCTTGAAAAAGAGCCGAAACCTTTTATTTATACAGAACCCGGTTTTTATTATGTTGCAAAACAAGCTTTAACAAAAAGAGATTATGACTACAGAAAAGATTTTTGTGCGCTTGTTGATACAAAACTTGCAGACAGAGCATTTTCTCCTACCGCAATAAACCAGTATTTGAAATGCCCTCGTGAATATTTATACGAAAAAATTCTTGAGCTGCAGGGCAAAGACGGTAATCCGGATGCTCTCAGCTACGGCTTAGCAATCCATGAAGCGTGTGAATATTTGATAAAATATGCAAAAGAAAACGGAGAATATCCTTCAAAAGATGCATTTGCTGATGTTTTCAAAAATAAGTTAAATGAACTTCCTCTATCGAATTTTAATCAGAGGGCAAATTTGGAAGGCAGAGGCGAAAACGCATTAAGGGAATATTATCACCAAATAACCTCAACTCCGATAAACCTGCTTTATGAAGTTGAAAAGAAAATTTCTTTTGAACTCGACGGAATAAAGTTTTGCGGAATTATTGACAGAATCGACAAAAATGAGGACGGAAGTTTTACTATTTACGATTACAAGACCGGAAACGCAAAAAAAGGTATAGAACCTGAGGGCGAGCATGAAGATTACTATAACCAGATGGCTCTGTATAAATACTTTTTTGAACAATCAGAGGGAGAAAAAGTCTCTAAGACAACATTCATTTATCCCGAAGATTATACAAAAAATCTGGAATTGGAATTAACCCGAAACGACTGTGAACAGGTTGTTGAAAAGTTTAAAGCCGCAATATCTTCAATCCGCAATTACGACTTTGAACCGTCACATAATGAAGATGCTTGCAAATATTGCGCATACAGAGACTTTTGCGAAATGGAAATTGTGTAATATTTTTTATTCTCCGGGGTCGCATAAAATCCGGAGAAGGAGGGATTCGAACCCTCGGTGCAGGTTACCCCACACAACACCTTAGCAGGGTGCCGCCTTAAACCTACTCGGCCACTTCTCCATGCCAATATAGATATATTAGCATAAATATTTTATTTTTCAAAATTAATTTTTACAATTAGCACCCACCCCAGCCCTCCCTCATAAGGGAGGGGGACTTGCGCACGCCGAACGTACAGCACTCCTTCCCTTGAGGGAGCGGATTTGCGGACGGAGGGGTAAATGGAAGGGGTAAATGGAAGGGGTAAATGAGAGGGGTAAATATGAAAGTCCGGATAGCGAACAGGCTGAACCGGCTAAGCCGTAAGGCTTAAAAGTGAAGCTCTGTACGGCACTCCTTCCCTTGAGGGAAGGCCGGGATGGGTGCCGGCCCGCAAGGGAAAACTAATAGCATAAAATTTATTTCAAAAAATTATCTTTTATAAATCTCCTTTCCATGTCCTTTTCTTTCTCTTTTATTGCGAATAAAAAGAGAAAGAAAAGGACCAAAAGAAAGAGAAAATACGCTATTATTTTCTACGCCCTTACGGGCGTGGGATTGAATGGCTGCTGCGGGTAAACCCGCACTTTTCGCTCACTATCGTTATGCTTACGCATAACACGTT
The DNA here is from genome assembly GCA_944322625.1 of Candidatus Gastranaerophilales bacterium. Classification (GTDB taxonomy): domain Bacteria; phylum Cyanobacteriota; class Vampirovibrionia; order Gastranaerophilales; family Gastranaerophilaceae; genus CAG-196. The sequence goes on along the minus strand of CALUPN010000045.1, from coordinate 10,879 downwards.
CGCGGCGCAAGACTTGTTTGCAGTATTGTAGGCTTCAGGCTGTAGAATAGACTTCAGTCTGCCGCAATAAAATATATTTCTCCTCAACTTCTGAACTCCTAAACTTCTAAACATCAATCAGCACCCACTCCAACCCTGTCTTGGATTTGCTCCACGCTCACAGAGCTTCACCTTCAAGCCTCACGGCTTAGCCGGTTTAGTCTGTTCGCTATCCGGACTCTCCCATTTACCCCTCCGTCCGCATATCCGCTCCCTCATAAGGGAGGGGCTTTGTGTACGCCCAACGTGCAGCACTCCTTCCCTTGAGGGAGCGGATAATGGACAAGATGACACACCGAAAGCACATGATGCGTCATCTTCACAAAAACAAATTAACTACCCTAACTGCTTTATAGTAGCGACTATTTTACCTATTAAAATCAAATCCGAAGCATTTCTTTCACTGATTGTTCTGATTCTGTATTCCGGATTATCTGATTTTATAATAATTTCATCTAAATTTTTAGATAACCTCTTTACAAAAAACTCATTATTGTAACAGAAAACATAAATTTTATTATCCTGAATTTGACTTCCGTTCCAATGCTCTACAATTAATCTGTCACCATTATCAATAGTCGGAGCCATGCTGTTACCGGAAGCATTAATCATAGAATAAAGTTTATTTTTGGAATACCCTTCAATCATTGAAACGGCAATAGGCAGTTTTGTTTTTTCACTTGAAAAGACTATACTGCCGCTGCCGCAGCTTGCAAAAACATCCGTATAATAATCTATATACGTAATATCAGCATCTTCAGACCCACTATTTCCAAATAAATCAATATTAAAAAACTGCTCAACACGCTTTAATTCACTAACCGTAACCTCACTTTCATTTTTGATACGATTACTTATTGTCTGTCTTGTAACTCCCAAACTTTCCGCCAGCAAGGATTGATTGACAGGAATATTTGTTTTATCGGCAATTGTTATGATTAATTCATCAAGTTTCATCGTTTCACCAAAATTATATAAATTAATACTTGACATCTGTATCATATTGTCTTACAATACTATACAAGATGTAAGCTTATAATTGATATTTAAGCATATATTCTTTTTAATGTCAAATGTTTTAAACTGGGAAGAGGTTAAATTTTAAATGAATTATCGATACAATGTATCATGTAGTGAAACAATAACCGACAATTGGACCCCTACGGCAATCGACTGCTATCATCTTGGCTGCATTTGTTCTAAGTGTTATTTATACAAAATTTATTTCGCACCACAAGGAACAAAATGCCGAATGAAAGACAGCGTAATAGAACTTGTACGAAAACTCGGCATACCACAGGAAGGAAGAAAAGAAAATGCATAAAGCTTATGCAAACAGAGAAAACGGTAAAAAAGGCGGGAGACCTAAATATAATGCAAACATACGTGCATCTATTCCCGAAATTGAATTAGTTATATTAACACCGGCACAATACAGTTCACTCATCCAAAAATACGGTTATAAGCTTTTAAATAAAGCCCTAAATATTTTAGAATACTGGCTTAAATCAAGTCCGGAAGGTGAAAAATACCGGGGTAAAAATAATTATGCGCATTTTCGCTCTGACGGCTGGGTTATTAACTCCGCAAAAAGAAGCTTAACTTAGCTGCTAAAATCTAAAAGCCTGCAACCCTCAACATTTTTTCCAGGAATTCTCTTGTTGCATTAACGCCGTAATTAAAGCATTTTTGCTGAATTTTGCGCCAATTCTGTTTATTAAATCTGCTGACCTGAAATTCCGGTTTTTGTGAAAATTCGGCAGCAGAAGTAAATAAATCAACCAGAGAATTATAATTAATTGCTTGAGATTTAAACCCCTTCATAAGAGTTTTTATAGCCGGAGTTGCTCCGTATTTTGTTCCTATCTCGAAATTTTGATGTAAATAAAAATCTCTTATTTTTTGCATCAAACACCCTGGCTCAGTATGCATAGGCATTGTTACGTCTTCTAAATAATGCACGGCAAAACCGGTATGTTTAAGAAAATCTTCTTTTTCACGGGTGCTTAATGCTTTTTGAAAATGAACTTTAAACCTTTCAAGAGCATTATTTTTAGTATTTGCGCCAGCCCCGAAGCTTTTATTCCGCCCGTAAGGGAAATAAAAATGGGTATTATGACTATAGCCCGCTTCACTTTTCAGAAAATCCGGCATTATTGCATATTTTACAAGCTGCCTTTGCTCATCCGGAGATAACTTGGAATTTTTTACGGCTTGTAATGTCATTCCGATATGTGTGATAGTATTCCATTTAAATGTTGTTTGGTCAGTACTTTGTATTTTCATTTTCCGTTTTATACCGCAAAACGAAAATGAACAATATCTCCGTCTTGCATTATATAATCCTTTCCTTCTAAACGCGTTACACCTTTATCCTTGCATGCCGCATAAGAACCGTTTGCGACAAAATCGTTATATGCGGTAACCTCTGCCCTGATAAAACCTTTTTCAAAATCCGTATGTATTACTCCCGCTGCCTGCGGAGCTTTTGTACCCTTTGTAATCGTCCAGGCATGAACTTCTTTTTCTCCTGCGGTAATAAAGGTTATAAGATTAAGAAGCTCGTAAACGGATTTAATCATCTTATCAATGCCGCTGTCAGAAATTCCGAGTTCGGCAAGATATTCTTTTGCCCCTTCTTCTCCCAAATCAACCAATTCTTCTTCAATTCTGGCACATATTATTACTGTTTGTGCTCCGTGTGTTTTTGCATAATCTTCTACACGCTTTGTGTAATCATTACCGCTCTTTAAATCAAATTCCGAAACATTTGCACAATAAATTACCGGTTTTACGGACATCAAATTAAGCGGTTTTATAACATTGATTTCATCTTCATTAAAATGTTCTCTGAGATTAATAAAAGTTCCTTCCTGTAACAAATTATTCAGCTTTTTTAATGCTCCGTCCTCAATTACGGCTTCCTTGTCCCCGGATTTAACCTGTTTTGCAATTCTCTGTGCGCGTCTTTCTATTGAAGCCAAATCAGCAAGAGCAAGTTCCGTATTAATCGTTTCAATATCAGAAATCGGATCCACTTTACCTTCAACGTGAATAGTATTTGCATCATCAAAGCATCTTACGACCTGAATAATCGCATCAACTTCCCTTATATTATGTAAGAACTGGTTGCCTAAACCTTCTCCTTTGCTTGCACCCTTAACGAGCCCGGCAATATCAACAAATTCAATAACCGTAGGAATAATTTCCTTTGATTTGCATAAATCAGATAAAATTTGCAATCTTTCATCAGGTACAACAACAACACCTACGTTAGGTTCAATAGTACAAAACGGATAATTTGCACTTTGCGCATTTTTAGCAGAAGTCAGTGCATTAAACAATGTTGATTTTCCGACATTCGGTAATCCTACGATTCCGGCTCTTAGCATATTATAAATCCTTTCAATGATTATCTTTGTTTTAATTATATTATAAACAAACATTAAACATAGTTTTTTATATACAGAAAAAATATTCAGTTAGATTTTAAGAAAAATTAACAAGTGATAAAATTATTTTTCCTTAGTTTCTAAACTCCGGCTGCTCCGGACTCTTGTCCTTTTTTGTAACAAATTGTAAACAATATATCAATTATTGCTCATACAAATACTTTATATATACAGGAAGAACTAACGAGGATTAAAATTAATGTACTTTGGCGTATCAAGTTGTAATATATTTATGAATGGGCCCGGATTTTGCAGGCCGTACGGAATCGGCTGTTTCCGCCCGTTTTCTCCGGGCTGTTTCGGTTACGGTTTCGGCTGTGTAAGTAATCCCATAGCCGTTGGTGCAGGAATCGGACTGGGATATGCCGCAGGTATGACATTACTTCCGCTGGTTCCTTCAATTTTTAAGGGTATCGGAAAAGGATGTGCCTGGCTTTGGAACAAAGCTATAGCCCCTGCCGGCCGATGGATAGGGAACGGAATTAAAAACTTATGGAATAAGATTTTCCATAAAGAACCTAAAGCGGAGAAAACTGACAATCAAAAATAGTTCTGTCGATTTCATCAAAGTTATGAATAATTTTATCAATCCCGCTTATATTTTGATAAAATTCATCCGGTTCCATTGAAGCGATTGCATATATTGTTCCGATATTTGCTGCCTGAGCCGACCTGATACCTGCGATTGCATCTTCTATTACAAGACAATCTTCAGGATTAAGATTTATTTTTTCGGCGGCAATCCGGAAAATATCAGGAGCAGGTTTCCCGGGAATATTACCGTCTGAAAAAACTATTTTTTCCGTATCAAACCATTTTGCGAGGCCGAATTCTCTTATATAAAACTCAACATTGCTCCATTCCGACATTGTTGCAATTGTACGCGGAATGTTATGTTCTTTTAAAAAATCCAAAAAGTCTGCGGCTCCCGGCGCAAGTTTGAAATTCTCTTTGTCTGCAAGACATCTTTTTCGATATAATGCTTCTTTTTCTTCGCCATATTTTTCAACCATTTCTGCGGAAGGCTTATGACCGATTGCATATTCTATAATGTCCGAATTCGTATGACCGAACATTTTATTCCGCATTTCGTCATCAGTAAACTCATACCCGCGTAGTTCTTTTGAAAATTCACGCCACGCATCATAATGAAGCTTGGAATCCCAGAATAACGTCCCGTTAAAATCAAAAATTATACCTTTCATAATTATTATTTTGTCTCAAAATCTGGTATAATACAAGTATGAAAAAGTTTATTATCATATTAGTTTCTATATGTTTTGCGCTTCCGGCATTTGCGCTTGTCCCGCAAAAGAATCTGCCTTCCGGCACTTTCAAAAAAAAGAGAAACGGAACCATAGTTCAATATAATGACAAAGGCAAAAAAATCGGTATATATAAGTTAGAAAACGGCAGGTATAAGAGAATAAAATGAAGTTCAATCTAAATCTTGACAGCATAAATTATATAAAACTCATTTACCAAGGCTCTGATGACAAGCCTTGTTGTGTAAAAGCCGCCATAAAACATATGGGGGAAAGAGAAATTATTGCTTGCACAAAATACGAGAATATTCCGAATATTAAAATTCCGCAAAATATTACTTTAAGCTTTGTTTGTGATAACGGACTTTACAGAACAAATACGGTTTTAAAGTATACTGACAATAAAGACCCTTACATTTATTTCATAATGCAAACCCCGGAAGGACTTGAGTATCAACAAAATCGGGAATATTTTAGGGTTGCAATCAAAGAAGATGCGCTTTTGGCTTTTAACGGAAAAGTCATCCCCGTTAAAACATACGATATTTCCGCAAACGGAGTTAAGCTTGTATTACCGGAAAAATTTGAAATTCCGGAACTTGTTGTTATTGATTTGTTGTTGAAACCAAAGGGAATAAAAGCTAAAGCAAAATTTATCCGGTATGATGAAGAGGACGGAGTTTTGAAAGCGTCATTCAGTTTTGTTAGTTTGCCTGAAAATGAAGTGGATATTATTTCACAGATATGTATTCAAAAGCAGCTTGAATATAAAAGAAATTCATTAAAGTAAGGCGGCATTTATAAAAGAGACTCCTTATAAGAAGCCTCTTTTATAGTTAAAAACAAATTTATTTGAGATTTTCAATTATTTTTTCAGCAATCAGCAACGCTGAATTCTGGTTTTGTCCCGTAATCAGATTCCCGTCAACTTCAACATGTTCCGCCCAGGGTTTTTCTGCAATAAAATTTCCGCCAAGCTCTCTGATTCTCGTTTCCAAAAGAAACGGAACAAGCTCCTTGAGCTTTACGATACCTTCTTCTTCATTTGTAAAACAGGTTACAAACTTTTTATCAAAAATCGAACTGCCGTCCGGTTTCTTTGCATTAATCAAGCCGGCAGGGCCGTGGCATACCGCACTTACGAGTTTTCCGCTGTTAAAAAAGTATTCGGCCGCTTTTCTTACTTCGTCACATTCGGCTAAATCAAACATCGGCCCATGACCTCCGGGAAAATAAACACCGTCAAATTCTTCAAGATTAACGTCCGAAAGTTTTTTGGTTTCTCTCAAAATTTTAATACATTTATCCCACTCTTCCGGATTTGAGCAGGACATTGATTTTTCATCAACCGGAGATAAGCCTCCTTTGGGGCTTACAACCGTAACTTCGATATCGGATTTTTCAAATACAAGGTAAGGGACGGCAAATTCTTCCAGATAAACTCCCGTATCTTGTATACAATTACACAACGGTTCTCCGCAGTCACATCCCGAATAGTTAGTTGTTATAATAAGTAATTTTTTCATTTTCACCTCAAATATATTTTGCTACAATATTCATTAAATCAAATTTGTTTCGGAGTCCGCTAAACCTTTCAACTTCTTTTCCCTCCTTAAATACAAGAAAAGTCGGAAAAGAATGAATTCCGTATCTTATTGCAAGCTCGGCATCTTCATCTGTATTAACCTGACCTACATAAACCTTGTCTAATTCTTGCAGAATATCTTCCTGTTTTTTGCAATAACCGCACCACGGCGCGTAAAATTCTACAAGCTTTAACCCGTTTTTGAGTTCATCTTTAAAATTATCTTTGTTTAATTGCTTTAACATACAAAATTCCTCCTGAGTAAGAATATCAAAAATAATAATAAATAACATTGCCGGAGTTATTAATATTTGTAATACAGCAGCAAATTTATTTTTTACCGGTTTTAAGTTATTAAAGGAGATATAATATATGATTACCCCGTTAAATTTTAAAACTGATTACAAACTTTACAAACAATTCCTTAAGACCAACAGTAAAAGAATTGGTGAAAGTTTAGAGAAGAAAGTAACAATTGTTCCGACTTCAAAAAAATTATGCCGTAAAAACGGAATTCAACAAGAGGCAAATAACAGTATTAATACAGCCGATTATATTCAAGCAGTATATTTAATGATGAAGAAAAAGGGATATAAAATTCCGAATTTATACATTGATGAAGCACAACTTCCGAGGAAATATAATCTTTCGGGACTTCAAACCGGTAACTGGAATATATTCGGGCCGGGCAGGCTTGAAATTTCTTCTCCTTCGCTGGTAATACACGAAGTCGGACATTATTTGCATAATAAAAATATGGCTTATAATCAAGCTTTATATGCAATGTTTAATACGTTTAGAGGGATTTTTCGACCGCATTTAAACAAAACGGAGAAAAGGATTTTGACTGAAGATTTTAAACGTGCATATCAGAGCGGATATTTTAATGATTTGGAGTTAAACAAGTGTTTGGAAAAAGGTTACATAGATAAAGAAACGCTTAATAAGTTTTATAAAACTCCTGAAAAGTTTTTAGTCAAAAACGCATTTACCGACGTAGACGAATTTATTGCGGAATATTTTACTCTGGCAGCTCAGGGATTTAAATTTTCTCCCGAAATTACAAAAAGATATCAAGCATTTCACGGGCCTGAAATTAAGCAACAAATTACTAAAGAAGATATAAATAATCTCGTAAAATATCGCAACAAATTGGAAAAAAGAAATGTATTATTAGTATAACCCGTTTTAATTTTTATACCATGTTGTTCACGGCTTTCTAATCTTAATCATCACCCGCCCCAACCCTCCCTCATAAGGGAGGGGGCCTTGCACACGCCGAACGTACAGCACTCCTTCCCTTGAGGGAGCGGATTTGCGGACGGAGGGGTAAATGAGAGGGGTAAATGAGAGGGGTAAATGAGAGGGGTAAATATGAAAGTCCGGATAGCGAACAGGCTGAACCGACTAAGCCGTAAGGCTTAAAGGTGAAGCTCTGTGAGCGTGGAGCATATCCAAGACAAGGCCGGGATGGGTGCCGGCCCGTAAGGGGAAAACTGTAGAGTAGATTTCAGTCTGCCGCAATAAAATACTTTCTCCTAAACTTCTGAACGCCTAAACTTCTCTACACCAATTAGCACCCACCCCAACCCTCCCTCATAAGGGAGGGGGCCTTGCACACGCCGAACGTACAGCACTCCTTCCCGTGAGGGAGCGGATTTGCGGACGGAGGGGTAAATGAGAGGGGTAAATGAGAGGGGTAAATGAGAGGGGTAAATATGAAAGTCCGGATAGCGAACAGGCTGAACCGACTAAGCCGTAAGGCTTAAAGGTGAAGCTCTGTGAGCGTGGAGCATATCCAAGACAAGGCCGGGATGGGTGCCAGCCCGTAAGGGGAAACTAATAGTATGAAATTTATTTCAAAAAATTATCTTTTATAAATCTTTTTTTCATGTCCTTTTCTTTCTCTTTTATTGCGAATAAAAAGAGAAAGAAAAGGACCAAAAGAAAGAGAAAACACGCTATTGTTTCCTACGCCCTTACGGGCGTGGGATTGAATGGCTGTTGCGGGTGAACCCGCACTTTTCGCTCACTATTGTTATGCTTACGCATAACACGTTCGCGGCGCAAGACTTGTTTGTTTCAATTTAATATTTTTTAAAAATGCCTTGTTTTAGGGTCAAGCAGCATTCCCGCAAGCTTGTCTGCGCCTTCAAACTCCCGCTTTCTAAGTTTTTCGGATGCACGTTCTTTATCATATTCTACAAAATGGTGTTCAAAAAGGCATTGCTTGTTTTCGACCGTAATAGTTAAATAGCAGGCCTTAGGTTCCGGCGTAAACGGACGGCCGAGACTTCCTACGTTCACTACAGTCTGTTTTTTTGATGTCTGAAACCCGCACGGAATATGCGTATGTCCGCATAATATAACGTCCGCCTCAACATTTGCAAGCATTTTTTCCACTTCCTCCATAGGAGTATCCGGGAGAATATCTTCGTTATTTTTTCTCGGCGAGCCGTGTACAAGCAGAAATTTAACTCCGCCTTCCGTTACTTCCAGCTGGATTGGAAGATTTTTTAGAAAATCCTTTTCAACAGGGTTAAGAATTTCAGCATCATTCTTTAAAGCCTCCGCCATAACAGGAGCTTTTTCTTTCAAAGAATTATACAATTCTTCCGTATAATCCGCAATCATTAAATCGGTATTACCCTGTATCATTTTAAAAACCGGATTGTCTTTTCTCTGCATAAAATATTCAACTGCTGCCTGCGGTTCAGGCCCTGCCATGGCGTAATCTCCGAGTACAAATATTTTATTGCACATTTTATCAGCAATATCTTTCATAACTGCTTCTATTGCTTCCATATTTCCGTGAATATCTGAAATGACTGCGATTTTCATATTTATACCTCGTAATTTCTATGTTAATTATTAGTTTTAAAGCCAATTTTAGCAGGCTTTGTAATATCCAGTAAATAATTTATAGCTTTTTGCATTTCTTCCAGCTCGTGATTATTATCTTTTGTATAATTCATAAAAGCTTTTTCTAAACTGATAATTCTATCAGTTAATTCATTGTGTGAAATTGCAAATTGTTTTAATTTATCAAATACTCTGATAATCTGTATACTAACATTTATAGCTCTTTTTGAATTGAGAACATTTGAAAGCATAAGAGTTCCATGTTCTGTAAAAACATACGGCAATGAGCGAATTTTTGATACATTCGGATTTGCGGTCGCAATTTGCGACCGCAAATTATCCCATTCTTCTTTTGTTAATTGAAACATAAAATCATCAGGAAATCGTTCAAGATTTCTCTTGACAGCTTCATTGAGACGTTTTGTTGGTATATCATATAAAATTGCTAAATCTATGTCCAACATAACCTTAGTATTTCTAATTAAATAAATTTTGTTTTCAATAATTTGTATTGGTATAATATTATCCATTAACAAATCTCACTCTCTTTATATAGAATTATTATATAATAAAAATTTTTCGTGTTAAAATTAGGCTATGATAAACAGACGAAAATCAAAACAAATTTCTATAGGAAATGTAAAAATCGGCGGAGATGCACCAATTTCTGTTCAGTCTATGTGCAATACAGATACAAGAGATGTGAGCGCAACTTTAGACCAGATTGGCAAATTAGCTTCAGCAGGATGCGAGATTGTGCGGCTTGCGGTTTTAAACAAGGATGCTGCCGCTGCAATTAAGGATATCGTAAAAAAAACTCCCGTACCTTTGGTTGCGGATATTCATTTTGATTACAGGCTTGCGCTTACCTGTATTGAAAACGGAATACACGCCTTAAGGATTAACCCCGGAAACATAGGGAAAAAAGAACATACAATTAAGGTTGTTGAAGCGGCAAAGAGCCATAATGTTCCGATAAGAATAGGAATAAACGGCGGGTCTTTAGAAAAAGAGTTTGCCGAAATGGATATTCCGCTTTCAGAAAAAATGGTCAAGAGCGCATTGAGGCATGTAGAAATCTTAGAGGATTTAAATTTTTACGATACAAAAATTTCTCTAAAATCTTCTGATGTTCCGACAACTATTGAAGCTTACCGTTTAATTGCTTCGAAAGTCGACTATCCGCTCCATCTTGGAGTAACAGAGGCGGGAACGCTGAAATCCGGCTTGATTAAATCCTCTGTCGGGCTTGGAACTCTGCTTAGTGAAGGGATAGGAGACACAATAAGGGTTTCGCTTACAGAAAATCCGGTAGAGGAAGTGCATGCCGGCTTTGGTATCTTAAAAGCCTTAAATTTAAGACAAAAAGGGATTAACTTCATTTCCTGCCCGACCTGCGGAAGAACACAGATTGATTTGATTTCCCTGGCTAAAAAAGTTGAAGAACGGTTCAAGAATTTGGACTTGCCGATAACAATAGCAGTTATGGGCTGTCCGGTTAACGGCCCCGGAGAAGCACGCCATGCGGATTTTGGAATTGCCGGAGCCATAAAAGAAGGGTATATATTTAAAAAAGGTGAGATTATTGCAAGGGTTCCTGAAAGTGACTTGATTAATTCTTTAGAAAAGATTATAATGGAATCATATAGTTCAGTTAAATAAGAATGGGTGTTATG
>CALUPN010000044.1 GCA_944322625.1 Candidatus Gastranaerophilales bacterium | reverse complement strand
GATGAGAGCTTGAAGCTGAACGGAAATATATTGTTTGATATCAAAAACGGAACAATCGAGAAAGTCGGTTATGTTGAGTATCTTCTAAAAGCTGCATCTCTTTTCAGAAACCCGATTGCGATGATAAGTCCGACTACTTTAAGCGATTTAGTCAGCATTCCGGACGGCAGCTTTGACGTTATTGCAGGGGAAATTAAACTAAAAGACAATGTGATTATGCCGATGAAAATAAAATCTTCTGCAAACGAGCTTGCAACATTCATCGTCGGAAGGTATGATTTAATGACAAATGACGCGTCTTTGAGGATTTATACAAAATTCTCGGATAAAGATACCGGTTTTGCGGGATTTTTACGGAATATCTCATTAAACAGCCTCGCAAACAGGATTTCAAACAGCGGCAGAAATGATGCAAACTATTATTCTGCGGAACTTTCACAAATTCCGGAATTAAAAGTCGGCGAAAATGATGCGCAGGTCTTCTTAACAACAGTAGAAGGCGACGTTATTAATTTCAACTTCCTTTCATCGTTAAAAAGAATTAAATAATTAAATACTTTTAAACTTAACCAAATCCTGTTTACGCATCCTTATATTTTGCGGCGTAATTTCCACAAGCTCATCATCTCCGATATATTCAAGACAGTCTTCAAGAGATAATTCTTTATGCGCCTGCAAAGTCACCATAACATCCGCCGTTGCACTTCTCATATTGGTTAATTTTTTAGTTTTGCATATGTTAACCACAATATCCTGCGGCCGGTTTCCTTCGCCGATTATCATACCTCTGTAAACTTTCGTTTTAGGCGTCACAAAGAAAACTCCTCTATCCTCAAACTGAGCCAAAGCATACGGAATAGCCTCTCCTTGTTCGTGAGCAAGAATTGAACCGCTCCTCTGTTTCGGAATATCACCCGCATAAGGTTTGTATTCGTCAAAAGTATGATACATAATCCCTTCACCGCGTGTCATACGTATAAATTCCGTTCTGAAACCTATTAAGCCGCGTGCGGGAACAGAAAATTTCATATTAGTTCTGCCGTTTGCATTCTGCATCTCAAGCATTGTGGCTTTTCTTCCGGAGAGCCTGTCGATACAGGAGCCTGCATATTCTTCAGGAACATCTATAAGTAAATCTTCAAACGGTTCATACTGCTCACCGTTAATTTCTTTGTAAATAACCTCCGGCTTAGATACCTGAAATTCATACCCCTCGCGTCTCATTGTTTCAATTAAAATACCAAGGTGAAGTTCTCCTCTTCCGCTCACTTTAAAACAGTCTGTTGAATCAGTATCCTCAACCCTCAAACTTACATTCTTTTCAAGTTCGTCATAAAGTCTTTTTCTTAACTGCCTTGAAGTTACAAATTTACCTTCCTGGCCGGCAAAAGGACTGTCGTTTACTGAAAAATTCATCTGCAGAGTAGGTTCATCAACCTTGATTAAAGGCAAAGCCTCAAGATGGTTAGGATCGCATAAAGTTTCACCGATATGAATATCAGAAAAGCCTGCGATACCTACAATATCTCCTGCTTCTGCCTCTTCAATCTCAACACGTCCTAAATCTTTAAAACCGAATAGTTTTGTAATTTTTCCTCTTATAACTTCACCGCTTGCATTTATCCAGGCAACCTGCTCTTGTGAATGCACAACCCCGTTTGCAATACGTCCTATTACAATTCTCCCGACATATTCATTATAGTCAAGAGTTGTAGCTCTGAATTGAAAAGGTTTTGTGCTGTCGCCGTCCGGCTCCTGAATATTTTCCAAAATGCAGTCCAAAAGCGGAGTTACATCTTTTCTCTCATCATCAAGATGCCTGATTGCAAAACCGTTTAAACTGCTTGCATAAATATACGGAAAATCAATTAAATCTTCTCTGTCCGTAAGTTCCGTAAACAAATCAAAAACTTTATCCAAAGTACCGTCCGGATCTGCAGCAGGTTTATCAATTTTATTTATAACAACAATAATCTTAATTCCCAGCTCCAACGCCTTAGAAAGTACAAATCTGGTCTGAGGCATAGGCCCTTCAGCCGCATCTACGATAAGCAAAGCCCCGTCTACCATACCTAAAACACGTTCGACTTCACCGCCAAAATCCGCGTGGCCCGGAGTATCTACAACATTAATTTTAACACCTTTATAATTAATGGAAATGTTTTTGGAAAGAATGGTAATTCCTCTTTCTCTTTCCAAATCATTACTGTCAAGAACTCTTTCCTGAACCTGCTGGTTATCTCTGAAAACTCCGCTTTGTTTCAGCATACAATCAACAAGCGTTGTTTTTCCATGGTCTACGTGTGCTATAATCGCTATATTTCTTATATTCTTAGCCATATTATTCTAATCCCTGTTTATACGTCTAGTGTCATTTGTACACTTATATTTTAGAATACAAAAAATAAAATTACAACACAAAAGAAAATACAAGCCTTGCCGGATACTATAATTTTTGTCTTAATATGGAATTAGAACCCTGGCAGGTTATAAACAGCATATTCCCGTTTACATGCAAACCGTACGGCTTATCAATGTTTGAGACAAGAACCGTAACAATTCCCCGGGGAGTTATTTTTAAAACGTTATTCGTATTATAGTTAGAAACATAAATATTTCCGATACTGTCACTTGCAAGACTTATCGGGCCGCTTATATCTTTGCTCTTAAGAAAAACTTTTCTTTTCCCGTCAGGAGTGATTTTTATAATTGAATTATCGGAAAATATTGCAACATAAATATTTCCCTCACTGTCAGTTGTAATTCCGGTCGGGCTTAAAATATTCTCATAAATTCCGGATTGAGTTGCAATCTTAGACGGAGCATTTGACTTCTCGGGCGGAAGCGTTGTTGAAATTTTTATCGACTCGGCAAGTTCCTGTCCCCTCTGATAATAACTGCTGGAGGGAGGAATAAGGCTCAAATATTCACTTGCTTTTGTGTAATCTTCCAGTTTGGAACTTAAAAATGCAAGTTTATAAATTACTTCATAATCATTAGGATTTCTGATATAAACCTGCTTATAAATCGAAAGAGCCTCCGCATACTGTTTCAGGTATTCCAAAACCGTTGCAAGATTATAATAAGCGTCAATATAATCAGGATAAGTCCTGATTGCGGAACGAAAAGACTCAATTGCTCTTTCATACATTCCGAGCTTATAAAAATCTATACCCTGATTATAATCCATCTTGGCATCAATAGGAATTTCCGCCGCATATACGGATAATGAGAGTGATAATAAAATTGCCGCAAAAAACTTTTTTAACATGTCCTACATTATAACACAATTTCTGATTTTACGATAGAATGTAAATATGAAAAAACCAAAAGTCATAGCAGTAGCGGGGCCTACTGCCTGCGGTAAAACCGAACTTGCAATCAGGCTTGCAAAAAAACTTGACGGAGAAATAATTTCTGCGGACTCCAGGCTTGTTTATAAAGGATTTAACATTGCCTGTGCAAAACCCGCTCCCGAAGAACGCGAAGGAATTCCGCATCATCTTATGGATATTGTGGAGCCGGAATTCGATTACACGGTCGGGAATTTTTATGACGATGCAAAAACCGCAATTGAAGATATTCTGTCCAGGGGTAAAACTCCTGTTATTGCGGGAGGAACAGGCTTATATTTCAGAATACTGCTTGAAAACTATAATCTCCCGAGAGCGGAAGCAAATTACGAACTCAGAGAAGAACTTGAAAAAAAAGAAAAAGAAGATTTGCTCTCAGAACTTGCAAAACTTGACAGAATAACATATGAGAGACTTAAAGAAAGCAATAAACGCAGAATCGTAAGAGCCCTGGAAGTGATTAAAACACTAAATAAGCCGTTGTCGGAGATGGAGCTTCAAAAAGAACCGGAATATGAAGTCGAATGGCATATTCCGCAAATAAGTTCCCGTGCGGAATTATACGCAAAAATAAATAAACGTGTTGATATAATGTTAGATAAAGGATTAATAGAAGAAACCGAAACTCTTCTTCAAAAACACGGCAGAATAAAAAACATTGTCGATACAATCGGATATAAAGAAATAATAACCTACCTTGACGGTCATGCGACTCCGGAAGAGGCCGTTGAAAAACTTAAACAGCATACCAGAAATTATGCAAAACGCCAGATTACCTGGTTTAAGAGAAATCCGGAGTTAAGCCGACAACTAACCGGAATTTAATTCAATACGAAATTTTATCCTGTTTATCATATAATGCTATGTATGTACGAAGAAGCAATAAAACTTTTAACAAGCAGCGGCAAATTTTATATAGATTTGAGCTTGGACAGGATAAGAGAAGCTTTACAAAAATTTTCCAATCCTCAAGACAGTCTTAAATTTATCCATGTTGCCGGCACAAACGGAAAGGGTTCCGTCTGTGCAATGCTCGATTCAATTTTACGCGAAGCCGGTTATAAAACAGGACTTTATACAAGTCCGCACATATGGGAATATACGGAAAGAATTAAAATCTGCGGCAATGAAATTCCGAAAGAAGAATTTGCCGAATATGTTTTTAAGGTATCAGACTGCGGCGTACCGCTGACGGAATTTGAAATACTTACAATCGTAATGTTTCTATACTTTAAAAATAATAATGTTGATATTGTTATCTTAGAAACAGGCCTCGGCGGCAGATTTGACGCAACAAATGTTATTAAAGATAATCTTTGCTCAATAATCACACGAATAGACCTGGATCATACTGAAAGGCTAGGGAAAACAAAAGACGAAATTGCCTTCGAAAAAGCGGGCATAATAAAAAAAGGATGTCCGGTAATTACTTCTACAGGCTTTGAAGCAATAAAAGATAAAGCGGATGAGACGGACTCAATGTTTATTTTAACAACGCCGTTTGTAAAACCTGAATTTATTGAAGCCCTTTCCCTGAAAGGCTTACATCAAATCGAAAATCTGTCGCTTGTAATAAATGCGGTAAATTATCTGTTTAAAAATATTTCCGATGAAATCATTACGGAAGGATTGAAAAAAGTTAAAAATCCCTGCAGATTTCAATATTTTAAAGAACAAAAACTTATTGTTGATGCATCACATAATCCGAACGGAATTCAGGCTCTCAGAGACAATTTGGATTATTATTTCCCGAACGACAAGAGACGTTTTATATTCGGCTGTTTGAAAAACAAAGATTATGCCAAGATGACGGAAATACTTTTCCGCCCGGAAGATGAAGTTTTACTGAATGAATTTAATTATCAAAACGCCTGTACTTACGAAAATCTTTCGGCAAAATGTCCTGTTAATGCCGCAAAATACAGCAATCAAGCATTGACAAAAGACAAACTGAATATTATATGCGGTTCTTTTTATATGATAGGAGGAATGAAATGGTTGAAATCTCTTCAAGCTTAGAAGATTATATTGAAACCGTTTATAATATATTTCTGAAGGAAGGCAAAGTCAGAGCCGTTGATGTTGCGAGAAAATTAAAAGTATCACGTGCATCAGTTACCGAAGCACTGCAAAAACTTGAACAACTCGGGCTCATAACATACGGGCACTATGGAACTATAACAATTACGGACAGCGGAAAAGATAAAGCCGGAAAAATCATAAAAAAACATCAAACATTATCTCTATTCTTTGAAAAAATTCTCGGAGTAAATCATGACTTAGCAGAATCAACAGCTTGTAAAACAGAACATGTAATAAGTGATGAAATTCTGGAAAAGCTGGCTTTATTTGTAGAAAAAAATTTAAAATAGAACTTTACATTTCTTAACAAAACGCATCAAAAAAGGCAATTTTTCAAAACATAAATACTTTATATATATGTAAGAGATATTTAATTGAGAGAGTGATGAATATGTTACAAAATTATGATGCTATTGAAAGAAATAAAAAACCCGCCGGATGCATTGAAATACCCGAAAATTTCCATTGCTATTATTTAAATAAACAAGACAGACAAATGAGATTTAACAACGGCGGAGACCCAATTTACGCTATTTTCGATAAAATTGATAACAGACCGCTTTCTAAAATCACAAGAGATTTCTTTAAAGAATTAAAAGACGATTCTATAAGATTTATATCTACACTCGTTAAATAATCATAATAATAAGCATTAATATTGCTGATACGATAAAAGAAATACCGACAAAAACCCAATAAAATGAAACCGTATCTTTTTTTGTTTCTTTCTTTGTTTTAATTGTATAAAACTGTTTTTGCGGACTTGATTTTTGTATTTTTGATGACTTCAATTTTTCATATTTGTTTTTTAAAGAAGGCTTGCCCGTAACAAGCAGTTCCGTATCATACTGTTTTTTTAAGATACTTTTATTTGCCTTTTTATAAAAAACGGCAAAATTTATTGCCGCTTCAAAAGAACGCTGCAAGCATTCAAGAGCCGTAATCCCGTCCTTCTTTACTTTTGCCGAATGAACGGATAAATTTCCCTGTTTTTTCAGAAAATACAAATCATCGACGAACTCTTTTTCAGGAATGCTCATTGCTTTATCCTTAAGTGTTGCAATCATATTATCAAAGTTATCATCAGAGCTGTCTTTGAGAATGGATTTGCACATTTGTTCCCCGAATCTTCTCGTCTGGCTCATGCATTGTTCAAAAAATTCCGCCGCATAAAGCTTTTCGGCTTCCGAAATAATTTCATACAAATCTTTATCTATATTTTTTAAAAACTCAAAATTATTCACTTTGTACAAACCGATTTTACACGTTCTCTTCTTGAGGCATAAGCACCGAAATTGAAGCATGCTCCAAATTAAGATATTTTTCAGCCGCCGTCATGAGATCTTTTTCCGTTAAACTTTCACATAACGGCAAATAATTTTCCGCAATGGCCAAATCATCACATACCGTCATATAATAACCGATAGTCTCGCCTATATCCGAAACCGTTTCCACATCACAAGCAAAACGTGATTTTAATTTTTTCTTAGCCTTATTAAGTTCACGCTCATTAATTCCCTCTTTTAATTTATTAATTTCGTCTTTAATAAGCTCTGAGGCTTTATCTTTAAATTCGGGATTTAAGTTTGCCTGTACAAAGAAATTACTTCCATCTCTGAAAGAATAGCATTCGGCATCTATAATATTAAATATACGTTCAGCTTGATTTTCAATCAAATTGACATAAAGTCTTGAACTTGTACCTTCACCCAGAATAATTGCAAGCATCTCAAGAGCAATATTATCTTTTAAATCCCTTGCCGGCGCACCGAGAAAACCGAACATCATAAAAGCGGAATTAATATTTGCTTTATCTTCCACATAAACCTGATGTTCCACAGGCTTGTCCGGAAGTATATTTCTTTCCGGCGGCTCGGGCCTTTCGCCCCATTGAAAAGCCTGAACAACTCTGTTTAAAATATCTTCTGAGTCAAAATCACCTACAATAATTGTTGTTACATTTTTAGGTGAATAAAACGTCCGATAATAATTCATTATCTCTTCTTGACTTACCCGGGAAATAATTTCCGGAGTGCCGATAACATCACGCTTATACGGATGTGCAGTATACATGGCGTTATTCACCGCATTATAAACTTTAGTCCACGGCTGGTCTTTTCTCATTCTGATTTCTTCAATTACAACATGTCTTTCACGCTTGTCCGTAACTGTTTTATCATTTACATCAAAAGGTGCTCCCATCTCGTAATCCGGAATAACGGGGTCTGTCATCATATCTCCGTGCAAGTCGATTGCAATATAGAAGTTTTCGTTATTCTCACCTTTCGGAAGAGTCACATAATAAAAAGTATAATCTTTCCATGTCGCAGCATTAACTATAGCTCCGCGAGCTTCAAGAATTTTATCAAACTCACCGGCTTTGTGTTTATGAGTACCTTTAAACATTAAATGTTCCAGAAAATGCGAAATACCGTTGTTTTTATCATTTTCGTTTATAGAACCGGTTTTTACCCAGGAAGACACGCTAACCATACCGCCTTCTTTATGTGCAAGTATAATTTTATGGCCGTTATCCTGTTCATATATTTCAACTTCACGCGTTAAAAACGGATATTTTACTAATGTTTTTTTCATAGGCACCTCATATAACTATTCAATAATACTACAAAAACAAAATAAAAATAACTCTGAAAACTGCTCCGCCGGCTTGTATATTGATATATTTTCCGCCTGTTGATATAATACTTAGGACTTCATAATTTTTAGGAACAAAATGAAATGAAAACCACATCCAGACTGCCGGATTATTTAAAACGTCCGATAATTGATACGGAAAAAACAAAAACCGTAAGAAGAATTTTAAAAAATAAATGTTTAAATACGGTTTGTGACGGTGCAAGATGTCCGAATAAAAGCGAGTGCTATTCTCATAATACGGCGACTTTCCTTATTATGGGAAATGTCTGTACAAGAAACTGTCGTTATTGCAATATTTCTTCCGCCCGTCCGGAAGCATTGGATGAATGTGAACCGCGTCATATAGCCGAAGCTGTTAAAGAGCTCGGGCTGAAATTTGCGGTTATAACATCCGTAACCCGTGATGACTTACCCGACGGCGGAGCGGAACATTTTAAAAAATGCGTGGAAGAAATCCGAAAAATCTCGGACGCTAAAATCGAGATTTTGACACCTGATTTTAAGGGGAATAACACTGCCCTTGATATTATTATCAACGCAAAACCGGATGTTTTTAATCATAATATTGAAACTGTCAAACAACTTTTCAGAACGGCCAGACCGCAGGGAAATTATGAAACTTCCATCAAGGTTTTAAATTACATAAAAACAAATTCTTCAATTGTTACAAAGTCAGGTTTAATGGTAGGTCTAGGAGAAAGTCAGGAAGAAATTGAAGAAACTCTTTGCGACTTAAAACAAGCAGGAGTTGACATTTTAACTATAGGGCAGTATATTCAGCCTTCCAAAGAACATTTACCTGTAGCTAAATATTATACGCTGAACGAATTTGAAAAATTAAAGGAGCTTGCACAAAAAACCGGATTTAAAAATTATCAAATCGGCCCGCTTGTAAGAAGTTCGTACCACGCAAAAAATTGTTATGAAGAATATAAAATTTGATATTTTAAGATTTCCGATAAATAATAATTATATGGATATAGAAACATTCAGAGAACTAATGCAAAAGCAAGCATATGTAGAAGCCGGAACGGAATTATCCGAAATGTTCCATAACCTGGCGCAAGAAGCATTAAAGATTACGGTTGAAATAAATAATAAATACCATACTCCGGAAGAAATTACGGCACTGTTCTCCGAACTTACGGGTAAAAAAGTTCACGAAAGCTTCCGCCTCTTTCCGCCTTTTTACACTGATTGCGGAAAGAATATAACTTTAGGAAAAAATGTTTTTATAAACGCCTGCTGCAAATTTCAGGATCAAGGAGGAATAACAATAGGGGATAACTGTCTTATCGGCCATAATGTTACAATTGCAACCCTGAATCACGATTTTAGCCCTAAAAAGCGTGCCAATATTACCCCGCGTCCGGTTAATATCGGGGACAATGTGTGGATAGGCTCCGACAGCACGATTTTGCCCGGAGTGACAATCGGCAGCGGGGCAATAGTAGGAGCAGGAAGTATTGTTACAAAAGATGTACCGGAAAATACAACAGTTGCCGGAAATCCTGCAAAAATTATCCGGGAAATTAAAGAATAAATTTAACTGATATTGTTTTTAAACTTTGTTAATTTTTGGTTAAGAAATCAGAGTTCTCAGATAAACCGAGTAATAATATAAGTGTTGAAAGTAACAGGTATGAAATATGAAAGGAGAACATCATGAAATTCTTAATTAAAAAATCACCGGACAATTTTATTAAATCAGTAAATGATGAAATCAGTTCTATTTTAAACAGAAACTTTGACAGCTTTTTCCCTGAATATATATACAATGAGGAAGAAGAATTAAACAAACTTGCCATGCCGGTAGAGCTTCATGAAAAAGATACGGAATACAGCGTAAGAGCCGAGCTTCCGGGAGTAAAAAAAGACAATCTTGACATAGATATTGATAAGAACCACATTACAATCAATGCTAAGAAAGAAGAAGAACAGAAGGAAGATACCAAAGGCTACAGAAAATCCGAATTCAGATACGGAGAATTTTCAAGAACAGTGTACTTCCCGCAAGATATTGATGTTGAAAAAACAACTGCAAAACTTGAACACGGCATATTATCAATTATCGCGCCGAAAGTTGAAGCTGAAAAAGGAAATACTAAAAAGCTTACAATTAATTAATAATTGATACAACTTAAATCCCAAAAAAGGAGTAATCTTATAAAAAGATTGCTCCTTTTTACTCTTTATTTAATTTATCCGAAATACCCAAAATAATAAATACCTTAACAGAGTATTAGCCGGTCGGCAGATTACTTTATTTAGACTGCCGTATATGCTGTTAGTATGACAAATGCGGTAAACGAATTATTAAAAGCACTGGGTTATGATATAAACTTAAAGCCCGACAGTTGGAGTATTAATCATCTCTACACTTCAGGCTTTAAAAAATGGATAGGAAACATTCTACCTTCCGAGCTTCTGAACCGCAGCATAAAAGAAGCGGTTGAATCATTGGTCACAATTAACGAAGCCTTGGAATTTTATTCTCCGTTTCCCGATAATATAGAGACTCCGAATTACGGTGACAAATGGGGAAGAAGTGCTAATTATATAGAAATAAATAATCGCGCAATTGCAGAAATGCACGGAGAACGAACCAAAAACGGAATACTGAGTTCAATAAAAATTCTTCCGGCCATTCCTCCGTCCGCAAAGAGCTGGGCAAATTGCGTTATTCTGTCACAAATCTTCCCCAATATATACGGTGACGGATATAACAAAGGCCCTTCGGAAGAAAATTCAATTTACGGAATAAAACTGAATGCGAATTATAGCGGTAATATTATTAATTATGATATTAACCTTTCTCCGGAAAAACAATTTCATGCATTCAATGATTTAGCACATATTCATGGACTCAAAACCGGATTTCGAACCGTGATATCAGCAGATCAAATAAAAATTGCAAGGATTGACGGAGAAGATATGACATTTGATTGGAAAAATCCTGAACACACGGAATTATTTATAAACGAACATGTAAAACTTATAAAATGCGGTTTTGAAGCGATTTTTATAGATTCAGCCAAACATATCGGCGGCTATGATATGGGAAATTATACCGGAGTCGGTGCACTTCCCGAATATAATCAGATGCAATATATTTTATACGAAATCCGAGCCCGTTCGGGATGTACTTCTGTAAGTTTTGCCGGAGAAAAAAGCACCGGAGATTTTGAACGTTACAGAAATCTGGGCCTTACAACCGGAACAGCATTTGTACCTCCCGATAATTTCGATAAAGTAAAATGCTGGTCTGAAAAACTTAAATATGAAAAAGACTATGCTCCCGGGGTTGAAGTTTCAAACGACAACGATGAAGGAGGAAGAAGTTTTGAGGACAGACTAAACAGAATAAACTCTTCTCTTTTCGCATATGAATACCCGAGCGACAAATTACCGAGCTTTATGCAAACGGAAGATTTATTTCCGCTCAGATATGACACTAATACACATCATTTAATGATGACGAATCCTTCATATTCAACAGACGGTACTCCGCTAAGTCATTGGGAAAACCTATTTGCGAAAGATGACGGGAGAGCATATAACGCCAAAGTCGGAGAATTATTTTCTTATGCTTTAAATTTATAAAATATTTATAAATATTTCTTGACGTTTTTTCAAAAAAGAGTATAATAGAATTCTCAAGGAGGAATGTGTATGAGTCTCATGAATATTCCGGCTTTCAGAAACCAACAACAAACACTTATAAGAAAGAGTTTATCTGATATATATACTCATGAACGTGCTCACAAAACAGCCGGCGGGTTATTAGCAGGTCCTATCGTTATTGAATGGCAAAACGGAATTCCGGTCGGCGGTCAT
Source organism: Candidatus Gastranaerophilales bacterium (assembly GCA_944322625.1). Lineage (GTDB taxonomy): Bacteria > Cyanobacteriota > Vampirovibrionia > Gastranaerophilales > Gastranaerophilaceae > CAG-196. The sequence goes on along the minus strand of CALUPN010000044.1, from coordinate 4,628 downwards.
GTATCTATCAGCATGCCGAGACTAAATCCGAAAAATCCGCAAAAAACAATTGACAATGCAGAGATTGTAATTAATTCGGCATTAGCTCCGTCAGACCCGTCAGCGCAGGATTATAAAGTTGCTAATCAGGCGAAAAGCGTAAAAGCACAAGCCCAAAGATTACAAAATAATAAGAAGGTAGATTATTATGCTTAAAAACTTTTTGATTTTAATATATAGTTTGTTTAAACCAAAATATTGTTATATTCCCGTAAAAAAGGATTATGATAACATAAATTTTTAAATAAAAAGTAATATATTTCTCACTTCCCATAACTGCTATTGCTCCCTGCATATATTTGGATGGAAGGAGTATTTTGGCGATTAAATAAAAAAGAAATAATCTTAATCTTGCTTTAATTTATTTTTTCCTCTTGCGTATATATTTTTACGTAGTATGATTAAGATATAAGCAGTATATCGCTGAATTACATGTGTGCTATAGGAGAAAAGTATGAAAATTAATGGTGTCGGAATGACTCCGTCATTTGGTCGTAAACCAAATCAAGCGGAGATGAAAGTTTACACAAATTCCTTAAATCAAGGCTTGCAGCTTTTGGGAAAACAAGTGGATATTATCCTGCATAATGCCTCTGCCCCTGCAGTAAAAGCTGAAAATACCGGAATAGGTTCATTGTTTTCAAGAACGGTTAAAGAAAAAGTTATTCCGTTTTTAAAAGAACACGGATTTTCACATATCCAGCAGGAGCCGAACGGATTAAGAAAACCTTTTGACAATTCTCCTTACGCGCCGGAAGCTGACACGAAAAATATTTTTATGATACCGCTTGAAAAACTGGCTTCAGATGAATACGGAAATATTTTATCCAAGAAAACTTTTGATAAAATCGTAAAACATAATCCGAATCCGAAACGCGTAAATTACCCTTATGTCAGAAAAAGCTATGATATAGCTCTTAGAGAAGCCTTTGAAAATTCTAAAAAGAACGAAACTTTAAGCGAAGAATTTGCAAAATTCAAGGCGGAAAATGAAGCAAAATATGAACAAAGTGCAATATACAGACTCATAAGCCAAGAAAATAACAATTCCGGCTGGGAAGACTGGCAGGGAATTGATAAAACTCTTTACGTTAATCCGGAATCGCAAGAAGCAAAAACACGTATTGCAGAATTAAAAAATAAATATGCAAATGAGTACGACTTGTATTTATTTGAACAAATGCTTGTAGCAAAAGAAAATGCCGCATCAAATAAGTTTTCTAAAGAAAGCGGAATAAGCATCATCGGAGATTCTCCGGTTGCATCTTCCGCTGTAGAAGAGTGGATTAATCAAAATTTATTTCTGGAAGATAAAGCTTTAGGCTGCCCTCCTGACGCTTTTTCTCCCGACGGACAAAGATGGGGATTCAGATATTATAATCCTGAAAAAATCTTCAATAAAGACGGCTCTTTAGGCGAAGCCGGAAAAGTTTTGCAGAAAAAATACGAAAACTTTTTTGCAAGTTTCCCCGGCGGAATCAGAATTGACCATTTAATCGGATTAATTGACCCGTTTATCTATACGGTAAGCAGCAACAAAATGACTCATGAAAATTCCGGAAGAATATATTCTATGGCAAACAGTCAATATAAAAAAATGACTGATGATGAATTTGCCGCAATTCTTGAAAAAATCGTATTTCCCGCGGCTGAAAAATACGGCCTGAACAGGTCTTCTATAATATATGAGGATTTAGGTGAAGTAACAGTTCCGGTAAAAAATGTCATGAAAAAATTAGGTATAGGCGGAATGTCTGTCACACAATACGATTACAGAGGCTCAAGTGCACCGCAAAATAATACGATTATGATGGGTTCACACGATAATCAATCTTTCATTGAATACATTGATAATCTGTTTAAATATACAAAAAGAAATGAGAAACGCCGATTTGTCCAAAGAACCAGAGCATTGACAGAAGATACGGTAAGTAAAAGCGCTTCACCCAAGGAGGTAAGAAAACATCTCAAAGAAATTCAACATGACAAAAAAAGTTTCTTATCGGCAAGTTTTACCGAGCTCTTCTCCAGTCCTGCCAAAAGAGTACAAATGTTCTTTACGGATGTTTTCGGAATCGGCGAAACATACAATCGTCCCGGTACAAGTGAAGGTTGCTGGGAATTGAGACTTGGCGAAAAATTTGAAGATGAATATTATAAAGCTGTATCTAAAGGTAAAGCTCCTAATTTCGCAAAAGCTATAGCTGATGCTTTAAGAAACAGGGGACTTGATAAAGGGCATGAAGATTTAATGAAAAATCTTGATGATTCAGCAAAAATCATAGCGGAATAAGGTTGCAAAGAATCAACATTTATTCTGCAAATTTAAAAAGTCAGAAAATTTCTGCATCAAATACATATTCGGCGGGGCCTGTTAAGAATACATCCCCGTCGGGTTTGTTTGGTGTACCGTTCCAGACAACATTCACAACTCCTCCCGGAAGATGGACTTCGCAGGAATTTTCAATATATCCGTTTAGAATTCCCGCAACAACACTTGCGCAGGCGCCTGTCCCGCAGGCAAGGGTTATTCCGCAGCCACGCTCCCAGACTGCAAGCTCGATTTTCTTATAAGATTTTATTTTAACAAATTCCACATTTGTTTTTTCAGGGAACTCTGCCCCCGACTCAATTATCGGACCGTACTCTTTTGCAAACGACATTACATCATCGTCAGGGGACACAAAAATAACAAAATGCGGATTGCCCATTGATACGGCATTGCCTTCAAATATCATATTTTTAACAGAAATCTTGTAATTTAAATTATTATTCGGAAGGAACGGTATTTTTTCGGTTTCTAAAATCGGTTTCGACATATTAACCATAACCTGCCCGTCAAAAAGAATTTTGGGCGTCATAATTCCTGCAAGAGTTTTAACCGTAAACTCTGATTTTTTCACCAATTCTTTATCATAAACATATTTTGCAAAACATCTCATTCCGTTTCCGCACATCTGTGCGGTTGAGCCGTCTGAATTATAGAAAAACCATCCGATATCAGCATCTTCAATGTTTGTATTCGGAATAATAAGCCCGTCCGCTCCGATTCCGAAATGCCTGTCACAAAGTTTTTTTGCAGCTTCCGGCATTGAGAGATTCAGTTTTGAAAACTCTTCATAATCTATTATTACAAAATCATTTCCGCAGCCCTGCATTTTTGTGACTTTCATTTTTCCTCCAATCGATTAGTTAATGTCAGGCAATGCCTGACCTACAGTTTAACATTTCTTAATACAATAAGCAAGTTTAAAAATAAAAAAAATACTTTACAAAAATACAAGGTTAGTAAAAGTAAAAATTTTGCTTATTGAAAATATGCCCCTCCCTTATGAGGGCATAACTGTCCGGTAAAAATAAGATTGTAATACGGACATTAGTCTGCTAATAACTGTCATGCTGAATAACCGGCGGAGGTAGCTGGTTGGGCATACCTGCTCAACATTTACTTATAATGATATTATTTAAATGAACAGCTCGTTTAAAATTTATTTTATATTTTTCATTTGCCCCTGCTGGCTGACCCCTCACCCGAATTTCTAAGTTTCGCTAAAGCTCAACTTGAAATTCTACCCTCTCCCACAAGGGGCGAGGGAAGCGCTACGCCAGGCGTAGAACCTGCACGCTGTCATGCTGAATAGCCGGGGCGGGGTAAATTTGAGTCGGGGAGAATATAAAAATAGAAAGAGGCGTATTTCAGCATCTTACCGGCAGGGAATTATGCTTTCCTACCGGTAAGATCCTGAACAGCTTGAAAATCGGGGGTAAATATTACTTACTTCTCCTATTCATTCCATACCCCAAAAAAAATCTACGCTTTCAGGATGACAATAAAAATCTTTACAAAACTTAAAATATAGTATATAATCATCTTAGTTTGTTTAAATAAGATTGCAGCAATGGTTGATGAATTAAGACTTAATACTAAATTAATCGGGTTTGACGGCATAATAGGCCGGTGGGATTTTTGCCTTAATTTTGTTTACCTGTGTATGATAGGCACTTTGTTTTCAATTCCGGCATCAGGATATTTGATGTCGCATATCGGGAATTTCGGTGAGTTCTTTAGTATGAATGCAATCTTCTGGGAAGCTCCGTGGCTTTTGAAACTGTGGGTGCTTCCGGGGACGGCGTTTGTTTTGTATATCGGCGTTTCGCTTATTGTAAGACGCTTGAATGATATTAACGGCAGTGTTTCAAGAGATACTAATACAATTGTTTCTGTTTTGTACGCTCTTTCAACTTTCGGGTTGCTGTTTCCGGTTGGAATTTCAGTTTTATTATATTTATTAAATCTTGTAATTCTTTTATATATGATAATTGCAAAAGGTAAGATTACCGGAAAATACCCGTATGATTACAGGAAAGAATTTAACTGGGGTGCGTTTTTCGGAACCTGGATATGGGGATTATTCAATAAATCTTATAAGACCCTCTGGATGCTGGTTTTGTGGCTTACTCCGTGGGGTTTCTGGTATGCACTTGTGTGCGGGTTTAAAGGTAATGAATGGGCTGCAAAGAATAGAGACTGGCAGAATTTGGAAGAATTTCAAAAGTCGCAGGAAACACAAACCATTGTTTTTGTTATT
>CALUPN010000043.1 GCA_944322625.1 Candidatus Gastranaerophilales bacterium | reverse complement strand
TCAATGTAGCCCCAGTTTTCAAAATCCTTTGTTGCTTCAAATAAATCAATTCCGTATGAGTTGTTTTTGATAAACTTAAATTTTGTTTTACATACTTTTTTATTTGAAAAATCGTATATGTAATACTCGTCATTTAAACAGCATTTTACACGAATAAATGTCTCCTCACTCAATTCATGTATATAACAATTTTTCTCAAACGGAATTATGACTTCATTTTTAAGATTTATTATACCTTTAGTATGATACCCTTTACCTGCAATAAATATATCATTTTTGTTTTGATACTCTTTCAGAAAATCATATTCAAACGGAATAATGACATTGCCTTTGAGATCTATAACACCGCATTTCCTTATATCATTTTCAGAATGAAGTGTTGCAATTAAATTTTCTTTATTACTACAAAGGGTTAAATTAGAATATTCAAAAGGTATTAAGAGATTCTTATTACCGTCAATTACTCCGTATTTTCCGTTTGATTTCCCCACAAAAGCAGGATTATTTATAATTGAGAGTTCTTCATCATATTCAGGCTCAATAATTACATTGTAATCACTATCAATAATCCCGTATTTATTATTTTGCTCAATATGTAAATAAGGCTCTTGTTCATAACCGTAAATACTGTCATATTTGAGATTGAGTTTAGTTAAATGACAGCCTGTACCTATTTCATACCAATTATCACCATATTTTACAAATGCTTTATGATTCCAAAAATCAGTTGCACAATCAAAAATAAACTTATCATCAAATCTTTTATTTCTAATTCTTTCATAATCTTCAATATGACGCCTGTCAGCAAACTCAATATCCAAACCGAAAAAGATTAAATCTAAAACGATTTCAACTCTCGTATGGTCAACATTTTTTGGCCTGTAATCAAAACTGAAATTCAAATCAAATATCTTGTTACTGGGAAGATAAGATTTTAAAATACAGGTCAAAGTCTTATGTTCCGTCAGACGGAATATGAAATTATACCATCGTAAGTTTTTATCATATTTCATAGAAAATCGTTTTTTCATAAATACAGTCTCTAGTCTTTGTAATTATTCAATACGTCGGAAAGATATTGTCTGTAATAATTTTTAAATTCACCGGGCGCTATTATTTTGACTGCAGTCCCCCACTTAAACAATTCCTGACAAATTGCACAAGTTCCGCCGGAGCAAAATTTTACCTGAATATTTCCGCCATTAAGCCGATTTATTTTCTGTGTAGGATGAAAATGATAATTTAAAACATCATCCGCGACAGATTTATCAAATTCAAGCGTAATATGCAAAGGTTTTTCCTGATAAACTCCGAAAGAATTATTGCAATATTCAGTTAATGAGAACTTTTCATCCTTATCAAAATATTCATTTAAAACGGTAAGATTTGTAATTTTATCAACACGATATTGTCTTAAGCCGCCTACATAGTCATTAAAACCAACAAGATAATATTTATCCGCAATAATCAAGCCGTATGGATTAAGTGTAATAGTCTTAATAACACTGTTTACCGGATAATTAAATTTTATCATTTTAAAAGCAAGCATTGCCGTACGGAGCAGTTCCAATATTTCAGGCTTAATACTTACCCCTGAATATTGTCTTACCGCAAAACCTTCCGATTCCAAAATCGCCGAAACATCCGTATCGAGTTTTCTTAAATTCTTTTGAGGAGTGAGGGCCTTAATTTTTGCAATAAGCTCTTCAAGCTGTTTCTTTTTATTTTCGTCATTAGATAAACCTTTCAAATACTCCAGATTTACAAAATCATCCGTTGTAAATGATATTAAAGCGTTCATTGTTCCCTTAATAAACCGCCACCGTTTTTTCTTGTCAGATGTCGGCACTTCTTCAATTTTTTCGGGAAACAAATCAAACAGAAGTGCTTTCATACGCTCTGCAGTACGCCTTGAGCATTCAAAATGTTCTTGTATATCATCAATACAAAGTCCGCAAAAACTGTTTTGAAACATCATTGCAAGCTCTATTATTTGTTCTGTTTTGTTTAGTCTTGACATTGTTTCCCTCTTATCGGTTCTAAATAAAAAAAAATTAACTCTATATCGTGTACAACTTTTTCTGCCAATTCTTTGGCTGTCAAATCAGAAATGTCCAGTTTCTTATATAGATACATTTCTTTCTCATAGCTATAACCATTCCACTTACAAGTATTTTCTTGTCCGAAAAACCAGCCATAGTTTTCACTTAAATATTTAAAGCCTGCAATTTTATTCTCCATATCGTATTTGTCTTTTTTAGGAGCAAAAATTCCGCATTGAGCTTTATGCAATCCGGCATAATATCGATACTCATCACCTCGCAAGCTTATCCCAAGACAGCATAAATCTTGACGTTTGTTCTCATCTTTATCCCAAGCTCCCGGGAAACAGAAAAGGATATCGCTAAACATTTTTAAATCCTGACCGCAGTCAATACGGATTTCATCTATGAATTCTTTATATCTGAAATTTTCCGGAACCTTTTCGGCAAGCTTTATAATATTTTTTAAGATAGCATTTTTATTCTTGTTCTGTTTCATATTTTATATAATAAAGCACAACTACGACAAAATAGGTCATAGTTGTGTTTATAATATAAATGTCTTTTTCTTTACTATAAGTATAACAGGACCAATATCAGGTTAACATTTTCTTTTATATAATCTGCCAATTCAGAAGGAATTCCTGAGATATTTTCCGCTAATTCCTGTTATACCCAAGCTCGCCGCCGCTGCATAAAACACGCTTCCACCATTGCTCTCTAGCACGTATAATATCGTCATCAACTCTTGAATTATAATTTTCGAGCAATGAATACTGAAAATGCTCTTTTACATAATCAAACCCTTTTTCTTTCACAAGCTTTTCTAGTTCTACATTATGACCATGCCCATTATCTGCATAATCCTTCCAGCGTTTTAATAACATTCCTTCTTTGCTGGTGGCAGAACCGACATAGAGTTTTCCGGTCAGAGTATCCGTTATTAAATATACCCCTTTTTGATTTGAAAGAGCTGCAACCCAGTCTTTTTTGTTTCTGTTTATAATCGTTTCCAGTTGTGCATAAGATAATTTGACTTTATCATACCCCGGGAAATCATCCCCGTCATATATTGCGGGTAAAATCTGGTTTATAAAAAGCCTGTCTTTTATAGTATCGTATTTTACACATTTATTTTGTTCACCTTTTTTCGTTTGGTATTCAACCAAAACCCTGCCGAAATATGGTCTATATTCTTCTAAAACCTCTGCTTCATAATTTATACCATTTTTTATGCCTAAATCCTTGGTCACTCGTTTAATTGTCGTCAAAAGCCATAAATTATTTAATCGAACAAATCCGATTGCAATATCACCTTCGAAAAAGGGCCTTTGTTTTTTACTCCAAAAAAGCCATCTGGTTGCAACGATATCAGGGTTTTTCTTATATTCTTCTATCGGGTCTGCTATACCATTTTCCTTATTAAATCTGGCTTTAATTCTGCCAGTACAGTTATTGCCGGAGCTAAACCTAAACACATCCTCAAATAAAATCTTTTCAGACATTAGAAAATCCTTCTTAACTTATTTTAGACACAATTAATAGAAATATTGTAGCATATTATATATGTAAATTTAAATTTTGAACTTTATATGTAACGATTTTTCTTGTTATGCTGATATTTCATGACCTTTTTGTTTGCTTCGGGTATAATAAAAGTTGAGAGACAGAATAAAAAGGAACTTTTAAATATGAAATTGAGCACTACTACAGCGAAGAACTCGTTTAAATACGGCTGGCTGCTATCAAGAATTTGGCCATATATTAAACCTTATATGTTCAGGATAATCTGCGGTTTTCTGGTTGCAATTCCGCTGGGACTTTTAGACGGGGTTACGGCTTTTGCACTAAAGCCTTTTATGGATTATGTTGTAGGTAAACAAGACTGGGTATTTCATATTCTGGGACATGAATTTACACTTACCTGGCAGGCTTTTGCATTTATCATTCCCTTTGGTGTAATTGCTTTTGCCGGTTTTCAGGGGGTTTTAAGGTATCTTAACGATTATATTTCTGCCTGGACATCACAAAGAATAACAAACGATGTTAAGATGGATTTATTTCATAAACTTATTTATATGGACCCGCAATTTTTTGATGAAAATTCTTCGGGGATTATAATTACGCGATATATGAGCGACCCGCAAACTGCATCTGCAGGCATTGTAGATCAAATAAAAACAATTACTACCAGCCTGTTCGGAGCCTTAGGGCTTATTGCAGTTATGTTATACAGCTCCTGGAAGCTGGCTTTTATCGGCGTACTTGTACTATGTATCGCTTTTATTCCGGTTGCTCTTATAAGGAAAAGAATTAAGTCTGCCTCAAACAAAAATATGGTTATCGGCGGAAATATCACTACAAACATTAATGAAACATATAACGGTAATAAAGTTATGACGGCATACGGCCTGCAAAATCGTCAGGAACAGTATTTTAAAAATCAAATATGGGATTCTTTTAACGTTAATATGTCGCTGACTAAACGTGCAGCTTGGATGAGTCCTTTGATGTATGTAATTGCTTCCTGTGGAATTGCGGTTGTTTTAGGTTACGGAACACATCTCATTACTTCGGGCGAAATGACAGCAGGAAGCTTTGCATCTTTTGTAACTTCATTATTGCTTTTATACAAACCGGTTAAAACTCTGGGGAATACTTTAACAGGTATTCAAAATATCTTTGTTGCAATGGGCAGGGTTTTTGAATTATTTGATTTAAAACCGGAAATTGTTGATAAAGCAAATGCAGTAGAGATGAAAGGACTTAATGATAAAATAGAACTCAAAAACGTATGGTTTGAATATGTTCAGAACCAGCCCGTTTTAAAGAATTTAACTCTGACAATAAATAAAGATGAAACTCTGGCAATTGTAGGTAATTCAGGCGGCGGAAAATCAACTCTTGTTAATTTGTTGCCGCGTTTTTACGACATTAAATCCGGCTCGATAACCTTTGACGGAACAGACATCCGCGATTTAACGGTAAAATCATTGAGAGCAAATATTGCAATGGTTTTTCAGGATAATTTTCTATTCTCAGGAACCATTAGAGAAAATATTATGATGGGCAATCCCGAAGCAACGGAAGAAGAGCTTGAATTGGCAATAGAATCTGCACATCTGCAGGAAATGATAGCAGAACTTCCGGACGGAATTGAAACTATGCTCGGTGAACGCGGTTTAACATTATCCGGCGGACAAAGGCAGCGTGTTGCAATTGCACGTGCTATGATTAAAAAAGCTCCTATTGTTATTCTTGACGAAGCTACATCTGCTCTTGATAATAAATCCGAAGCAATTGTTCAAAAAGCATTGGATAATTTGATAAAAGATAAAACCGTTTTTGTTATAGCCCACAGACTTTCTACCATCAAAAATGCAGACAGAATAGCGGTTATTAATGAAGGAGAACTGGTCGAACTCGGAAACCATGAAGAATTAATGGCTATTCCGAACGGACAGTACAAAGCTCTTTATGAAATGCAATTTAAAAAGCAGGAGGCTTTGATTTAAAAATTTTAAAATCTTCAAAAAAGAAAAAAGGATTTAATCATCAAAAAATTAAATCCTTTTTCTTTTATTCTTTTGCCATATAAATACTTGCGGATGGGAATGCAAATTCTATTCCTTCTTCACGGTAGCGGTGAATAATTTTTCTTATTACTGCACTTTTTTCCTGAACATAATCTGACCATGCAGCTTTTGTCGTATAGCACACAAGCCTTAGGGCAATAGAGCTCGGCGCAAGGTTTTCAATAAATGCAAGCTCACCTTCTAAAACAGTTTCATCCTCTCTTGCTATCTCTCTTAAGATTTCCAAAGCTCTGTCAATTTTTTCGTTAGAAGTTCCGTATTCAATATCGACAGTCAAATCAATCCTTCTTCTGTCTGTCTGCGAAACATTCGTAATCTCTTCGTTTGCAAGAAGGTTATTCGGTACATTTATTGCAAACCCTTCAAGGCTTCTTACAGTAGTTGAGCGAAGATTAATATTTTCAACAGTGCCTTCATAGCCGTTGAATTTGATATACTCGCCTATTTTATAAACCCTGTCCGCTAAAAGTCCGAATGAACCGAAAATATTTCCGATAGCTTCTTTAGCAGCAAAACCGACAGCTAAACCTGTAATCCCGAAACCGGCTATTAGTGATGCTACATTATATCCAAAACTCTGCAAAAATCCGGCAAGCAAAATAAATACAATAATAGCTTTGGCTATCCTATTCAAAACAGGCATCAGGTTTACAAGAGGCGAATCAGAATTCCTTGCTCTTAAACGGGATATAATTTTTCTGCCTAAAATATCGATAAGCTTACAAAAACCCCATATTAAAAGCAGGTTGACTATAACTCCGATAATAAATTTCATATGAGTCGCAGCAAACTTCATAATAGCGTTTGTTATTGTATCTATCATAAATTATCCTTTTCTTTTTCTCAAAACTTCCAACTCATCCTGAAATGGAGAAATAGAAGTCAGCTTATCCATTATACCAGGTAATTTTTCTATAACAAAATCAATATCTTTTTCTGTCGTAAACCTTGAAAGACTGAACCTAATCGAACCATGCAGAGCCGTAAACGGTATTCCCATTGCTCTTAATACGTGACTCGGCTCTAAGGAACCTGACGTGCAGGCACTTCCGGAGCTTGCACAAACGCCTATATCACTCAAATGCAAAAGTATAAGCTCTCCTTCAACATACTCAAATCCGATATTAGAAGTATTAGGGACTCTGTCTTTCACCCCTGTATTCAGCCTTGCATTAAATACGTTCTTTAAAATACCTTCTTCCAACCTGTCTCTTAGGCGCTTAACTTCTTTCAGCTCATAACTTAAAGCGTCCATAGCAAGTTCAGCCGCTTTTCCGATACCAACAATATACGGAACATTCTCAGTACCGGCTCTCAAGCCTCTTTCCTGATGCCCGCCGTTAATCAGAGGGGTAAACCTTACATCCGGCTTTGCATAAAGAACCCCTACACCTTTTGGTGCGTGGAACTTATGTCCCGAAATTCCGAGCAGGTCAATTTTTGTATCTTTAACGTTTATAGGAATTTTACCCGCAGCTTGAACTGCGTCTACAAAAAATCTAGTCTCCGGAGATTTTGATTTTATATATTCAGCAATCTCTTCTACCGGGTAAATCACGCCGGTTTCATTGTTTGCATACATTATAGACACTAATGCCGTATCTTTTCTTAACCTAGATTTCAATTCATCAATATCAAGCTCGCCTTGAGAATTTACACCGATATAATCGACTTCATACCCGTTATTTTCAAACTCTTTATAAGTATTCAAAACCGCAGGATGCTCGACTTTTGTCGTTATAATATGACGCTTTTCCCTGTTACAGTTCAAAACTCCTTTAATTGCAGTGTTAGCAGACTCTGACCCGCAGGAAGTGAAATAAATATCTTTTTCATTTTCTGCACCTAAAAAATCCCGCACTTTAACCCGCGCTTCTCTTATCGCTGCAGCAGGCTTTTTAGCAAAATCATACATGCTGGACGGATTTGCATAATCCTCTTTTAAATAAGGAAGCATCTCCTCTAATACTCTTTCATCAATTTTAGTAGTTGCGTTATTGTCTAAATAAATCATATATCTATCCTTTATTTAAATAATTGTAGGTCAGGCAATGCCTGACAATAAAGTTTTTGTCAGGCAATGCCTGACCTACATTGGCAAATATATTATACCTGTTCAACCTCAAGTTTTGAATCAACTTTGTCCTTCAAAATAGTTTCAACAAAGTTTTTTAACGTCATTGAAGCATTTTTACATCCGCTGCACATGCCGGTTAATTTAACCTTAACCTTATTTCCATCAACATCAACAAGTTCAACGTCACCGCCGTCTTTTTGCAGCTGCGGTGAAATCTGCTGGTCAATAACTTTACTGATTTTCAAGATTTTTTGTGTCGGCGTAAGCTCTGCTGTCTGTTCGGCTTTCTTGTAATAAGTCTCAAGCATATCCTTAATTACTCCCCTGCATCTTCCGCAGGCGCCGCCGGCTTTTGTGTAGTTTGTGACCTCATCTACAGTTTTAAGCCCGTTTACCTTAATGGCTTCCCAAATCTGATTTTCTGTTACATTAAAGCAGGTACAGATAATTTTTTCCCCGCTCGGGTTTAACCCCTCTTCCATTGCAATCACATCTTCTCCGTAATACTTTTTAATAGCATCCTCTAAAGCTTCATGCCCCATAACGGAACAGTGCATCTTCTCCTGCGGAAGTCCGTCAAGCTCATCTGCGATATCTTTATTAGTAATCTTTGCAGCTTCATCAATTGTTTTTCCGATAATCATTTCGGTTAGAATACTTGATGAAGCGACAGCAGAACCGCATCCGAATGTCTGAAATTTAGCATCTTTAATAACCTTACCGTCAAGTTTTATATATAATTTTAAAGAATCACCGCAGGCAAGCGACCCGGCTTCTCCAATTAAATCAGCATCATCAATCTTGCCGACATTTCTTGGGTTTCTGTAGTGATCCAAAACCTTCTCCGAATATTCCCACATAATAATTTCCTCTTTTTGCAGTTGAATTTTTACATTACAATTTTACTACAAAAAGAGGAAATATTAATCTCCATAATAGTTAAGACTTTTTATTATTTTTTTCCAACAACGCTATCCCAGGCTTTTTTAAAAGCTGAATTCAAACGTTCTCTATCGCTAACAAGTTCACGAACACTTTTTCTGCATTTAGCAAATAGTAAAAGCCTATCCTGTTCATTTTTAGAAAGTGCATCAAATTCATCCTTTGCACTATTTAATTCCTGAGGAATTTCTTTTATACTTTTATCCAGCATTATATCAGCAAATTTTTCTAAAGGTGAAAGTTCTCTAGACTTTCCACCTGTCTCAATCATTCTCTGATTAACTCTTCTTATTAAATCATTCGTTATAAGGTTTTTAGAATTCATTTTCTTCTTAAAACCTAAACTTGTACAGTTCGTATTGTTAACTGATGCTATTTTCATTTCAACTTCCTTTCTTTCTTAATTTTGTAATTTCTTTTCTTCTTGCTTAATATATTCGCAATCTGCTTCAAGCCTCTTATCTTCCATTGCGTTTATAAGCTCTTCAATATCTTTAATCTGTCCGAGTTCAAATCCGACTTCTGCATACAATACACAATCATTACAGAGCCTGTAATTCCCATATTGTACAGAACCTGCCAAAGGTTTGGTACTCCCGCACGCATCACATACAAAAAATTCATTCTCGCAGTCAGGATTTTCTTCAATATCATCAAGCCTCATTTGCTCAACTACTAATTGCATTTCTTTTACAACTTCTTCTTTTGATTTCATGTGTTGTTCCTTTACCCTTCCACTAATGCCTTCATTTCTTTAATAGCCTGCTCTAATCCGACAAAAACGGCACGCGAAATTATTGAATGCCCGATATTTAACTCAACCAGATTAGGAATTTCATGCATTCTTTTTACGTTCTGATAATTCAGACCGTGTCCTGCATTAACCTTTAGCCCGAAATTTTGTGCAAAAATCGCAGCCCCTTTAAGTTCTTCAAAAACTTTTTCTTCATTTTCCGTCCCGAAAGCTTCCGAATATCTTCCCGTATGCAGTTCTATAAATGGAGCGCCGGTTTTTGATACTGCTGAAATCTGATGAACATCCGGATCTATAAAAAAACTTACCTCAATATTTTTTTCTAAAAGCGGTTTTGTAAATTCAATTGCCCATTTTAATTGTCCTTCGACATCAAGCCCGCCCTCTGTTGTAACTTCCTGTCTTTTTTCCGGTACAATACAAACCGCATGCGGACGAATACGGAGTGCTATTTCCTGCATCTCCTTTGTCATAGCCATCTCTAAATTTAATCTGACACGAGGAAGCATGCGGATTTCTTCAACATCTTTATCCTTAATATGCCTTCTGTCTTCTCTTAAATGAGTAGTAACCGAAGCCACGCCGCATTCTTTGCAAATTCTTGCCGCTGTTATAACATCCGGTTCTATTCCTCCCCTTGCATTTCTTAAAGTCGCAACGTGATCTATATTTACACCTAATAACATTTATTCACTCCTCAAATTTCTGTTTTTATTAATTCTTAATAACGCCGTATAAGTAGGCAGTATCGTAATATTATTATCCGCCGATTTCCCTATATATTCAACTGCTTTATTAATATCTTTAACAATTTTTATTTTATCAATCCCTGCATACTTGAGTCTTAATGCCATATCTTCCGCTCTTATACCGGATACAATTATTTCTTTCTTACAGCCTGCAAGCAATTCAAATTCCGCATCCCAAAGCCAGGAAACATCACGCCCGTCTGCGTAATTATCATTTATTATAATCAATATATTTGAATTTTTATCTACCGTTTTCAACACTTCATTTGCACCTATAGGATTTTTAATAAGCTGGATTAAAACCTTTTTGCCGTTCAAATACTTAACCTCGCTTCTTCCGAAAGCAACTTTAAAAGTTTTTAAATTTTCCGGAATATTTTCTATTCCCAATTCCAGCGCAAGTGAAATTGCCGCAAGAGCATTATACGCATTAAAAAGTCCGACAAGCGGTACTTCATAATTTGTATTATTAATCTTTATTATTGAATAATCCTTATAAATACTGACATCCGCTTTATATTTAACTTCAGGCCTTGAATAGCCGCAATCGCAGTAATAATGCCCCTGCTGTGCTAAAAATTTCTTCTCGTATTTCAATTCTTTTCCGCACGGACATGTAAAAACCTCTTCAACAGAACTGTCTGCTCTCAAGCTTTCATCCGCATAATAAACATTTTCTATCCCGTAAAAGATTTTATTTTCGCCACCCAAAGAAGCTACAAGCGGGTCATCCGCATTCAAAATTAATTTCAAATCTTTCTTCTTATCAATACCATTTTGAATAAGCTGCTTAGTCTTAGCAAGCTCGCCATACCTGTCTAACTGGTCGCGGAAAAGATTTGTCACAAGAAGATAGTTCGCATCAAATTGATTATATATTTTTGAAAGATAAGCTTCATCAGATTCTATCACGGAATAATCCGTTGTTTTAAAGGTATTAAGCTGTGTCGATAACGCATTTACAACTCCGTTGAGCATATTAGCCCCCAGAGAATTATTAATAACCGTGTGATTATCACTTTTGATTAAATGCGCTAAAATACCGGAGGTTGTTGTTTTTCCGTTTGTTCCGGTTATGTTTATTTTAGTTTTAATATATTTATTTGATTGTTCTAAAAAATCAGGGCAAATCTTTTGAACCATCATGCCAATAACAGAAGTTCCCGAAGAAAGACCTGTTGTCTTAAAAAACAAATAAACTCCTTTTGCAAATAACAGCGAAAAATAAAATCTGATTTTTTTCACAAAACAACCCTCCAAATATAATCATATAATAATCCGAGTAATTACGCTTGTTTTGTTTCGGATTGTAAAATTTTATCTGATAATATTTTTGCCGTATATTCGTAAAAACAAAAAGCGGCCTGCGGCCGCTTTTTGTTATGTTGATTTCTCTAAATCATTTACAAAGCTTTGTTTTGCTGCAAGAACTCTGTTACTAACCCCTAATTTTCGGTATATACTTGACACATGCGCTTTTGTTGTATGATTTGAAATACATAGCTTCTCAGAAATTTCATGATTATTAAGTCCTAATGCCACAAGGTTCATAACTTCCGCTTCTCTGGCCGTTAATTGCTTCATTTTTAGCTCCTGTTTCTTTTTCATAGTTCTACTAAACTTTGTGCACTAAGTTATATAATCTTTGTATAATATTTTCATCAAAATGTCTATAGGGCCATGAGCTAATATTTTAATGTATATAAAAATCGCTCAGTGCCAATGGATGCTGAAAATCGTCATGAGCAAATACTTGCATCACATAACGGCCGGTTTCATAAAGCGTAAAATAATCAGTGTGGTAATATCTTTCATCCTTCATAAGTCTGTAATCTTTTGTTCTGACAACTTCATTTCCGCCCCAGGGAGCTTTATCGGTCATTTTAAAAACTTGTACACGTATAAATTCATTTTTCATTTTTTTAGGAGCAATAAACAAATAATAAACTTTTTGTCCCGGAACAAATGTTTTTTGATTACAAAGAGCATTATCCTCTGTTATATGCTGTGTATTAAATAATATCAACCCTCTTTCATATGTGCAGGCACATAAAACAAAAAGAATAACAAAAGATAGTATTAAAAATTTTGCCTGTTTAATCATTTTTCCAGCTGCTTAATTTTTTGATTTACCACATTCAGCATCTTTTCGTCCTTTTCAAGCCCCGCATACAAATAATAATATTCCAGAGCTTTTTCTGCATCTTTTTTTTGTTCATATGCAAGACCTAAAGAATAATATGCATACGGATAATCCGGAGAAAGCTTTATAACATTCTCAAAACATTTAATAGCTTCATCATAGTTTTTCTGAGCCGCAAAAACTAAACCTTTGTTAAATACGGCATCGATATTAGCAGGATCCAAAATCAAAAGCTTATCATAAAAACTGATTGCTTTTGCATTGTTCCCTAAAAGTTTATATGTATTTGCAATTTTAAGCATTGTGACTTTATCATCAGGTTTAAAAATAACGGCTTTTGTATAATAATCTATAGCCTCTTCGTATTTTCGCTGCTTGTATGCTTCGTCTCCGTTTTTTATTAATTCATCATACGTTAAAGCCTGCGGTTCTGCTGCCACAGGAGATTGTTGTGCTTGTGACCCTGCTGCCGGCGTAACATTTTTTTCGCCGTCTGCAGCAACTTTCTCAACTACCTCTGCAGGAGCTGCCTTCGCTAAAAATTCTTTATTCTTTATTTGAAATTCTTTTAATGAATTATTGTATTCTGTATTTGCAGGTGCCAATGATACCGCTTTTTGATAATTTTCAAGAGCGGTTTCCGTACAACCCATTTTTTCATTTGCCTGAGCATAACCAAAATAGGCAGAAGCTTCTTTATCATTTAATTCAATCGCATCTTCAAAATATAGTATTGCCTGGCCGTAATCCTGTTTTTCATATAAATCATACCCATAAGCTATTGAAGCAGCTACAAGATTTTGCTTTATTCTGTCATTAGGCTGTTTATCCAACAACTCTTTATAAATTTCAATAGCCGCAACATAATTATCCATTGCATGAAGTGTAAGTGCTTTGTTTGCTAAAAGTTCATAATTATCAGGCTCGGATTTTAATGCAAAATCATAATATTTAAGTGCGTTTATGTAATCCTGTTTTTTGTGATAGCATAGTGCAAGTTCCTTTTTAGTCTCCACGCTAGAAGAATCTTTTGAATATGATTTTTCGAAATTGAATAAAGCTAAATCATTGTTATCAAGCTTTTTATAAACAAGTCCCAGGTTGCGATATGCATTTGCGTCGTCCGGATATGCCGCTAAATACTCTTTATACTGCTCAATAGCTTCTTCATTTTTGTCCATATTACCTAAAAGATTTGCATAATCAAATTTTAGCATTACGAGTTTCGGATTAAGCTGAAAAACTTTTTTGTACGTTTCAAAAGCTTTTTCGTTTTCATCCATATTTTGGTATGATAATGCCAGTTTTGCAAGGATTGCCTCATTCTTAGCATCATCCTGCAGCGCTTTTTCTAAAATCTCAGCAGCTGCCTGATATTGTTTTGTATCAAAAAGAGCCATTCCGTAATTAGTATATTCCTTAAAAGCTGTCGGATATTTCTTATAAACATTTGAAAAAATATCACAAGCCTTATCCGGCTGTCCTGAAATATAATAGACATTAGCTAAATTCTCACTTGCTTCCTGATGTTCCGGATATGCACTTAAAAATGTGTTATAGTATTCAACCGCGTTTTTGTAGTTTTTTCTGAAATATTCAATATTTGCCAGGTTTAAATAATTATATTTGTACTCCGGATAAATCTGCTGCGCCTGCATATATGAATTATAAGCGTTTTCGTAATCGCCAAGAGTCTGCAGAATATTTCCTATGCTTATGTAAATGAATGCATCATTCGGGCGTAATTTAATCGCTTTTTTATATGCCCCGAGAGCTTCTTCATAATCTCCTATATCGGAATACAGACCGGCAATTTTAGTATATAGCATTGCGTCATCACCGTTAATTGCAATTGCTTTTTGAATAATACTTATTGCAGTATTGTAATCACTCTTATACTCATAATTACATGCCTGCTGATAAAGAGCATGCGCTTCTTTTGTCATTTTAGCGTCAACCCCTGCAGTAAAAGAGAGTGAAGCCATAATTGCTATTAACGATAAATAAATTTTTTTTGTATTCATAACATAAGCCCTCAAGGATATTTTATCAAAAAACTATAAAAGATAAAAGACCTCCTATAAAATATATAAGAGGTCTTTTATAAATAAGTTAAGTATTTTTTAGAACATCAAGCCTGCTTCTCTTGCAGCGTCTGCTAAAGCAGCAACTCTGCCGTGGTAGAGGAAGCCGCCTCTATCGAATACCACACATTCAATGCCTGCTTTTTTAGCTTTCTTAGCGATAGCTTCACCGACAACTTTTGCTGCTTCGATGTTACCGCCGTGTGCTAATTTTTCTTTCAGGTCTTTATCAACGGATGATGCTGAACAAATTGTTACATGTTTTTCATCATCAATTAATTGAGCATAAATGTGTTTTGTGCTTCTATAAACAGCCAGCCTCGGGAATTCAGAAGTTCCCGAAATCTTTGTTCTGATTGCCTGATGTCTTTTTTGTACTTTTGGTTTTCTAATTTCTTGTTTAATCATTTTGGTTTTTCCTTTCTTTTGCTCAAACCTTCTTGACAACCTAATCAAGGGTTTATGTGAGCTTTTTATCTGTTATTTCCTCGCCCCTTGCGGGAGAGGATAGAATTTCAATACGAAACGGAAGTTGAGTATTAGAAATTCTTGGAGAGGGGTTCCTAAAAAATCAAACCCTTCCTATTTCTTACCGGCTTTACCAGCTTTACGTCTGATGTATTCGCCTTCATACTTAACACCTTTTCCTTTATATACTTCCGGAGGACGTTTGCTTCTGATGAATGCTGCTACATCACCTACCGTCTGTTTATTTGAACCTTGTACGGTTATTTTTGTATTTGCTTCAACAGATAACGTAATACCTGCCGGAGGTTCAATAATAACAGGGTGAGAGTAACCTAATGCCATATTAAGTTTTGTTCCCTCCATATTAGCACGGTAACCTACACCGACGATTTCAAGTTTCTTTTCAAAACCTTGAGAAACACCATGAACTGCATTTGCAATCAAGGTTCTGTATAAACCGTGAAGAGCGTTTGTTTTTCTGTCTTCAGAGTTAGGTTCTACGATAATGTGATTATCTTGAACAGAAACCTTTACTTCGTCTCTGAATGATACAGCTTCGGTTCCCTTAGAACCCTTAACTGTTATAACATTTCCATCTATTTTTACTTCAACGCCTGATGGAATTTCAATAGGCTTTTTACCAATTCTTGACATATTATTTTCTCCTTTTTTGCTTACGGGCTTTTCTGCCAATTGAACCCGATATTATGGTTTATAAGTTTAGTGGTTTAGGGATTGAGAAGAAGTTATTGTCAGGCAGTGCCTGACCTACATTTTCTCTTTCCACCGACTATATTTCTACGTGCGTAGCTCCGAGGTTTAATTTCCACTTGTAGTTCTACGATTGAGGCTGACCTGTAGTTCTAATTCCAACTTGTATTTTTACCCCTGTCAGCCGACCATATTCCTACGTGCGTAGCTCCGAGGTTTAATTTCCACTTGTAGTTCTACGATTGAGGCTGACTTGTAGTTCTAATTCCAACTTGTATTTTACCCCTGTCAGCCGACCATATTCCTACGTGCGTAGCACTACCAGACGTAGCAGAGGATTTCGCCGCCGAGGTTTTCTTTTCTTGCTTTACGGTCTGTTAGAAGCCCTTTGCTTGTTGAAACGATTGCAATACCCATTCCGCCAAGTACCTGCGGTAAGTTTTTAGCTTTGCAATAGTTTCTTAAACCCGGCTTAGAAACTCGTTGTAAGTTCGTAATAACCGGCTTGTTTGCTTCGTCATACTTTAACTCGATTGTTAAGTATTTGAAATGTCCTTCTGCTCTTTCAGAGTAATCGTTGATAAAACCTTCTGATTTTAAAAGCTTAGCTAAAGCTACTTTTAGTTTAGAAGAAGGCATTTCAACAGAAGGATGTGAAACGATGTTAGCGTTTCTGATTCTTGTCAGCATATCTGCTATTGGATCTGTGTTCATATCTTTTTCCCTTATAATTGCGGAGCTAAGGTTTTCTTCAAACCCTGTCCTTTCTACTCGCCGCTTACTAAATTAATTCTTGCTCATAAAAAGCGTTCTTTAGCAGTCCGACAAACCAAGCTTAGCATGCTCAAGTTTTATTTACAACTATTTTATTAATAAATGTTAATAAAATATTCCCCACATAACTGATAGTTTTTTTATTATCGTTCGGGTTAAATATAATTATTAAATCTTTTTCATACTTCCAGCTATTCTTAATTCCAAGAGCCATCAAAAGGCTCTTTTTTTTGTGCTACGCACGTAGGAATATGGTCGGCTGACAAGGGTATGGCTACAGGTTGTAATTGGAACTACAGGTCAGCCTCAAT
>CALUPN010000042.1 GCA_944322625.1 Candidatus Gastranaerophilales bacterium | reverse complement strand
AAAAACAATTAAAAATATAACTGCAATACCTATTATACCGACAAATCTTTCCATATTGGCTCCTGCTCTTTTCTTTTGAATATTTTAATTATAACAAAAAAGCAGTCTTTTTAATAAGCGGGCTTTAATATAATTTACAAAAGTCTAAACTGCTTCAACGTAGTTTATAATCTCTTCTTCCGTATTCATCTCTGTAGTACAGACAAGAACATGGCGCTTATCAATCTTTATACCGCCAAAAATTCCCTGTTCCTTTAAGTTTGCTAAATATTTATCAGCATCATCTATTTCAACAACAAACTCATTGAAGAAATTATCATTAAGTGTCTTTACACCTTTTCCTTTTAGCATTCTTGAAAGAGCATGGGCAAGATTAGCGGAAATTACGCCTGTTTCTCTAAACCCTTTTTCTCCTAGCAGGCTTAAATACAGAGTTGCAGCCAGAGCAATTAGTGATTGGTTTGAACAGATATTACTCGTAGCTTTTTCCCTTTTAATATGCTGTTCTCGGGTTTGAATAGTTAGAGTAAATGCCTGTCTGCCGTCCGCATCCAGAGTGCGCCCGACTAGTCTTCCCGGCATCTGACGCATATAAGCTTCTTTACACGCCATATAACCCGCATGCGGCCCGCCAAAATTCATTGCAATCCCTAAAGGCTGGATATCTCCGACAACGATATCAGCTTCTACTGGCGGTTTTATAATCGAAAGTGCTGATAAATTGGCACAAACTATATAAATCGTGTCGGGTTTGCTTAATACCGGAATTTCTCCATAATAATCCGGATACTGTATTAAAACGCAAAAATAGTCAGCAGTATTATCAGGAAGCTCATTTTCGAACCATTCGATTTCTATATCCTGTGCCCAGCAGTATGTTTTTATGACTTCTTTATATTCAGGATTAAGTCGGTTTGAAATAAGAGCCCTATTCTTTTTGCCTTTACAAATTCTATGTGCCATTAAAACAGCCTCTGCGCAAGCTGATGATGCATCATACATTGAAGCATTCGCTATATCCATGCCCGTAAGCCTTGCAATCATTGTCTGATATTCATATATAACCTGCAACGTTCCTTGAGATATTTCAGGCTGATACGGAGTATAAGCAGTAAGGAATTCAAACCTTTGAGCTACATAGTTTACAGCTGCAGGAATAAATTTATTATAAACTCCGCCTCCCATAAAAGTTGAATATTCAGTCTTATTTTTTCTTGCAATTGCTTTTATTTCCCGCTGTGTCTCAAGTTCGCTTAAAGGATTGGCTATATTAAAATCCTTAAGCTTAATCGGAACCTGTTTAAATAAATCCTCCATGGAAGAGCAGGAAATCTCTTCAAGCATTTTATTTCTAATATCATCAGTATGTGCTATAAAATTTTTCATTATTCAATTTCTTCTTTATAATCCGAGTAGTCCAATAAATCTGCAAATTCAACCTGATCAGCTTTTGATGTAATCTTTATTAACCATTTATTTTCATAGCTTTCATCATTTAAGAGTTCAGGACTGTTAACAATATCTTCGTTAATTTCAACAACAGTACCGGATATTGGCATATAAATTTCAGAGGCAGCCTTTACAGATTCAATTGTAGCGAAAGCTTCGTTTTTTGCAAATACAGTTCCGATGTCAGGAAGTTCAATAAAAACAATATCACCAAGCTGCTCTATGGCATAATCTGTAATACCGATTTCGTACTTATTGCCTTGTTCAAGTACGTATTCGTGTGTTTTTGTGCATAACATACTTTCGTTCATTCGACTATTCTCCTATATATTTGTTTTATTCTTTTTTTCAACAAAAGGTCGTTTAATTATTTCGGCATCGTGAAGTTTTTCACGTATCAATATTTGAATTGTAGAGCCTACAGCTAAATTGTCAAGGTTTTTTATATAACCCATACCGATATTTTCGCCTCTTATTGGTGAAACCCCTCCGCTGGTTACAATTCCGACCTTTTTGCCGGCAGAATATATTTCATAGCCATGCCTTGCAATTGATTTATCCAGCATTCTGAATCCGATTAGTTTTTTTGTAATTCCTTCTTTAAGCTGTTTTTCAATATGGGACTTTCCGTTGTAATCTTCTGTTTTATTTTTTGATACAGACCAGGATAATCCAGCTTCTATCGGGGTTGTATTTTCATCCAAATCATTACCGTATAAATGCAGAGCTGCTTCAAGCCTTAAAGTATCTCTTGCCCCAAGTCCGATAGGCTTTATCCCAAAAGGTTTTCCCGCAGATAATAATTTATCCCAGAGGTATTCTGAAAACTCATTACGAACAAGAATTTCGACTCCGTCCTCTCCTGTATAACCGGTTCTTGAAATCCAAACATTTATATTAAAAAGTTCCCCTCTTTTGATATGGAAAAATGAAGGTAAATTTTCGATACCGAGCGATTTTATAAGTTCACATGCTTTCGGCCCCTGAACTGCCAGAAGCGAATAGTTATGCGACTCGTTTACAATTGTGACATCAAAACCGCATTTATTTCTGACCATCCAGTTTAAGTCCTCGTCTATGCGTGAAGCGTTCGCTATTATTAAATATTTTTTATCTTCAAGTTTGTAGATTATTAAATCGTCAATTATTCCGCCGTTCTTATTTGTAAGCTGGCAATATACAGCCTTTAAATCAACAAGTTTTGTGATATCCTGCGGAACAAGTTTATTCAAAAACGGAAGAGCATCTTCACCATATACAATAATTTCTCCCATATGAGAAACATCAAAGATACCGGCTGTTTCTCTCACTGTTTTATGTTCATCTATAATTGATGAATACTGCACAGGCATCTCCCAGCCGGCAAAATCTACCATACGCGCACCGAGTGCAACATGTTTATCATGTAAAAAAGTCTGCTTTGTCATATATACTCCCCTGGTTTCTTATTTTATTGTCGTTATAAATAATAGTTATGTCAAGTTTAGAATTAATCTATGTTATAATGTAAATTTTTGTAAAAATTAATCTAAAGAGTGTTACAAATTTTGAGAATGTGGCATTAATAAAGTATAATAATCAAGGATATGATTGTATGAAGATAGCAGAGCTTATATTAAAGTGTAAATTACATTACGCCTCAAACCCTCTTGTAGTCATGCTTTTCGGGGGGGGGGGGGCAGTCTAGGAGCCTGCTTTAATAACTTTTTTGACTATAAATTGTTCTTCTTTCTTTCTAAAGAAAGTGAAGCTTTTTGTGCCCGGCGTACGCGCCGCTCCTTCCCTAATGAGGGAGGGTTGGAGTGGGTACTGATTAAAGAAATTTGATTTACGGTCAATGTAAGTCCGTGTGTACCTGCTATTTATTCTGTAGTTGCTGAATTTTTTTATACAAATCTTTAACTTCAGCCGACAGATTTTTCGAAATAACTATTTTTATTCTGGCCTTCAAATCCCCATATCCGTTTGTTTTTGGAAGCCCCATTTGTTTTAATCTTAATGACTGTCCACTGGATACTCCTGCGGGAATTTTGATATTGATTTTCCCATGCAAAGTATCAATTTCTTTAGAGCATCCTAATACTGCTTCTGGAGGAGTAATCTCGACTTCTTTTATTAAATCATCACCATCAAATTCATAGTTACTGTCTTTAAAATGCACAACAAGGTATAAATCGCCTTTATTGCCGTAAGCGTCTGTTTTTCCTTCACCTTTTAGACGGACTTTCTTTCCTTCCGAAACCCCTTTGGGGAGTTTTACTTTTACAGTTCTGGGGGTAGAAACAATTCCTGTTCCGCCGCAATGAGAGCAGAAACCGTTACCGTTACAGAAACCGCATTTTTCAACTTCTGTAAATGTTACAGAGATTGGTTTTCCATCAAAAATTTCTTTCGCTGTAACATTCAAATTTTTTGTTACATCAAGATTTTCTGCTTTTGTTTGGGCAGTTTTTCTCTGGCGGGAAGTGCCTGCTCCCTGTCCGAAATCAAATCCGCTAAAATTCTGGCTTGATGCTCTCCCTGATGACATTCCGCCGCCCATCATGTCGCCAAATAATGAACTGAAGAAATCTGAAAATCCTGAACCGCCAAAATCAAAGCTTTGACCGCCGCCTTGATTAAAGTTGAAACTGAAATTCTCAAACCCCGGAGGCGGAGTATAGTCAGCACCGCCCTGCCAATTTGAGCCGAGACTGTCGTATCTTTGCCGTTTTGCTTTATCCGATAAAACTTCATAAGCTTCATTTATATCCTTAAATTTTTCTTCAGCTTCTTTTGTTTTATTAACATCCGGATGGTATTTTCTTGCAAGTTTTCTGTATGCTGATTTTATTGCCGCAGTATCGGCATCACGGCTTACTCCAAGTATTTCATAATAGTCTTTATATTTCATAGCTTATCCTTCTTATATATCTTTATACTAAAATCTTAATACAAAAAATTACAAAACTTAATAATTTTAATCTTTTTTTAATAGTATAATTTTGTGTTAGAATACTTAAAAAGGAATTAATGTTTTTATGGATATAAAAAAGATATTATTTAAAACTAACACAATAGACGTAGAAAAAGCATTACCTGATGCTCTTATCTTATGCGGAAAAGACGGTAAAATTCAATGGGTTAACGATGCGGCAGCAGAGATTTTTGAAACATCCAAAATGCATCTTATGACTTCTAATATCGCTGATTTTATTGAAAACCCTGTTAATTTAATCCAAAGCTCAATTAATTTGCATAAACCTGTTATTACAAAATTTACAGGTAAAGAAATTTATTTTGATATGACCGCCAAAGAATATAATGACAGCTATGTACTTGATTTCCGCGATGCAGTACAATTTCAGTCAAATATTTCGAATGAAGCGGAAATTAATAAATTTAATCGTGACAAAAACAACTTCTTACTAAAGTTATCGAATGATTTTAAATCTCCGATTCAGTCAGTAGTGGGTTTTTCACAAGCAATGGCCGACGGACTGGGCGGTGAAATGAATGAACAGCAGGAAAAATACATAAGAATTATTAACAAAAATTCTTCAGAACTGATGTATTTTATAACAAAACTGCTTGAGCTTTCTCAAACAGAAGTTATGTCAAAATTACCGGAAAATAAAATTTTTGATATCGTCAATCTTGTAAATTCCGTAGTGAAATATAGTGAACAATTATATAAAAGTAAAGACGTCAAAATTGTCGTTAAAGCTGAAAATGAATTAAGAAAGACAATTACTTCACAGGAAGAAATTATAAGAAATATTTTGCAAGACTTACTTGAAGTAATACTTAAATCTGTAGATATAGGAGAGATTGTAATATCTGTTTCTAATCCTGACGAAGAGTTGATATCTTCGAAAAATTTACCGGCGGCGCAATACGTTATGATATCACTGTCCAGCAGTGCTCTGCTATTCTCAGAAAGTGATTTGGAATGTTTATTTGAACCATACAAAATTGTTGATTCAGCAAACAGAAAAAATGTACTCAGAGCAATTGTACTCGGCAGTGTAAAAAATATGGTTCAAGCTCTTAACGGTATTGTATGGGCAGAATCACAAATTCTTAAAAATACAAGTTTTAACGTAATAATTCCTTCATACTAAGTATATCGGAGACGGGGATGAGCGGAGTAATTTTAAAAAATCTTATAAAAAGCTATGACGGTAAAAAGAATGTCATTGATAATATCAATTTGGAAATAAATGATAAGGAGTTTGTTGTACTTGTAGGCTCTTCCGGCTGCGGTAAGTCAACAATATTAAGACTGATTGCAGGCTTAGAAGATATAACCTCAGGTGATATTACTATCGGAGAAAATTTAGTAAACAATGTTCACCCGAAAGATCGTGATATTGCATTCGTTTTTCAGAGCTACGCACTATATCCGCATTTGAGTGTCTATGACAATATTGCATTTGGTTTAAAAATGCGAAAATATGATGCTAAAACTATAAAAGACAAAGTATATGAAGTTGCAAAAGCTTTAAATTTAGAAGATTTATTAAACAGAAAACCCAAACAACTCTCAGGAGGACAACGGCAAAGAGTAGCACTGGGACGTGCCATAGTAAGAAATCCAAAAGTTTTTCTGATGGACGAACCTTTATCGAACTTAGATGCTAATCTTAGAGTACATATGCGTTCAGAAATTAAAAGATTGCATAACAAGTTAAAAACAACTTTTATATATGTTACACATGACCAAACTGAAGCACTTACCATGGGGGATAGAATAGTAGTGCTGGATAAAGGAAAAATCCAGCAGTTTGATACTCCGGATGTTATATATAACAGACCTTGTAACAAATTCGTTGCAGGCTTTATCGGTCAAATGAATTTTATTGATGTTAACGTTGAAAACCAGTGTTTTGAAATTGAAGGTCACAGATTTAAAACTGACAAAACCGTTTCTGGGCTGGTTACAATAGGCATACGAGCCGAAAAAATGATAACCGGAGATGTAAAAATACAAGTAGCACCGGAAATTACAGAAATGACAGGCGGAGAGAGAATTATTTATTTTAGCCTAAATAGCAACAAGTGCTGCGCTAAAGTTCCTATGGATTATAAAATAGGTGAAACTGTTGAATTAAAAATCTCAGTTGATGACATGTATTTCTTTAATAATGAGAGCGGAGAAGTGATATAGTATGAAAAAGTACAAAATATATATAATAATTGCATTAGCAGTTATAAGCTTATTAGTAGCTATTTGTTTTATACCTATAAATGCATCAAAATTTATTCCTCAAGTGGAAGCACAAGTAACAAAAGATTTAGGAATACAAATACACATTGAAAAGCTTATTTTACGTCTGGGCCCCAGTTTAAAACTAAAAGCACCGGTAATGCATATGATGTACAAGGACGGTCAAAAATTCGCACAGTTTGATAATATCAGATTCTTTGTTCCTTGGACTTCATTGTTAACAAATAACGTTAAAGTAAAACGTATTTATGCGGATAAATTTATACTAAAAACCGCCTCCGGAGATAAGTATTTACAAGAATTAATAAAACGACTGAAATTGAAAGATTATGATGAAACTCCTTCTATAGCTTATAAAGCATACAGTTTTTCATACTATGACAAAAATTCTGATAAAATGTATAAAATTACTGGAAACGACCTCAATATTACGAAAATCCAAAACTTTAAAAATTTCAGTATTAAAACTATCGGAGAATTCTATATAAACAATAATAAATATTTAACATTTGATGTTTCATTAGTTCCAAATACAGAAATGCCGGAATGCAATCAAAACAAAAATTTTAATATAAATGAGTTTCTTAATCAAATGGTTTTATTGGATTTTCATTCCGATATAATTGCAGATTTAAAATTGTACAAAAATATAAACGGCAATGTTCAAATATCCGGTTTGATTAATATTGATAATATATCGGTTCTTGATCCGGCAAAACGTTCTCCTAAGAGTTTTATATATTTGACATTTTTAGGAGATAAAATCGGTATTCTTTCCAATATATATGCTTCAAATGATAAAAAGATATATTTAGACGGAGTTATAAATCATTCCGCTAAACCTTGTGTGGATATAAAAGTTAAAACTGATGATATTCTGCTTTCTAACCTGTACAAGAAAGTAAAGCTTTTTGCAGATTGTTCACGCTTTAAAGGGCTTGAAACATTAACGGGTACTTTAAAAGCGGACTTTAATATAAAAGGTGATTTTAATAAAATCAAATCATCGGGATACATGAAAATATCTGATGCGGCTGTTAAAGCAAGCGGACTTGATATAAATAATATTAATGCCAATGTAGATTTTTCGAACAATACGATAAATGTAACTGATGCAGTCGGATATGTTAATAATGCGCCTATTATGCTGAAAGGAAAAATTGATAAAAATATTGATATTGAAGTTTTAATGAATAAAGTCGAGCTAAAATACTTATGCCCTGCATCTTTAGGGGTTAAGAGCGGAATTGCTTCACTGGTTGCAAATATTAATGGTACGTTAGACAACATTATACACAAAGAAAATCTCCAAATTGACAATTTTAAATGTATACATAATAATAACTTACTTGCATTTACAAATTTAAAAATAGACACTAACAAAAACAACATTGCTTATATTAATGACTTGATTATACAAAACGACAAAACAGAGTCAATAAAGCTTCCGCTATTAAAGCTTTATATTGAACGTGACGCTTTAAAAATTCCGGAAACTAATGTTTTCATGCCAAATTCAAAATTGACCGCAAAAGCTGAAGTTATGAATTATAATTCAAAAGATTTGACATTCAGCGCAAGTTTGAACGGATGTATAAACTCCAGAGATATAAAAGGGATAAAAGAAGGGGTAAAAGGGAATTATGCATTATATCCTATATTGCTTACAGTAAACGGCGACAGAACTGTCCAAAATATCATCGCACAATTATTAATGGAAAAAGCAGCTGTTTTAGATGAACCTTCTATAATTAATTTTGTATCAAAATTTGAAAACAAAACTTTAAAAATTGAAGATTTAAGCATTTTATCATTTAACGGGCATTTTTCACAAGATTTTAAATCTAATTTAAAAGGACAAAAACGTATTACAATATCAGGAAACATAGAGAACCCTAAAAATCCGTTTTTTAGAAATATAAGAGTGTTTATCCCTCAGCAGCTTAATGTTACTTTATTAGACACAATTGCGCAGTTGAAAGGAGACATATTTATAAATGGTAAACCGGATAAGCTGGATATTGTCGGACAAATCAGTATTCAGAATTTAATAAATCAATTTTTGCAGCTTTCTGTCAACAGCCTAGTTATTGATTTTAATAAAAATATCGCCGTAGTTAATGCTCCGCTTATAAAACTGGCTGACACTTCTATGGGGATGAATGCAACAGTTTTAACGGATTTATCCAATGAAATCAGCATAAAAAATATTAATATTAAGTCAAAATATTTTAATACCGACACTTATTTCATGTATAAAGACAGTCCTATTTCAAAAATATTTCCTGTTACAATAAAAGAAGGCAAATTCTTTTCAGAGAAAGCAGCAGTCAATATTTACGGTTCTCCGCTTTATATGTCGGCTTTAAACGCGGATTTTAAGCTTAAAAATAATATTTTATCCGTAAATAACATATCTTCAGAAATATTTAACGGAAAACTGGCGGGAACGCTTGATTATAATTTAAAAGATGAGCATTTTAACTCAAAAATTCAAGCCCGAGGGGTTAGTGCTGCTCCCATCTTTGATGTAATAGCCGTAAAAAAAGATACTGTAAGCGGAGTTATGGATTTTGATTCTGTGCTAAGCGGTAATCTGTCAGCCAAACAATCTCTAAACGGTAATATTAAATTTGTTGTCCACAACGGAAGAATGGGAGTTTTAGGGAAATTAGAGCATTTACTGTATGCTCAAAACGTAATTGCTGACAATATGTTAAGAACTTCATTGAGTATTGTCACAAAAGCAATAACTCTTAAAGATACAGGTTTATTTAAATATTTGAGAGGAGATATAGAGTTATCTAACGGTATTGCCAATATAAAAATGCTGCAATCGCAAGGACCTCTAATGTCACTGTTTATCAAAGGTCTGTACAATCCTTCTACGGATTATGCAAATCTGACTATTCTAGGCAGATTATCGGATGAAATTGTCTCGGGCTTAGGTGCATTTGGGGATTTTTCTTGGAATAAATTACTGGTAATGTTAACCGGAGAGGATAATAAGTATAACATACTACCGGAAGATTTTGACAAATTGCCGCAGCTTCCGATGAAAAATACTAAAGAGTTCAGAAGTATTATTAATGGTATTGTAGATAAACCCAGTTCTGTAATACTATTTAACTGGATATCATATTCGGAAAAATCATACAGGCAAAAGGATATCCCTATGACAGATGTAAAAATTCCTGAATTTATTGAATCTATGCCATATTAAATGCACATGCTTTCAGAGAATTTAATGCATTTATATGAATTGCAGTTATTGTTTTTTAACTAAGTGTTATTTATAATATTAGGTATGGATTTATTAAAATCAGGACAAAAATTGAATTTATGCTTCCAAAAAGAGAATAATATTGTTGAAATTACCTGTATTATTTCACAAGTCCTGGAAGACAGGCTCGTTATTGACTTACCGCCTTATTTTATGAGGTATATAAATTATCTTGAAGTAGGTTGTCCGTTAACAATAAAAGTATTTTCAAAACTTGGTACCATAGACTTTAATACTGTTGTTATATCTTCGCCTCTGGAAGATAATTTTTCCATTGAGCTTGATTATAATGCATTGAAACTTACTCCGGGCAAGGATATTCCGTTCATTAATGACATAGAACTAATGAACATGAAATCAGATTCTAATACAATGACAGTAAAGACTTTTGAAATATCTACAGAATATATTAAATTCTATTGTGATTTAACCGTAAACATAGGAGAAGTATTTGATTGTGAATTACTTTTACCCGGAAATTATGGTACAATATCTTTTAAGATTAATGTAACAGAGGTTGATCCCGTATATGATAATGAATATACTGCAGTTTATTCGACAATGTCAGAAGAGAACAGGCAGTCATTATTATATTATATGTATTTATACAGTAATAATTCTGATTAGGAAAAAATATGAGAAAATTGATGGAAACTAATACAAATTATCGGAATAAATCAAAAAATAAGATGTTTGACCAGATAGAAAGATGCAGGCTGGATTTACAGAAAGATCCGTCAAATCCCGCTTTGCATGTACGGTTAGGAGATTTATATTTAAAGTGGCATTTGGATATTTTTAATGCCTGCCAGTATATTGATGAAGCTATAACAGAATATCAGCTTGCAATGGAATCTTTGATTGACTCTTATGAGATTTATTATAAGCTTGGTGTTGCTTTTTACCATAAGGGAGAACTCGATAAAGCTATTAATTATTTTACTCTGGCTTTAGAGAAGAAAAATAATTATTATGAAGCTTACTATATGCTGGCGGAGACTTTTGTTAAAAAAGCTCATTTTACCGATGCCATTGATGCGGCTGAAGGTGCAATTATGTGTTCAAAAATACGCTCTTCCAGTGCACACTTTTTATTGTACAAGCTTTATGACGCATCATCTTTTAAGGATACAAGAGTTAAATTAAAAGCTCTTTATGAAAAATTTTTAGCTATGCTGCTTGCACCTTTTGATAAAACTGCAAGAGAAAATATATATAAAAGTGTATTTTATCTTAGGTTTTTGCCGTTATTTTTAAAAGGGTTTTACGCTATACAATTAAAAGACTTTGCAAAGGCTATTGAACTTTATAAAGATGCTATTGAACGTGCTCCGGGATTTGCGCCTTTATATTGTGTTTTAGGCGATATCTATTTATCTACAGGCTATTTTGAGGATGCTATTACTGAATATAAAATGGCTATATGGTTAGATTCGTTTAATATAGCTGCTTACAGACATTTGTGCAGAGCTTATGAAGAACAGGGAGACTATAATCAGGCGATTGAAGTTTATAACAAGCTTATTGCAATGGCTCCTAATATTCCTGATTTGTATTCAAATCTTGCCAATATTTATTATATAAAAGGCGATTTTGACTCGGCAATTTCAAATTATCAGACAGCTATTACACTAAATCCTAATAAGAACTGGACAAGCGTTATAGCGCAGACAATGGGATTTGTATATCAGGAAAATAAATCAGACCCTGATGCTGCTATTTCAGCATACCAGACAGCATATGTATTGACTCCGGAGGATATTGATATTTATGTTAACCTTGGAAGTGCCTTTTATGATAAAGAGGACTACAATAATGCTCTTGCTGTATATCGACAGGCGCTTGAACTCCAGCCGCATAATGCAAAAATCCATTGTAATCTGGGATTTTTGTACTGGGGTAAAGGTGACACGGAAGAGGCTATTAAATCTTATGAACTTGCTATTAAATATAACGACAAATATGATATAGCCTACAATAACCTTGGAGTTATTTATCTTGATGATTTAGGCAGAGTAAATAAAGCCATAGAGCTTTTCAGAAAAGCAGTCGAGACCAATCCTAATTACGCATTAGCTCATTTTAATCTTGCAAGAGCAATCTCTATAATAGGTGACAAAGTTGAAGCTGCGAAATTATACCAGATGGCTCAAGATATAAATAAAATAACGCAGGAAATCGACCCCAGAGATATTGCAGACAAAATTAGCGAATTATTTGAGTCTTAATTTTTTCGTTGTATAATCAAGGAATATCGGAAGAACAGTATGACAGAAGATGATAAAACAGGGTTTTCCCATTTAATAGAAAAGGAATTAACTTCCTCTGATAAGATTATGAAGCCGGATTTTAATCAGAAAACGGGGCGTGAGCTTCTGGCGTTTTATCTTCAATCAAAATTCAAACAAGTTTTAGCATACGATAACAAAGCTGCCGAGCCGATTTTTATAGAGGTTCGGTATGATTTTATTCAGAAGTTCTCAAGAAGGTTAATCCAAAACCCTTCTAAAAGGATTATGATAGGTATAACCGGTGAGTCAGCATCCGGGAAGTCCACAATCTGCAGAGAAATTCAGAATGTTATAAATAAGTTTAATATGCCTGTTACAATCTTAACTACGGACAATTATTTCAATGATATTTCAGGGCTTATAAAAGAATACGGGACATTCGATAACCTGCGTGACAGCGGATATGATGTTGATGCTCCGAATAATTTCCAGCTTGAAGTTCTAAAAGAGGATTTAGAAAGAATTTCTCAAGGTGAGGATGTATATTCTCCTGAATATCTTTTAAACGGTACAGGTGTTTCTGTTCCAAAAGCAAAGCATATACCTTCAAATAAAATTGTAGTTGTTGAAGGTATGGCCTCTATGTACGGCGATAACAAGGATATTTACGATATTAAGGTTTATATTGAGACTGATTTGGATATAAGACGTGATAGATTTTTAAAACGGGCTTATACAGAACGCAATCAGGATTTGGAAAACGCTAAAAAACACTGGGAATACATCTTAGGAGCAGGTGAAAAGTACGTAAAACCTTATCGGGCAGAAGCAGATATCATATTGAATGGCGATTCTAACCTCGCATATTTTTCGCAAATTTTGGAATATATACATACAATTACAAATAATTTTGAGGGTTAACGGAATAATCCCCAAATCTTACTTCTTAGTGCAGTGTTTTATTTATTAAGTATTGTAACATTTTTGTAAGTTTTTGAAATTTATTGTTACAAAAATATTTATTATATATAGGAAGTAAGATTATGTCATATTTAGCAAATAACGTATCATTTTCGTATAATAATAAATATGCTGACATGTTTTATAATGCCAGAAAGAAATTGAAAAATGCAGATGAACAATTAATTGCATTAAGAAAGAACCCTGAAAACTCTAATCCTGCAAAGGAAAAAGAACTAAAAGAAGAACTTATATATTGGCAAAGTAAGCTTCCGAAGATTTCAAAAAAAGCACAAAACGAAGAAAAACTAATTGCCCAGAGAAAGAATGAAACTTCTCAAAACAGCTTTTACAATACTCCAAATTCCGGGCAAAAAATAAATTATTTAGCATAATACTACAAAGTCAGAGAAAATATTGTTTTGACTGACTTTTATTGTATTGTGTTTTTGAATTTGCGGAAAAATTGACATTTTTCTCGCAAATTCTCGGGAACGGTTTCACCTCTGGCCAGGTGCTATCCCGCACCCGGCCAGAGGTTCACACACCTTGCATCGGGTACGGAAAAACCTCAAAAATCTGTCAATTTTTGGATTTTTCCGCACCCTCTTTTTGTAAATTTTTGTAAAGTGAGGTGTATATTTTCTAAAGTTTTCAAAAAAAATGCCGTAAATAGAAATGTAAGTAAATGTAAGTAGTTAGAAAAGTTAGATAAAAAAGAAGTGATTTATGTCGGATAGGATTTCACAAAAAATAGATACATATGCAAAAACACATCTAAAAGAGCTAAGAGGCAAAGAAGAAGGCCGATATAAGTTAACGAAATACGATGTAGCGCAGCTGATGCTCTCAAGCGGTCAATTAAGTCAGGCCGATTTTGCAAGCTGGATGAATACTCAGGAAGGTTATGAAAGCCAAACCATCACGACGCAGCAAAAACAAGCTGTAAGAACCGGCAGTATCTTTAGTTTTGATAATCCGCTTACGCCTGAAAGAGAAGAAGCATATTTAGACAGCCTAGATAATGCGTTTTATAGAGAACCTCTGACGGGCCTTATATTAAGCCAAACAACAAAATCTAAGCCCGCAGCGGCTAAAGCATCAAAGACTTTCCAAAAGGATGCAGAAATACGAGAAGAAACTGTTAATATACTTTTGAATAACGCCAAACAAGCTTTAGTATTGATTAGTCAGTATCACAACAGTATAGGTATGATATCCTCAGACGCTTTTGTACAGGGGATGAACGTTATTGGGAATAGTTTTTGGGACAGCTGGAGCGGTAGAAATGATTTTGTAACTGTGTTTGAGAATGAAGACGCAGTAAAGGAGCAAATCAAGAACTTAGAAAGCTTAAAAACAAAGGTCAAGAAACCAATGGAGTTTGAGCGTGAATTTAAAAAGCTCTTTGGTGTGGATTTTAAGGCGGAAAACTTTGAGAAACTGGCAGATGCGAATAAAAAACTTAATGAAATGAACGCTTATTCAGGGATGAGTGAATATTTTAAATACGGAATAGAGCAGCTTAAGAGTAATGAAGATTTATCCCAATTTGATTTAGAAGCCTTATTGTCCCCAGTATTTGGAAATGATACTGCAACTGTTCAGGCGTATATTGCGAAATTGCGCAAAAACTCGACAGATGAGGAAGATTTTAGGAATAAATTAATATCAATTCTACAGAATTCCAAACAAGGTATAGATAAAGAGCTTGCCGGATTTAATAGAGCTGAGATTGAAAAGGATTTTGCAACAGCTTATAAATCGGCAATGGGTGATTATAAATCGGATGAGATAATTTCAAATTATATCCAGAGTTCAAAAATGATGGCAATGCTAAGTGAAACGGGGTTTGTCATAGCAGGTTCATTCATGATGATGGGTTCAAAGGCTGTATTGAATTTAAGCAGCAAGGCATTAAATGCATTTGGCAATAAGCTTGGCGCACAGGCAATGAAACTGGGAATGACGACATTAACGGCCTCAGCTCCGGCAGCAGAGACTGTTGTTGGCGGCTTAACGAGCCGGGATGGGATGAGTCTTGAAAGAGGCGAACAGGCTTGGGAAGAGCTCAAGAACGGCTTGATGTACGGCTCTTTCGGCGCCTATGTATCAGGGCCGTTGGGGAATTTAGTCTCAAAAGTTTTGTCTAAAAACCCGCAGATATTTTCACAAATAGTTGCATCGCAAAAGTTTACAATGGCAGCCGGAGCTGCAGCAGAGACAACAGCAGATGTTTTGTTTGACAGAATAACAAGTGATTTAACCTTTAAAGAATCAATGGCTCAAAATGGGGTAATGAATTTTGCAATGATGTTTGTTGGCGGAAGAATTCACAATAACGCCCAGCTTCCTGATGTTGATATGTCTCAGGTTAAGATAGAAAAAATGAAAGACGGCACATATAACCTCAAAGCAAATGGCAGAGTATTCTTTAAGGCTAAAAATGAAAACGAACTAGCACTTGCAACTCTTGCACTGGGCGCAAAGAATGATGCTAAAAAAGCTGAAGGGATTAATAAGGCTGCAAAAACTAAAGCAGACACAAATCTTGATAAAATCAGCCAAAATATTCATGAAAATAACCAAATAAATCATATAACAAAACCTGATGAAGGAATTCCGGCATCGCATGCTAAAGTCGAGCCGGCAGAAACTCCAATTGCCCCTGTTTCTATGACAAAAGATGAAATGGTGAAGCTATTAAAAGAGCGCGGATTAGATGATAATGATATTGCAGAGATAAATCTGGAAGATGCTAATACACAAAAAGTAATGAATTTATTCAAGTTTTTAGCGGACGTAGAGCCTGATAACTTTGCTGCAACCTCTAGAGAAGAAATTTTAGATGCTTTTTACATAACAAAAAAAGATATTGAAAATGGCGAATTCCCTGCTGCAGGGTACATAACCACAAATAATATTAATAAAATAAAAGAAATTTTTTCCGATGATATTCATAATCCATTAGATCTAAAAGATTATAATCTTCCAGAATTATATCGAATCGGAAAACATTATTTAGATGTTACAGGAGAAAAATTAGATTTTGCTACTATTAGTGGTTGCAACTACGATTTTACTGGTGATGCAAAATTTCCTACAAATGAACAGATTGACAGTGCTATCAAGCTTTATAAAGAAGGAATTTGGGACAAATATAATATGTGGGGGCATGCACTTTCTCTTGAACAGCCTGAACTTATTAATGATGAACTTATAAAAAACATGTGTGAGCTAAAAAACAAAGCAAAAGCTCAAGGCTTAGAAATAAAATATGACTGGAGGCCGTTTGATGTTGAAGCTATAAATAAACTAAAAGAATATGTGAAAGCTGGTAATATCAATTTTAAAGAAATCCAGGAGAAATTCGGTTTCAATGAGCTTGCTGTAGAAGATGTGCTATTCTGTACAGAGATAAAAAACAGCGGGCTGGAACTGCCTGATGATTTCGTAAAAGATATTTTGAATGCAGTATACATCAAATCTTCAAAAGGAAATATCTATAAATTAGCATTTGAACTGGTAAATGATAAAAAATTCCCGAGAGATCTGATTGCTGATGTGTTAAGCTATACCACTAATGAAAATATCGGCTTTGCCCGAGAATTAGTTGCTGATAAAGAATTCCCGAGAGAACGGATTGCAGAGGTGTTAAGCTATACCACTAATGAAAATATCTGCTTTGCCCGGGAATTAGTTGCTGATAAAGAATTCCCGAGATATCGGATTGGAGATGTGTTAAGCTATACCAATAAGGATAATATCTGCTTTGCCCGGGAATTAGTTGCTGATAAAGAATTCCCGAGTGAGCGGATTTCAGCTGTGTTACGCTTTACCAATAAGGATAAAATCGGCTTTGCCCGGGAATTGGTTGCAAATAAAGAATTCCCGAGAGAACAGATTGCAGGTGTATTAGAATATACAAACAAAGACAATATAGAGCTTGCCCGTAAACTGGTTGCTGATAAAGAATTCCCACGTGAGCAGATTGGTAAAGTAATAATAGCATATCGTGAGGATAGTATACCTCTTTTTGATTTGGTTATAGCTAGAAATGATATTAATAATTCTGCTTTAATAGGTATTGCAAATTGTATAATATGTAAAGATGATGTAAATTATGGAAAAGTAGATACCAATAAAGTTAAACGCTACATCGCATTATTAGAAAATCCTAAAACTTCGCCGTTTATTGTTAAAAAGCTTAATGACGGTATGGATATTGATACAGCTGCATTTTTACTCAAAACACAGCAAAAATTAGACGGTGAAAATGCTGCAATGCAAAAAGCCGGCAAAAAATCTCAAGCTCAAAATTACAGTACAGA
>CALUPN010000041.1 GCA_944322625.1 Candidatus Gastranaerophilales bacterium | reverse complement strand
CTGATTTCTCTAAATTGTAAAAAATTGTAACAAGTTTAATAAAAACAGTCAATTTTTTCCTTGAGGATACTTTATAAAAGTACAAGTGGAGGTAAGTAAAAAATAAAGAGGTCGTTATGTTCAACCTGAAATTTTTCAAGTCACTCAAACAAGCATTAGATTCAAGGACAAATTTGTTAACATTCTCCAGTGCTCAAAGAGAAGCAAATGAAGATTATATTGCGTCTCTATCAAGCACGGAGTTGAAGATAAAATCTGACGAACAAAGGCTGGAAGCAATGGTCAGACAACAATTAAAAGAAGAATTTCCGAATATAGAAAAGAGTTCTTCATATGACTTGCTGGTTGACGCAGTCATCCACAATTATAAGTCAAAACAGCTTCAGGCCACAGATGACGCCGAAATTAAATAGTCATCAAATTTATAGTAAATAAAAAGACCGGATTAAATCCGGTTTTTTTATGCAGAAATAAGTATTTTATTAAATACGCTAATGTAACTTAATATATGGTTTTATATTAGGTATTCTTTTTTATGTCGGAAATCGTTATTCCATATTTCAAATACGTACTTTTTTCTCTTTTATTGCGAATAAAAAGAGAAAGAAAAGTACCAAAAGAAAGAGAAAATACGCAGCTGTTTCCTATGCCCTGACGGGCATTGGGGTAAAATTGTATTAAGCTTCTACGGCCAGGCCGGTGAACCGGCTCTCTTACGCTCACTATCGCTGCTTACGCAGCACGTTCGCGGCGCTACCCGCGTTATATCTTCACCCTCCCCTTGTGGGAGGGTCGAAATCTTTGATTTCGGGGAGGGGTAAGATTATTATTCGCAATCTTATACTAAAAACCCGCACTATTCCTTACATTAGAACACTTTGAGGCAGACCGGTGGGTCAAAAATAAACTTGCAGTCTTTAGACTGAATGTCTGCCGACCGGTTTCCTACGTGCGTAGCACCACAATATGTATTATGTTACATTCAATGAAACATAATTAAAGGAGAGCTTATATGAAGAAAAAACTCGGATTTACGTTGGCGGAAGTGTTGATTACACTCGGAATTATAGGAGTGGTGGCAGCATTAACCGCCCCCGCGCTGGTACAAAACGCGGGTACTGCTAAAGTCGGGCCTACGCTTGCTAAAGTCGTTTCAACTATGGAAAATGCCAATGAACAAATTTTACACGATGAAGATACTACAAAATTAAGCAGTGTTGCAAAAAATGCCGATGAATATATGGAAGTTTTGTCAAAATATATTAGCGGTAGTTCCTATTATACCGATAATAAAATTTCTCCTAATCCTGAATATACATCTTATGAAAAACAAGAAATAAGTATTGAGGGTTCTAAAATATTCAAATTTTCAGATAGTATTTCAATAATTTTTCAACTTAATAGTTTTGCAAATAGCAATAATGATACTTATACCCCCAAAGGCAGTTTTAAGGGTGAATATTGTTATTTTTATATTGATATTAATGGGGTAAATAAAGCTCCCAACAGTTTAGGTAAAGATTTATTTGTATTTTATGTAGACAAAAGTGGACAAATTCTTCCGTCTGGCAGTTCTACGCTTGCTTGGTTACATGATGATGACCTTTGGAAGTATACTAGCTCTAACAGCTTTTTAACTTGTAACGAAAAAGAGGTGATAACTGGTATGGGTTGTGCGGGGTCTATTTTTGAAAATGATTTAAAAGTTATTTATGAATAAATTTTTCACCTTTTGTTGTAATTACAATTGAATGACATTTAACGGCGTGTTATAATAAGCCTGTAAGAAAAGAAGAACTTATGTGAAAAGAAAGGAATTAACTATGGCAAAATACGTATGTAAAGTATGCGGTTATACAGCAGAAGGTGAAGCTCCTGAAAAATGTCCGGTATGCGGAGCCGGTAAAGAAGCTTTTGTTTTAATGGCAGAAGGTGAAAAAAATTACGCTGATGAACACAGAATCGGGGTTGCAAAAGATGTTGATGCTGAAATTCTGGAAGGTTTGAGAGCAAACTTTATGGGCGAATGTACGGAAGTCGGTATGTATATTGCAATGGCAAGACAGGCTGACAGAGAAGGCTATCCTGAAATTGCAGAAGCTTTCAAAAGATATGCGTTTGAAGAAGCTGATCATGCTTCAAGATTTGCGGAACTTTTAGGCGAAGTTGTTACAAATTCTACGAAGAAAAACCTTGAATTAAGAGCAGAAGCAGAATTCGGCGCTTGCAGCGGTAAGATGGAAATCGCTAAAAAGGCAAAAGCTTTAGGCCTGGATGCCGTTCATGATACAGTTCACGAAATGGCAAAAGATGAAGCACGCCATGGACGCGGTTTCGACGGTTTACTTGCAAGATATTTCGGTAAGTAGAAAAAAGTTTATTTGGCGGCGGTTCATTATTGTGAACCGCCGGTTTTTTATGCAAAATTATGCGAGTATTTTGACCAAAATTAGCGGACATGCCAACATCGTTACAAAACTTAATCCAAAAACAAGGACATGCAAACAATCTGGCAGCATGGGTTTCCATGATTTAAACCGCTGTATGCATGCAGGCATGGTATATTGGCATGTCCTAAATTGCCGTATAACAATAGTTATACCTGTTTAAACATATTTTAAAATAACTTAACAAATGCTTAAAAATGGGTTGTAAATGCATTCTCAGGCCATATAATAGAGATAGTTGAAGAAAACAAATCACAAACAAATAAATATATTGGGAGGAATAAGTGTTTAAGAGTCGTGATATGGGGAGAGCTATTGCTGTTAAGAGATGGACGCCTACGGCATTAGAATGTTATAAACGCGGTTGTGTGTGTGAAGGTTGCTTTTACAGTGATTTTTTCAGTGCAACGGCACAAAAATGTCAAATGAAGGCCGCAGTATTGGAGCTCGTGCGTACAATCGGCGCTCCGAACGTAGACTTACCGCAGATTATAGAGTAGCCTCTTTAAAAATGTCCTAAAATGTAGTACAATAGAAGGGTAGTACATTAGGAGGTGTAAATGCATATACACGTAAACGGTAAAAACATTGAAATTACTGACGCAATTAAAGCTTACGTCAAAGAAAAAATCGGGAGAGTTGCAAATCACTATGACCAGATTACCGGCATAGATGTCATTCTTTCGGTAATTAAGAACCCTGCTGCTACAGGCAAACATGTTGCGGAAGTTTCCTGCAAGATGAATACGGGAGTTGTACATTGTGAAGAATCTGCCGAATCAATGTATGCAAGTATTGACTTACTTGCAGACAAACTTGCAAGACAGGTTAAGAAGTTTAAAGACAAAGCTTTAACCTCCGGCGGTAAAGAGACAATCAGAAACACTGAAGTTAAGGATTTGGAAGAAGCTGTCGAAAGTTAGGCAGTATATAACAGCAAAAATGATTAATGATAAAAAAGTTATAGTAATAATGCCTGCATATAATGCAGAAAAAACTTTAGAAAAGACTTATAATGAGATTTATCAAAATTTCGTCGACGAGATTATTCTCGTCGACGATTTCTCTTCGGATGAGACAAAAGATATAGCAAAGCGTCTTAATATTACAACAATTGTGCACGAAAAGAATAAAGGCTATGGTGCAAACCAGAAATCATGTTACAGAGCTGCGCTAAAATCCGGCGCGGATATTGTCATTATGCTCCATCCGGATTATCAGTACACGCCGAAACTTATTCCTGCAATAGCTTCCATGATGGCATTTGATGAGTATGATGCCGTAATAGCTTCCAGAATGCTCGGAAATTCGGCGTTAAAAGGCGGAATGCCTTTATATAAATTTATTTCAAACAGATTTCTTACAGAGTTTGAAAATATGGTTACGGGAGAAAAACTTTCCGAGTATCATACCGGTTTTAGAGGTTTCACAAGAAAAATTCTGGAAAAATTACCGCTTGAAGATTGCAGCGACGATTTTATTTTTGATAATCAAATGCTTGCACTTATTCTCTATAGCGGCTATAAAATAGGCGAGATTTCCTGTCCGACCAAGTATTTTGCAGAAGCTTCTTCAATAAATTTTATCCGCTCCTGCAAATACGGACTTGAGGTATTGCTTGTAAGTTTGCAATACAGATTAGCTAAAATGGGATTGAGAATAAAATTATTTTCCGGCGGGGGAAAAGTTTTAGATACAGAAAAAGAAATTGAATATTATTACAAAAGGACAGTATGAAAATAGTTTTAGCATCATCAAATGAACATAAGGTAAAAGAGATTAATGAAATAAGCTTAGGAGAAGGAATAGAATTCGTTCTTCCTCCCTCGGGGTTTGCTCCGGTAGAGGATGGCAAAACCTTTGAAGAGAACTCTCTTATAAAAGCCCTTGAGGCGTGGAAACTATCTAAAACTTGGACACTTGCTGATGATTCGGGTTTATGCATAGATGCACTCGGCGGAAAACCGGGAATTTATTCGGCGCGTTATGCGGAAACTCCGCAAAAACGTATTGAGCGCGTTTTAAAAGAAATGGACGGGAATGAAAACAGAAAGGCACATTTTTCTTGCTGTATGACTTTAATTAATCCGGAAGGAAAAGTTGAATTTTCATATACCGGAAGGTGTGACGGTTCTATCGCTTATAAAGCGGTTGGAAACAACGGATTCGGTTATGACCCGATATTTCTTGTCGAAAATTCCGGAAAGACAATGGCAGAATTAAGTGATAGT
The DNA here is from genome assembly GCA_944322625.1 of Candidatus Gastranaerophilales bacterium. GTDB lineage: Bacteria > Cyanobacteriota > Vampirovibrionia > Gastranaerophilales > Gastranaerophilaceae > CAG-196. Next base: position 13,322 of record CALUPN010000041.1, on the reverse strand, counting down.
GAAAAAAATCACGTTTCGCACAGATTTAGAGCCTTGAGACAAATTCTAAGATATATTAACGAATCTCATTTGGTTGAAAGCGTGTAAAATTATTCAAATAATTCCCTATCGGCAGCATATTATTTGTTTTGTCAAACATTTCGCTGGGGCCTAAGCCGGCTCTTTCTTGTGCTTCAATTTTTGCGTTATATTCGCTGTTTTTTGCATATTGTTTAACTTTAACTTCTTGATAGCAGCTTAATTTAGCTTCATTATCTTCTATAGCTCTGCATTCTTCAATAGAGCTTTCAAAATCTTGCCTTCTTTGGAACCAGTATGAAACTGTTTCGTTCAATTTTCCCAACCCTTTCGGTTCTTCTACATCAGCATAGGCGGATGGTGCAAAATCTTTCCATTCAGGTTCGGTCAATCCTTCTAAAGATACAACTTCATTTGCAACAACTCCTAAAGGTAGTAATAATGCAAATAATACAACAAATTTTTTCATACAACTTAATCCTTTTATTTGATTATAGCATTATTTTACAATGTTTCGCAAGTAAGTGTGTTAAAGTATATGGGGGAAATATAAATGTTCGCTGTCCGGACTCTCATATTTACCCCTTCCATTTACCCCTTCCATTTACCCCTTCCATTTACCCCTCATATTTACCCCTCATATTTACCCCTCTGATTTATCCCTCCGTTCGCAAATCCAAGGCAAGGCCGGGATGGGTGCTAACTCTTAAGGATAAAGATTTATAGCAATGCAATTTCTTATCAACTTCTCAACATCAATAAGCACCCACCCCAACCCTCCCTCATAAGGGAGGGGGCTTAGCGTACGCCAAATGTGCAGCACTCCTTCCCTTGAGGGAGCGGATTTGCGGACGGAGGGGTAAATGGGAGGGGTAAATATGAGAGTCCGGATAGCGAACAGATTGAGCCGACTAAGCCGTAAGGCTTAAAGGTGAAGCTCTGTGAGCGTGGAGCAAATCCAAGACAAGGCCGGGATGAGTGCCAGCCCGTAAGGGACGAAATATTTGATTTTTGTGAGAGGTAAATTTTCAATAAAAAAATTTACCGGACGGTTGTGTTCATAAGTAAAAGGTTTAAATGTCCGCTTTTGAGGGATACTTCAAAAAAATATTGTATAGTTATGCCTTGTCAGAGGAAAAACAGGAATGACAATTATAAGTTCCCCCTTGAAAAATTGTGAAAAAAACACTATTATAACTATATAATGGAACAGTTTGTCATAACATTTGATGAAATAAGAGCGCTTCTAGAAGAGCAAGAGTATCCCGAACACGATATAGAAGAACTGGAAAAGGCTTTTGAGTTTGCCAAAAAGCTGCATTCGGGCCAGTATCGTGTATCAGAAGAACCCTATATTATTCATCCGATGGAAGTTGTAAAAATCTTAATAGGCTTAAGAGCTGATAAGCATACGCTTATGGCTGGTTTTTTGCATGATATTCTTGAGGATACCGAAACAAAACCTGAGGAGATAAAGGAGCAGTTTGGCGAAGATGTTCTCAATCTGGTGCAGGGGGTTACAAAACTCGGGAAACTGCAGTTTAAATCAACAGAAGAACGTCAGGCTGAAAATTTCCGCCGGATGATGATTGCAATGGCAAGCGATGTGCGGATAATTTTTCTCAAGCTTGCAGACAGACTGCATAATATGCGGACTCTTAACTATATGACGCAGGTTAAACAGCAAAGAATTGCGCAGGAAACTTTAGATATTTTCGCTCCGCTTGCAAACCGTCTCGGGGTCGGTAAGATTAAGGCTGAACTCGAGGATTTATCGCTAAAGTATCTTCATCCCGATAAATATTATGAAATTGCCCAGCTTGTCTCACAAAAAAAAGCAGAACGCGATATGACGGTTAAGCTTCTGATTGACAAGATTTCAAAAGACGTGAAAGCAAGCGGAATTAATGCGCAGATTACCGGAAGGGCAAAGCATTATTATAGTATTTATAATAAGATGCAGCGGCTGAATGTAGCGTTTCACGACTTGTACGATATTACGGCTGTGCGTGTAATAGTAGATACGGAAAAAGAGTGCTATGAAGTTTTAGGGCTTATTCACTCACAGTTTAAACCAATCCCCGGACGGTTTAAGGACTATATTGCAATGCCAAAAGGCAATATGTACCAGTCTTTGCATACTTCTGTTATTGGGCCGAGACAAAAACCGCTTGAAGTTCAAATTAGAACCTGGGAAATGCACGAAATTGCGGAATATGGTATTGCTGCGCATTGGAGATACAAGGAAAAAGGCTCTAAAAAAGCAGATTCCGCAAGTGACATTAAGTTTTCGTGGATGCGCAAACTTGTTGAATATAATAAAGAAACCAAAAATGCAGAGGATTTTGTTAACTCTGTAAAACTTGATTTGTTTTCTGATCAGGTTTTTGCATTCACTCCAGGCGGCGACGTAATCGACCTTCCGCAGGGCGCAACGCCTGTAGATTTTGCGTACCGTATTCACTCCGATGTCGGGAATAAAACAGTCGGAGCCTTAATTAACGGCCGCATTGCCCAGCTTGATACAAAATTAAAAAACGGTGATATTGTTGAAATTATGACCTCAAAAGTTCCGGCTCCGCGTCTGGACTGGCTTAATTTTGTTGTAACAAAGCAGGCTGCTTCAAAAATCAGGCAGTGGTATAAAAAGAATAAGCGCGAGGATCATATTGAAATCGGTAAGGCAAACCTTGAACATGAGCTTACTAAAGTTGTTTTTGATGAGTATGTTAAAAATGGTGAGTTTGATAAAGTTGCAAAGCAGATGAATTATGTGAGCGCGGATGATTTGTTTGCTGCTCTCGGATATGGTGAAACTACTGTTAACAAAATTGTCAACCGTCTGAGAAAACCGCAGAAACAAGAAACTCAAGTTCAGCACCGTCCGAGAAAAGCTTCTGAAAAGGACATTGTCGGACTTGAAGGCTTATTGTATTCTTTTGCCCGATGCTGTTCCCCGATACCGGGTGAACCGATTGTCGGTGTTGTTACACGCTCTAAGGGGGTTACGGTACACAGACTTGATTGTAAAACCTTAGAAAATATACCGGTCGAACGCTTAATTGATATTCACTGGTCGGGTAATAATGTTAATAAAACCTATAGCACGACAATCCGTATTGAAACGGCTGAAAAATTGGGACTTTTAAAAGATGTTATAGGGGTTGTTTCGGATAATAACACAAACATTACATCCGCTAATGTTAAAGCAAAAGGAAAAGTCGGTATCATTGAACTCGGAATAGAACTTGACAACATTTATACTCTAAGAAAAGTAATGACAGCGCTTCAGGCAATGCCGGATGTTTTGAGTGTTAAGAGAATTCAGACAACATACACTTCTGCTTCCGCCCAGCCGTTTACCAAGAAAAATAATAAAAAACCTAAACACAAAAAAACATCAGGGCATCAGAATTAAATTCCGCGGGCAAGCGCCACACTACTTATCTATCATTGAAAAATCCGGAGGTAATTTGGCTGCAATATTCCTCACAAAAATATCTACCGGCAAAGAATAAGCTTCTGCTAATTTGAAAATTGTTGTTAATTGCGGGTCTTTTTGTGCGCGTTCAGCTTCACTTACTACAGAGAGCGGCAGGTCATTTTCACTGCTGAACTTAAATAAACTTTGACTGCCACGATTTTCTCTCATTGTTTTTGCCAGAGCTTCTTTGATTAATTTTTTCTTTATTAATAACTCTTCTCTGTTTTGCATATTTTAGATTTTAATGATAATATTGGATTATCGCTTTCGCGAACGAGAGAGGAGCGCGAGATTATGTTATATGAAATAGAATATGATTTTAAATCATATTTCCATTAGAACAAAATGACACGATGTATGTTTATCCGGAGGAGAAGCTTGGTTGGAATAAAGACGAGGATTAAAAATTGGCGAGATAGCGCTGTCAGATATGCGATAAATCACAGATTTATTGCATCCTACGTGCTTGGGCGGGTGCTGATTAAGGTTTACCGGCTATGCTTTTTTAGCTTCCGGTTTTGGTTTTGTAACCTTCTTTTTCCCGCGCTGTAATACTTTGTTCAGATTATTGTAATCAAAATCTGCTGATGAAATTCCGTATTTGATTTCGATATCAGACGGGAATAATTTGTAAGGAAGCGGCAGGAATAATTCTACCGGTTTCTTTTTGTGGTACGGCAAAGGTTCTTTTCTTCTTTGGAATATAAAAACTTCACCTCTGTATTTTTCAAATTTTTCCTTGGCATTTTCTACAATTTCTTTTGCATTAGGTTCTTTTATAAAGAATTTTTTGTTCGTTAACGGCTCAAAAAGTTTATCAAATTCAGGATTACTTTCGGAAGAGTTTTTACCGTCAAGTTTTTTGTAAACAATATCATCAATATGTTTTGCTTCATTAACGTTATTTCCTAAAACTTGCAGCTCAAAAGTAACCGGTGTTTTTCCGGGAAGTCTGAACAAAAAGTGTGTTGCACAATAATTTGCTTTTGTAAAATCATCATCAAGGCGTTTTTTTACCCTTTGTTTGTTACCGCCTTTTTTCCAAACATCATTCTGTATTGAAATCATTTTATTTAAAAAATCTATTGATGCGTAATCAAACTCGGAAGCCTGGTATTCCGGCAGATTTTTAACAATTATCGGACGTTTATTTTCAACTTCTAAAAGTTCAACCTTTCTTGATTTGATAAGCGGGATAAATCTGTCAAGAACCGCATCAACCTTGTTTCTTGTTGCATCACGAAAAACAAGTTTAGCTCCGATTAAATCGGTCATTTCCTTTAAAACTTCTTCAATGCTGCTCCATTGGCGGCTTCCTGTCTTTTCTGCAATAGAATCGATTGATTTTAGCCGGAAACCGATTTCCGAAAGCGGGTTTTTGGGATATTTTTCATTTGCAACCAAATCTCCAAAACTGTTTTGCATAAAGTTTTCTACTTTTTGTGCGCTGCTTGTCAGTTTTCTGCGAATGGTTCTTGCGGCTTCCTTGCTGATTTCCCATTGTTTATTGGCTAATTTCGGGGTTCCGGTAAAACTTACGGTATCAGCCTGAAGAGGAGAGGACATTCTTAAGCCGAATTTGTTTATATTATTTTGTTTTGTTGTTTCATAATTTGGGGCGGCCAATCTAAAACCCATAATTGAGGGGATGTTCATTATTTTTCTAACCTTTCTGTCTGCTATATTTTCTCTAAAACCGGTAAAGCATTAAAATTGCCTAAATATAAAGAAATGTAAAGTTATACCGGAATTTGTTCTCTGAGAGTATCTTCAATTTTGTTCTCAAATCCGGTAAATTCTGAAATCTGACGCGCCCACTCTCTTACGATTTCATTTTCATCAAGAGTGTAAGAAATCGGTTTACCTATTTTAACTGTAATATGTTTTTCAAAAAGTTTTTTTGCATATCCGTCAAATCCGCAAATTGCAACCGGAACAATATCAGCTTGAAATTTTTTTGCAAACATTACAAAACCCTTATGTACATTACTTATAACAGGTTCTTTAACGATTTTTCCCTGCGGAAATATACCGAGAGCCCAGCTGGTATTGAAAATGGATTTAACTGTTTTAAATGTTGCGATTTCGGGTTTTTCGCGGTTAACGGCAAAAGCTCCGAGAATGTGAACCAGAAATCTCAATAATTTATCCTTATCGTGGAATAATTCCTGTTTTGCCATATAAGCTATATTTTTCCAGGCCGATACGGCAATCAGCGGAGGATCTATATATGATACATGGTTTCCTGCAAAAATTATGCGTGATGTTTCGGGTAAATTTTCACGGCCTTCAACTTTCAAATTATACATAAGTTTTGTGACAGGCAAAACTACTGTCAGGAGAAAGAACATATAGAAACTTGTTCTAAATATGTTGTAATCTTTTTCGGTTCTTCTGTTGTAATTTTTTTCTTTTTTCATTCCGTTATTCCCTGGTTAAGTAATAAATTATTATGTATCAGTATGCATTTTGTCATACTTAAATCCCGTAAGCTCTTGGATAGAATTACCCCACTGGTCCACCATATCTTCAACATTGTTCGAATACGGTATTATTTTGCCGATTCTGACTATAATTTTTCCCGTAAAAGGAAATCTTTTTACTTCCTGCGTTCCCGTAATTCCTATGGGTAAAATCCCGCATTTAGTACTTTTTGCAAGTGATGCAAATCCTTTTGTAACATTGCTTATTACTCCGGGTTCTTGTCTTGTGCCCTGCGGGAAAATCCCCAGAACCCAATCTGTTTCTTTCAGCGCTTTAACTGTTTTAATAGTGGAGACACCGAGCTTTTCTCTGTCAACGGCAAATGCTCCGAGCCAATTAAGCCACCAGCGCATAAACGGATTCTGAAACAGTTCTTTTTTTGCCATATAGGCAACACCTTTATTCATGACTGCGCAAACAAGAGGCGGATCAAGAGTCGAAAGGTGATTTGCCGCTATTATAAAATCGCTGTTGTTCGGGACATTTTCCCTGCCGTAAACTTCAAGTCTATAGACAAGTTTAAATCTTATCATATAAAATATGTGGGTTACAATAAAGAGAAACAGTCTTCGCCACTTGTTATAGAAACCGGGCTCTCTTAGAGAATATGTGTTTTTAGCATCATGTGACATAAACATCCCCTTATTATTGATAGTATTATATAACAAATATTTGTTTGAAACCAGAAGAAAAGAACGGAAGATTTACATTCTTTGCTGTCTGAGTTTTTGCTGGGTTTTGAATATAAATCTTTTAATTGTTGTATAATAACCTGTTGCAAGTACGAGAGACGCGGCAACCCAGGCTATCGGACCTGCAAAAAACACTCCGTAATAACTTATCCTTACAGCCAGAAATACCGCCGCAAATGAGCGCATCATAAGTTCGCCCACTGATGCCAGCATTGGTATTGTTGCTCGGCCTAAACCCTGCAGAGCATTTCTGTATATAAAAATTTGTGCGAGGAAAAAATAAAATAATGAACTGATAAATAAATAATCGTGTGCAATTTTTACAACATGTTCATTTCCGTGTCCGATAAATATTCTTACGAAATCTCCTCCCCAAAAGTGCATAATAACAGCCATAAATATGCTGAGGCCGAGGTTAATAAGTGAAGCTTTTTTTACGCCGTATCTTATCCTTGAAAAATGGCAGGCGCCGAAGTTTTGTGCTACATATGACGCAAGTGCCACGCCGAAAGATATCATCGGCAGTGTTGCAATTTGTTCAATTCGGAGTGCTGCGGTGAAGGCGGCTATTATGTCAGCTCCGAAAGTATTGCATACACTTTGGATTATAAGAATACTTAGTCCTAATATAGTAAATTGAACGGCCATAGGAATGCCGACTTTCAAATGTTCTGCCGCGAATCTGTAACCATTTTTCCGGTCAAAAACCCAATCGCTTTTTTTTAGATGTAAAATCGGGAAATGTTTTTTAACGTACCAAATACAAAGAAGTCCGGAAACAGCCTGCGACAAAACGAGGGCTACTGCGGAACCGGGAACTCCCCAATGAAATTCCAGAATGAATATAAGCGCAAGCAGAATATTTAAAACAGAGGCGATTATCAGGCAATACAGCGGAGTTAAACTGTCTCCGAGCGCTCGTATAATATTGGCAAGCAGGTTGTAAAAATTTGCGACAAAAAGGCCGAGTACAACAATTTCTATATACCAGAAGGCATCATGATAAATTTCTTTCGGTACATTCATGAGAAACAGAAGCTGGTTCATAAATACCGCACAAAAAATCGTAAAAATTGCGGTAAATAAAAAGCTTAAAATGGCAGACATTGTAACGGAACGCCTTACTCCGTCATAATCTTTTGCACCGAATCTTTGTCCTGTTATGACTGAAAAGCCGCTTGTCAGGCCGACTATTATAAACATTATCAGAAAAAATAACGGCGAAACTGCACCGACTGCGGCCAGTGCATTCATTCCGAGAGTTCTGCCGACAATTATTATGTCTGCTATATTATAAAACTGCTGAAATATGTTTCCGATTAGAAGCGGAACGGAAAACAGCAGCATTAATTTTACGGGTGCTCCCTTTGTCAAGTCATTTATCATTTTAATCGGCCTTTTTGATTTATTATAAACCAAATATTAAATTTGCGGAAATACATCAAAAATTTGTCTATTTTGGATTTTTCCGCACCCTATTTTTTTATTTTATAATAAAACAAAGGGGATATCAGTATGAAAAAAGAAATATTTTCAGTTATAAAATCTGCAGTAAATGCTTGTGTAAAACTTTATCTTGAGCTTTTTATTTTCGACAGGAAAAAAAGAAGAGTAATGAAAGGTAAGTTTTGTCAGTGGTATTTAAAGCACTATATTAATGAAGTAGAAAGACAAGATATAAAGATTTCTGCGGGCAGTGATAATAAATACAGAATCTGGCAGTACTGGAACAGCGGATTGGAGAATGCTCCGGAGATAGTTAAGGCTTGTATAAAAAGTGTTAGAGAATATACTTCCGATTTTGAGTATGTAATGCTTGATGATAATAATATAAAAGAGTATGTTAATATTCCGGATTATATATACAGATTAAGGGAAAAAGGGATTATTTCAAATGCTCATTTTGCGGATATTTTAAGAACTTATCTGCTTTATGAACACGGCGGCTGCTGGATAGATGCAACGGTACTTTTGACTGCACCGTTAAGTAAAGAAATAACAAATTCCGAATTGTTTGTTCTCCAAAATAATCAGAATGATGACCCTGATAATTTGAAAATGACAAATTATTTCATGTCATCTCGCGGAAAAAGTATTATTATTGCGAAGATGAAACAATTCCTGGACAATTACTGGAAGAAAAATTCTTTTGTTATTAATTATTTTTTCTACGCTCATGCGTTTATTCTGCTTACCGAATCTTCTTATGAAAATAAAAAAGAGTGGGATAATATGTTTAAGCTTTCTTATATTCCCGTGCAGCAAACGGAAAAAGAGCTTACGGATAAATATTCTCCGGAGCGTTTTGAAGAGCTGAAAAAGCTTTCGGATATTCATAAGCTGTCTTACAAACGGAAAGTAATTGCGGGAAAAAAGAAAAATATTTCAATCGAAGGCACTCTTTATCAACATATCATTAAAGAAGGTTCTAACTAAACCGTAGCCGCTTGATTAAAAGCATTTTTAATAACTTCCGGCATGCGCCTGTGAAGTGAGCCGTCATTATGGACTGCAACTACTTCAAATTCTGCCTGCAGGAATAATTTTCCGCTTTCTTTGTTTCTTATGGTTTGTTCAAATACAATTGTTACCGGCGTAAGCTTTTTTATCCATGTTTCTATAACGACAATATCATTAAGCTTCCCCGAAGCTTTGTACCTTATATTCATATTGGTTACGGGAAGCACAATATCCTGCTTTTCCAAATCCAGCATATTAAGCCCCATCGCCTCACATAACTCAACTCTGCCCATCTCAAGCCATCTTAAATATGAACCGTGCCAGACAATTCCGAATGAGTCGGTATCTGAATAATAAACCTTTTGTTCTATAGTATGTTTCATAACCATATTCTAACATGATATAATAAATAAAGTAAGGAGGAGATTATGAAATTTTTACATACAATGATTAGAGTTAAAGACATTGAAAAATCTTTAAAGTTTTATACAGAAGTTTTGAACATGCAGTTTGACCATAAAAAAAGACTTGATGACTGCTGGTTGTATTTTTTAACGGACGAAGAAAATACATGCCAGATAGAGTTAACTGTAAATGACGAGACTCCGGAAGCCGGCTATAATTTAGGTTCCGGATTCGGTCACTTTGCATTTTCAGTTGATTCTTTAGATGAATTCACAGAAAAAATAAACAAACTCGGATACTCATATCTTTACCCCCCGTTTGATTTAAACGGAAAAGGGTCACGAATTGCATTCATTAATGACCCTGACGGTTACGAGATAGAATTAATCGAGAGGGTTGTCTGGTAATATTTTGTTAATATTTCTTTACAAAAGGTCAATTTCTCATAAAAAAAAGACTTTATATATATGTAAGATTAAAATGGATAAGGTATCTTAGGAGGTTACTATGACAATTGCTTTGAGAAAATTGGCTTTATTGGAAAAGAATTTAGAAGAACGGGAAGAACAATCGCGTCTTGAAGGTTATGTTTCAAGCCCGATTGATACAGATTTAAAAGAAAAAATTTCCAAACTCATGGAAAAAGTTAAAATGGTTTAACAGAAGCAAGCTTAACCAATTCTTTAAAATCCTCATTCTTATCTAAAAGTTCATCAAATGCTGCAATATCTTCTATTGCGGCATTTTTCATAAAAACAATTTTATCTGCGGATTTTATTGTTGAAAGCCGGTGAGCAATTGCAATAATTGTTTTTTGTCCTTTCAGGCTCTTTAAAACGCTGCATATCTCGTCCTCTGTTTTTAAATCCAGAGAGGAAGTTGCCTCGTCCATTATAAGAATGTCAGGATTTGAATAGAGCGCTCTTGCAATAACAAGTCTCTGCTTCTGTCCCTGGGAAAATCCTGCCGAGTCAATAAACGGGTTTGCATTAATTCCTTCTTTATAATTTTCAATAATGTAGTCGTAGAGATGTGCGTCCTTAAGCGCCTTCATAACTTTTTCATCATCTTCTTCGGGAGAGCCGAACATTACATTCTGCTTGATTGTTCCGTCAATTAAGTTAAATTCCTGCGGAATATATCCGATTTTTAAAGGCGCATTGATTTCTTTGCCGTCAACCAGAAATTCTCCTTTTGCAGGTTTTAAAAGCCCTGTTATTATATCTGCAAGAGTTGTTTTGCCCGCTCCGGAAAGTCCTGCAATCCCGACAAATTCGCCTTTATTAATTTTTAGTGTTATATCTTTCAGGGCCCATTTATCAGCTTTGTAAGCGTAATACAGGTTCTTTAGTTCAATTGATTGATTAAACTGTATAAAATCTTTTTGTCTTATATCTCCAATACCTGCAATATTGTATTTTTCATATGCGTTCAGCAAATTAACAACAATAGGCAGTGCAGAATTTATGCCGTTCAAATTAACCTGTATTCTCGATATTGTCGGGGCAAGCCTGAATATTGCAGAAACTATTACTGCAAATGAGGCAATAAGTTTTTCCGGCTCTGTATATGTCTGGCAGGATATTACAGCTAATAGTATGAAAAGCAGAATTATTATAAACGGTTCTGTTATATAAGGCGGAATTGTGTTAAAAAACAGAGTTTCAACGGAGGTTTTATAAAAATTAAGAATAGCTGATTTATAATTATCAAAAAAGAATTTTTCATTATTAGAAATTTTTACCCCTTTAATATTCAAAAGAGCTTCGTTAGTTTTGCGGGTATAAATCAGGCTGGATTTTGTTATCTGTTCGGCATTTCTTTTCATGCGGGGTTTAAAAAACAAGTTCTGGCTGTAAATAAGAACTACAGCGCAAACGATTGTAATTATTGTTGCGAGCGGAAACTTTATTACCAAAAATAAGGAAATCAGGCAGAATATAAAAAAGTTCACACTAAGATTTAAAAGGCGCAGTATAAAGTTATTAATGGAATTCGGGATAAGGCAGTTCAGAATATTGGATTTTTCCGCAAAAGAAATATGCATTGTATTCTGATAAGGTGCTGCCAGAAAGTATCTCACAAAACTAAGATTAACCTCTGCTTCGATTGCTTTAGTTATTTTTGCCTGAAAATAAGTATAAAAAATCATAAATATGTTTTTTGCAATAAACAGCAGAACTATTGCAAGCCCGATTATAACGGGTGAATTAATAAAACTGCCATGATTATTTTCTGATAACAGTTTTAATACAAACGGATATGTGAGAGCGACTCCGCTAAGTTCCAGAATACCAACCAGGAATGATGAATATGAATAAGTAATAAAGCTTTTTTTATTCTTATTAAAATATGAAAAAAAACGTTTATAACAACTCTTAAGCATAAAGATATCTTACCCGAAAAAACAATTATGTGCTATAATATTAACCAAAGTAAAGATAAGGAGGTTTTATGTCAAACCCTATATTAAATGAAAAATTTACCGAACAGGAGAGAGTTCTTGAAGGCGAGCCGATGACAGTAAACGGCACTATACAGGTTACGGCTTTCTTAGCAATATTGCTGATAGCTGCTGCTGCTTTTGTCTGGTCGCGCATGACTTTAGGATATACTGATTTAGCTGTTATGCTGACAGGCGGAGGACTTATTGTCGGTTTTATTCTGGCCCTTATAATCAGTTTTACGAGAACTAAATTTTTGATACCTGTTTACGCTGTATGTGAAGGTTTGTTTTTAGGCGGAATATCAGCAACTTTTGAAGCTTCTTATCCCGGAATTGTATCTCAAGCGGTTGCGGGTACTTTTGCTGCTTTATTTGCAATGTTAATTCTTTATAGAACAAATATGATAAGATGTACTGACAAATTCAGAAGTGTTATTTTTATTGCGACATTATCAATTGCAGCAGTGTATTTAATAGATTTTATCGGCGGTTTTTTCCATATGCATGTTCCGATGATTAATTCATTTTCTCCGGCGGGAATTGCAATAAGCGCGGTAATTTGTGTGATAGCTGCTTTAAATTTAATCATTGATTTTGATTTTATTGAACGCGGTTCTCAGATGATGCTTCCAAAAGATATGGAATGGTACGGGGCATTCGGGCTTATGGTTACACTCGTTTGGCTTTATCTTGAAATATTGAGACTGCTTGCGAAAATACAGGACAGACAATAGATTTTTTATTAAGCTTCTTTTATAATAAAAGAAGCTTAATTTTTTCAGGAGGTATTTATGCTGATTTTAACGGGGGTTATTTCTTTTATATCAGGTGCGTTGATTTGCGGAATTGTTTTATATTTATTTTTTACAAAAAAGCAAGCTTCGGTAAATGAAGAGCTTATCAAGTTGAAAACCCAAATGGAAACAACAGGTAGTTTGCAAGAAATTATTAAAAATGATTTTGTGAAACTTGCAAATGAAACGATTAAAAACGAACAGGAAGATTTAAGAAAACAAAACAGAGAAGCGCTGGAAGAAAAAATTCTGCCTTTAAAAAATGAGTTAGGCGAATTTAAAAACAAAGTTGAAAAATTTAATCTAGCAGGAGTTGAAAATACTACAAAGATTGTGGAGCAGATTTTAAATCTGGAAAAGAATAACAAACTTATTGCGCAGGAAGCTAAAAATTTGACGGAAGCATTAACTAAAAATCAGAATGTAAAAGGTGCTTACGGTGAAAATATTTTGGATACCGTTCTTGAATACTGCGGCATGAGGGAAGGTATTCATTATGATAAGCAGCTTGTAACCACTTCTTCTAACCTTAAAGATGA
>CALUPN010000040.1 GCA_944322625.1 Candidatus Gastranaerophilales bacterium | reverse complement strand
TCTGAAAGAATCGTAAAAGATTTTGAAGGTAAAATCTCTGAAGATGATGTTAAAAAATTAACAGAACACAGAGAAGCCCTTCAAAAAGCATTAGATGAAAACAAACCTGTTGATGAATTGAAGAAATTATCAGAAGAGCTGCAGCAGACAATGTTTGCAATTTCACAAAAAGCATACGAAGCTGTTCAAAAAGAAGGCGGAGATGCTCAAAGTGAAGCAAATTCCGCAGGCAGTGAAAATGCTTCTTCAGACAAAAAAGATGATGATGTAATTGATGCCGAATTTACAAAGGAATAATAAAAACATTATAATTATGAAAAACACACGGGCGATTTGTCCGTGTGTTTTTTTATTTACCTATGCAGAAATTCTCAAAAATATTATTCAGAACATCATCTGTTACCAATTCTCCCGTGAGTTCATCAAGTGCCAGAATGGCAGATTTTACGTCAATGGAAATAAGGTCTTGAAGTTCATTTATTTGAGCAGCTAATAAGGCCTGTTCAATACATTTTTTTGCTTTTTTTAAGCAGAGCTGCTGGCGGGTGTTGGTTACAAAATCTAAATTTTCCGGTGCAATATTACAAACTTTTGATTTCAAAAGGTTTCGCAACTCTTCAATACCATCTCCGTTTGAAGCTGAAATATACATTGCGTCATCCTCTTTTTTGTCGGCGATATCGGATTTATTTGCAAGGACAATATGATTTTTGTCTTTTAATAATTCCAAAACCTCTCTGTCTTCGCTGTCCATACCTTTAGAAGCATCATATACAAAAAGAACCAAATCCGCTTCATCAAGTGTTTGTTTGGAATATTCTATTCCGATTTTTTCAACTCGTGAAACATCTCCTTTTTCGCGAATGCCGGCTGTATCTGTTAATGTTACAGGAATACCCAAATCCAGAGTTTCTCTTAAGATATCCCTTGTTGTTCCGGCAATATCAGTGACAATAGCTCTGTCCAGACTCAAAAGAGCATTAAAAAGCGAAGATTTGCCGACATTAGGTTTGCCTATAATAGCGACTTTAGCACCTTCCCGAAAAATATTTGAAGTTTGTGCTCCGGATAAAGTACTGTCAATTTTCTTGATAATATTTTCAAAACACTTTTCCAAATATGAATATTCTGGTTCACTGACGTCTTCAGGAAAATCAATTCCTGCTGTTATTTTTGATAAAACTTCAAAAATGTCATTTCTTATTTCGTCAATTTTTGCTTTCAGTACTCCGGAAAGATTTTTCATCGAAATTTTTGCAAATTCCGAGGTTTTTGCATGAATGATATCAGCAACGGATTCTGCTTGAGATAAATCCATCCTTTTATTTAAAAAAGCTCGTTTGGTAAACTCACCCTTTTCAGCCATTCTTGCTCCGTTCTTTAAAACAAGATTAAGAATGTTTTTGACAATATTAATACCGCCGTGGCATTGAATTTCTATAACATTTTCGCCGGTGTAACTATTCGGGGCAAAAAACGGGAGGATAACGACTTCATCTATTTTAGTTTCTCCGTCCTTTATCCAGCCGTGTTTAAATTTTCCCGGTTCAAACTTCGGATTTGAGAATATTTTTTCCGCTATCTCAAAAGCTTTGTCTCCGGAAATTCTTATGATTCCGACTCCTCCTGTACCCATAGGTGTTGCAGGTGCCGCTATTGTATCAAATTCATCCCTGATATTCATAAACTAATTGTAACCCAAAAAAATTCATCATATAATATTTGTATGAAAATAAGAGATTTGATAGAAGCAACAGGGGCAGAAGTTTTAAAAGAAGTAAATGAAGATTCGGACGTAAAAATTTCTACCGATACAAGAACAATAAAAGCCGGAGATTTTTATTTACCTTTAAAAGGTGCGTCTTTTGACGGAGAAAATTTTATAGAAGATGCTTTGAATAAAGGTGCAGCAGGAGCTTTTTGCACCGGAGATAAAGGAACTCTAAAGGTTAAAAATACGCTTGAAGCGTATCTTAAGCTTGCAAATCTGAGACGGAAACGGCTTGATTTTAAAGTTGTTGCAATTACGGGAAGTTCCGGGAAAACTACAACAAAAGAGCTTGTAGCGTCCGTTCTGGGAGAAAAGTATAAGGTTTTTAAGACTCCTCTTAACCATAACAATGAAATAGGGTTTTGTCAGACAATATTTGAAGCTCCGGATGATACGGAAATTCTTATACTGGAAATGGGAATGAGAGGATTAGGCGAAATTGAGCTTTTGTCAAAATATTCAGAGCCGGATATTACTATAATTACCAATGTCGGAACGGCACATATCGGGAGGCTGGGCTCAAGGGAGAATATTGCAAAAGCAAAATGTGAGATTGTAAAACATCAGCGCGGAAATGTGTTTATTGCACATGATGATGAGTTAATCAGAAAAACAGTAGAGTTTTCGGGCGAAAAGATTTTTTATTCAATAAAAGATGTAAAAATTCTTGAGGAGAGAACAAATTATTCTAAATTTGAATATCAGGGGAATGTTTATGAACTTAATGTCGGCGGAGAGTATAATATTGAAAATTCTCTAAGTGCTATAAATGCAGGATTTAAGTTCGGTCTTTCAACAGAAGAAATTAAATCGGGGCTGAAAAAATACTCTCCGATAGAAAAGCGCTGGGAGATGGTACACAGCGGCGGTTATCAAGTGATTAACGACAGCTATAATGCGAATCCTGAGTCAATGAGGGCATTTGTCGATACAATTTTTGCTTTGTATAGAAATTATGCCGTAATTCTCGGTGATATGGGCGAACTCGGAGAGCAAGAAATTTTGTACCATAAAGAGCTGGGCAAATATATAAACAACCATCCGCAGTTGGACAAAAAAGCTTTTATTATATCTGTAGGAAGTTTATCAAAATATATAACGGATGAAATCAGGAACTGTAAAGCAGTTCATTTTGATACAACAGAGCAAGGGGTTAATTATATAAAGAAAAACATAGAGCGTAAAACAATCTTGTTTTTAAAAGCTTCAAGAAGTATGAAGTTTGAAAATATTATAACCGGACTGAATTGCTAAAAAACATTTGATTAACATTATCTTTTCTTTTACGATATAATTAGTTGTGTAGAAGTACAGAGTAAGCTGTACAAAAAATTGAAGGGATTAAGTTATGCTAACCGGAAATGAAATCAGAAAGTTATATTTAGACTATTTTAAAGATAAACATCAACATACGATTGTGGAGAGTTCAAGTCTTGTACCCGATAATCCGACCGTTTTATTAACGACTGCGGGTATGTTGCAGTTTCTGCCGATATTTTTAGGTATTCAAAAGTGCCCGTATGAACCGGCAAGAGCAACTTCCTGCCAGAAATGTGCAAGAGCGGGCGGTAAAGATTCTGATATCGAAAACGTCGGGAGAACTCCAAGGCATCATACTTTCTTCGAGATGCTCGGAAACTTTTCTTTCGGTGATTATTATAAAAAAGAAGTTATTCCTTGGGCGTGGGAATTTGTAACCGAAGTCCTTAAACTGGATAAGGACAGGCTCTGGATTACGATTTTTGAAACGGATGACGAAGCTTACGACATCTGGAGAAGTATCGGGGTTCCGGCTGACAGAATAAAAAGAAAAGGCAAAAAAGATAACTTTTGGGGCCCTCCGGGTGCATCAGGCTCTTGCGGACCTTGTTCGGAAATCCATTATGATTTAGGTGAACAATATAAATGTTCTGATAATTGCGGGATTGATACCTGTGAATGTGACAGGTGGGTTGAGATTTGGAATCTTGTATTTACGGAACTCTATCAAGATGAAGAAGGTAATCAATCACCGTTAGAGAAGAAAAATGTTGATACCGGCATGGGGTTAGAACGTATAACAATGGTTTGTCAGGGGGTAGCTTCAACCTTTGAAACAGATCTTCTTAAGACTATTCTGGATAAAGTTTCTCAAATGAGCGGTGTTCCTTACAAAAAATCTGAAAAAACCGATATTTCTTTAAGGATAATTACGGACCATGCAAGATGTGTAACTTTCCTTATTTCAGACGGTGTAATTCCGGGAAATGAAGGCAGAAGCTACGTTCTTAGAATGATTTTAAGACGGGCGCTCCGCCACGGCAAAATCTTGGGTATGGATTTACCGTTCTTGTATAAGCTTGTTGACACGGTTGTTGATATGTACGGTGAGGCTTATCCTGAACTTATTAAGAACAAAACAAAGGTTATTGATGTAATCAGGAAGGAAGAAGAAAGATTTGCAAAAACTCTCGACAGAGGTTATAAAATGCTGGATGAGTTTATTACGGCAAAGAAAGATATTGATGGTGAAAGCGCGTTTAAACTTTATGATACGTATGGTTTCCCGTTTGAATTAACAAAAGAAATCGCTGCTGAAAACGGCTTGAATATTGATGAAGAAGGGTTTAAAGCCGCGATGCGGGAACAAAAAGACCGTGCAAAAGCCGCAGCCGCAAAGATTTCCGTAACCGGTGATATTAAGTATGCAAAAGTGGAAGATGAGGTTGGTTCTACTGATTTTGTCGGCTATGACGAAAACGAATGCAAAGCAAAAATTCTTGCGACAATAGAAGGCGAAGGTTTTGTTGATGTAGTTCTCGACAAGACCCCGTTTTACGCAGAATGCGGAGGACAGACAGGTGACAGCGGAATTGTATTTAATGACAGTTTAAAGCTGGATGTTTTAACAACGTTCAAAGTAAATCATCTGTATGTACACAGGTGCCAAATTGTAAACGGTGAAATTAATATCGGAGATGAAGTTATAGCGCAAATAGATTTGGCCCGACGTGAGGAAATCAGAGTGCATCATACTTCTGCTCACCTTTTGCAGGCAGCTTTAATTAAAGTGCTGGGGGATGAAGTTCATCAGGCGGGTTCCCAGGTAGAAGAAAATCGTATGAGATTTGATTTTACATTCTCTCGTGCGATGACTCCTGAAGAAATCCAAAAAACGGAAAATATTATGAACGAATGGATTGCAGAGAAACTTCCGGTTTATACGGAAGTTATGGGAATAGAAGAGGCAAAACTGACGGGTGCAACGGCTCTCTTTGGTGAAAAATATGAAGATGAAGTACGTGTAGTGTCTATAGGGGGTAAATGTAGTTGCGGTGAGAATTGTAATTGCCGGAATACTAAAGCTGTTTCTATGGAATTCTGCGCCGGAACCCACGCGAGAAACACCGGTGACTTAAGAGTTGTGAAAATTGTATCGGAAGGAGCGATTTCAGCCGGTACAAGAAGAATTGAGACGGTTGTATCAAAAGCTGCAATTGATTATTTGAATAGAAAAGCTGAAATTTCTGATATTTTGGAAACGCGTTTTAAAGTCCATACAGATGAAGTTATTGAACGTATAGATAAACTTGCGGATGAAAATAAAGCACTTTTAAAAGAGCTTGAGCAGACAAAAGCTGATATGGCAAGAAGTAAATTTGCAACGTTTGTTTCTAAGGCGCAGGAAATCGAAGGCGGGAAACTGTTCATATTAAAAATCGAAAACTTTGATTCAGATGCCGTAAAAGCAGGAATTGAGTTTCTTGCAAATAAGCTCGGAGAAAGTGTAATTGTTCTGGCAAATGAAAGAACGGTTGTTGCAAAAGTAACCGAAGGTTTTGTTAAAAAAGGAATAAATGCGGGAAAGCTTGTTGGTGAAATCGCCCGAGCAACCGGTGCCAACGGCGGGGGACGTCCGAATTTTGCGCAGGGTGGCATTAAAGATTTTTCGAAATTGGATGAGATTTTATTAAAAATTGAAAATGATTTGAAAAAATAATAATATAAGATTGTTGCGGTTTAACTAACCGCAGCAATTTTATAAAAATCTTTTGAAAGGGCTTTTATGAAAAAATTTTTAATAATTGTATGCATGTTGTTTATGCTTCCTGCAATAGCTGATGTAATGCCGTTTTATATGGATTCTATCCCGGGAGATGCTATTGGAATGTATCAAACGGGAGACAGTATTACAATTTTTTCTCATCCGGAAGCTAATTCTGCAGTTATAAAGAAATTTGATTTTTCATATAAACCGGAAACAATGCCTGACAGCGTTTTTGCGCTTCTTTTAAATGATAAAAAGCTGGGATTCCTTTATGTTTCTGATATCGGAGATGAAGGCTGGGTTGAGGTTATTTATAATAAACAAACCGGTGCAAAGGGCTGGGTTCAAACGCAAGACAGATTTCAATTTTTGCCTTGGCTGAGTTTTTATAATATGTACGGGCGCAAATACGGATTAAGGCTTTTGAAAGATGCGCCTGACGAGATTGAAGTGCTGCATGCAAAGAGTGAGGATTTGTCACAAAATGTCGGGAAATTACGCTACGTGAAACAAATCCGGCTGACAGCGATTCGCGGAAACTGGGCTCTTGTATCAGTTGTGGATATTGATCAGTCTCCAAAGACTGGATATTTACGCTGGCGTAGTAATGAAGGCGTAATTTATGCTTTTCCGAATATAAAGTAATATAGGTGCTGAATATATTATAAGTTGTCATTGTGCAGGTATGTCCAATCGACAAAACTTAATTTTATTTATGTCGGCTATTGAAATAGGTGCGGGGTTGTTGTATCATGCAAAAAAATGCAGCGATGCAAAATGGGGGAATTTAAAAGGAGTTTATTATGAAAGTTAATGCAGTAAATTTGTCTTATTCAAAAATGCATCTTAAAAGTACAAAACAGTACCAAAAATCGGAAACTCAGCCGGTAACAGAAAAATCGGCTGACAGTGTTTCTTTTAAAGGATTAAAAAATGCTGCTCGTGCGGGTTCTCTCTATGCTTTAGGCGGTGCATTCGTCGGTTTATTGTTTGCGCCGGGTTTAGGGGTTCTGGCAGGTGCTGCAACAATGGCAGGAATAGTCGGTGCTGTTGGAGCTGTAGCGGGACTTATGCATAGTGATAAGCATAATATATTTAAACAATAAAACACTTGTATTATCGGAATGCACAGCAGTAAAACGTACGTTGCAAAAATATATTTACCACAAAATATATTTACCCCCGCCCTCTTGAAAATAATGTAAATTTTTTGTAATATATACTTATATAAGAAGAGGTATTTTATAAATGTTCGAACGTTTTACAGAGAAGGCTATAAAGGTTATAATGCTTGCTCAAGAGGAGGCAAGGAGACTTGGGCATAACTTTGTCGGAACAGAGCAGATACTGCTCGGTTTAATCGGCGAAGGAACGGGGATTGCCGCTAAAACCCTTAAGTCTATGGGGGTTAATCTTAAAGATGCAAGGGTTGAAGTTGAAAAAATCATTGGACGCGGCTCGGGTTTTGTTGCCGTTGAAATCCCGTTTACTCCAAGAGCAAAGAGAGTTCTTGAATTATCTTGGGATGAGGCAAGACAGCTCGGTCACAATTATATCGGAACAGAACATCTGTTATTAGGTTTAATAAGAGAAGGCGAAGGCGTTGCCGCAAGGGTGCTGGAAAATCTCGGAGTTGATTTAAATAAAGTAAGAAGTAATGTTGTTAAAATGCTCGGAGACTCAAAGCCACAAACGGCAGCTTCCGGCGTAGGTGGTCCTTCTTCATCTTCAAGTTCTCAGGCGAGCAAAGTGAAAACTCCGAGTCTTGATGAATTCGGCACGGATTTAACATTAGCTGCTTCCGAACAGAGACTTGATCCCGTTGTCGGAAGAGAAAAAGAAATTGAACGTGTTATTCAAATTCTTGCAAGAAGAACTAAAAACAACCCTGTTCTTTTAGGTGAACCGGGGGTCGGTAAAACGGCTGTAGCGGAAGGACTTGCTATCAGGATTGTTAATAATGAAGTTCCTGATATCTTAGAGAATAAAAAAATTATCCAGCTTGATATGGGGCTTTTGATTGCAGGTACTAAATACCGCGGTGAATTTGAAGAACGTTTAAAAAAGATTATGGACGAAATCCGTCAGGCAGGTAATGTAATTCTTGTAATCGATGAAATGCATACTCTTATCGGGGCAGGTGCCGCAGAAGGCGCAATTGATGCGGCAAATATCCTAAAACCTGCTCTTTCAAGAGGCGAAATTCAGGTTATCGGGGCTACAACATCAGATGAGTACAGGAAATATATTGAAAAAGACTCTGCTCTTGAAAGAAGATTTCAGCCGGTAATTATTGAAGAGCCTTCTATTGATGAAACAATTGAGATTATCAGAGGGCTTAAGCCTAAATATGAAGAGCATCATAACTTAATAATTTCTGACGATGCAATCGTTGCGGCTACAAAATTATCAAGTAAATATATAAACGACAGATTTTTACCTGATAAAGCGATTGACGTAATTGATGAAGCCAGCTCAAAAGTCAGATTAAAAGTCTGTACGCTTTCTCCGGAAGGTAAAGAGCTTGAAAAAGAACTCAAAGAAATCATAAGAGAAAAAGAGGACGCAATCAGAAATCAGGAATTTGAGCGCGCTTCTGCACTCCGTGATGATGAAGCTAATATGAAAGATAGAATTCGCGAGGTTTCAGAAGAATGGAGACGCCAGAATGACGCAAATAAACCGACTGTAACAGAAGAAGATGTTGCAGAAGTTGTTGCAACTATGACCGGTGTTCCTGTAACAAAACTAACCGAAGGCGAGTCTGAAAGATTATTAAAACTTGAAGAAACTCTTCATAACAGAGTTATCGGACAGAGCGATGCGGTTACCGCTATTTCTAAAGCAATAAGACGTGCAAGAGTCGGTTTAAAATCACCTAACAGGCCGATAGGAAGTTTCATATTCTGCGGACCTACCGGTGTCGGTAAAACAGAACTTGCAAAAGCTTTAGCAGAAGCAATTTTCGGAAGTGAAGATAATATGATAAGAGTAGATATGTCAGAATTTATGGAAAAACATTCTACTGCAAAACTTATCGGTTCGCCTCCGGGGTATGTCGGATATGATGACGGCGGACATTTATCTGAACTTGTAAGGAAAAAGCCTTATTCAGTTATTCTTTTTGATGAAATCGAAAAGGCTCATCCCGATGTATTTAATATCATGCTCCAAATCCTTGACGACGGGCGCTTGACTGACGCAAAAGGACGTCATATTAATTTCAAAAACACGGTAATTATTATGACTTCAAATGTCGGCGCAAGCATGATTACAACTCAAGGCCGTTTAGGCTTCTCTGCTGCGGATGATGCGAAGAAAGATAAGTACGAAAAACTCAAAGAAACTGTTAATGAAGAACTTAAAAAGGCATTCAGACCGGAGTTCCTTAACCGTATCGACGATATTATCGTATTCTCTCACCTAAGCAAGGAAGAAATCAGAGAAATTGTTGATTTGATGATGAAAGACCTGTTCAAACGTCTTTCTGAACGCGAATTGTCAATCGAAGTGACGGATGAAGTTAAGGATTATCTTGCAAAAGACGGCTATAGCGAAGCTTATGGCGCAAGACCTTTGAGAAGATTAATCCAAAAGAAGATAGAAGACCAGCTTGCGGAAGAAATCTTAACGAATGCTTATCAGCCCGGAGATACAATTCTTTTAAAACTTCAGGATGATAAAATCGTTTTTGAGAAAAAAGAAGGTTCGAAAGCTGAAGTTCAAAGTTAATCAACCGGCTTAAATCTGTCGTAGCGTAGGTTAAACAAACTTTGAAAACAAAACAGTCAAAAGGGAATTTTGATAGTATTATCAAAATTCCCTTTTATATTAATTATTTGGATTTATTTATAATTTTCCCACCTGTGTTCATAACTTTCAACAGCCTGCGCAGCTTCTTCTTCGGAATATTTATATAAACCGAGACTTAACATAATTCTGCCTTGAGATTCTTCATAGAGTTTTTTCTTTATTTTGTAAGGGTATGTTTCATTGCCTTGTAAGTTACCGTTATGAATTTCACGTATTATATCATCAATGTACATTTGCATATAAACGGGGATTTTGGGATGTCGTTTAATGTACTCAACCAGAGGCATATTTTCCCGGTAGCGGTTGCCGCTTGCAGTAGTTAAAAGAAAATTCCCTATAGTATTTAACCCGCCTTCGGAAGCCGGGGTTACATGTTCAATTGAACCTGTAGATGCAATGAAGATACGCCTTATAATTTCTGTCTGGCTGCGTTTAGAGTATTTAACGATAAAAGCGTTGCGGCTGCTTTCGGAGGTCGGAAGAAAAAGTGCTTTGTTCCTTATTTCGTTTAAAATTTCTCTTTCGTTTTCTTTGGGAATAATTTCTTCAAGAGATTTTAAAAAAGTTTTACGTTTAAATGTGTCATGCGTAGAGCTGCTAAGAATTATTTGACGGCATTTTGTAGTTTTACTTCTTATTTTTAACGCTGATTGGGGCGATAGTTTTTTTGTAAGTCTGTCGACATCATCTAAAACTTCCATTTCTTCAAGTTTTAACCTGGTGAGACAATTGGATTTTATCATTTGCAGACAGTTTTGGAGGTTATCATTAGGGTTAATCTGTGCAAAATCTTTAAAAATGGCATAAATAGCTTTTTCTGCCGGAAGCATATTTTCTTTGTAATGTTCGAGTAGCTCAACTCCGTCTTTTGCCGTTTTACATTTTGCCAGATTTTTCTCAAATCCTTTAATGTTTTCTGTAGGAATAATTTTTATACCGCGATAAGGGCAGGTAATATCCTTTAGTTTTCTCAAAGGTTTCCCGGCAGAAGTTTTTCCCTCATAGGGAATATCATAATAATATTTCAGATAATTTTGCGGGGTAATGTGCGATATAATACGCTTCTTTTTTGACATAGCTGCTTCCGTTTATATCTCCATGATAACAGAGGTAATAAGCTATCGCAACCTTTATACAAAAACTGCGGATTTTTATTGATAAAAACTTTTCAAAAATTTACCGGTAATGCTGTTTTTATTTTCTGCAATTTCTTCCGGAGTCCCTGCCGCTACTATTTTTCCGCCGTCATTCCCCCCGCCGGGGCCCATATCAATAATGTAATCAGCATTTCTTATTACATCTAAATCGTGTTCTATAACAATAACCGTTGCATTGTTTTCTATAAGTTTTTGAAAAACTCCGAGCAAGGATTTTACATCAAGCGGATGGAGTCCTATTGTCGGTTCATCAAAAACAAAAATGGTATCTTCCTGGCGCTTTCCCATTTCTGAGGCTAATTTTAACCGCTGAGCTTCTCCTCCGGAAAGACTGGGGGTTGCTTCCCCGAGGGTTAAATATCCCAAACCCAGATCTTTCAATATTTGCAGCCGCTGTTTTACGGTATTTAAATCTTTACAGGCAGTAAGAGCATGATTTATATCCATTGCCATGATTTCAGGGAGCGAAAATCTTTCACCGGATTTTGAAATATACTTAATTTTTTCGGCCGCTTTTGAATATCTTGCACCTTTACAGTCAGGGCAAGGAATATCTACGTCAGGCAAAAATTGGACATCGAGGCTGATACTTCCTGTTCCGTCGCAGTTCGGGCATCTTAGATTACCGGTATTATAGGAAAAATCTCCGGCTTTGTAACCGGCTTTTTTAGCATCCGCTGTGCGTCCGAATATCTTCCTCAATTCATCATGAACATTTGCATAAGTTGCAACGGTTGAACGTACATTAATACCTATAGGTGTCGCATCTATAAGTTTTATATGTTTAATTCCCTCTGCCTTAATACTTTTTACATGTTCAGGCGGTTTTTTTCCGGCAATAAGGTTTTCAAGTGCAGGGATTAAACTTTCCAGTATTAATGTTGTTTTGCCGGAGCCGGAGACGCCAGTTACAACGGTTAAACGTCCTTTGGGAAAGTTTACGTTAAGAGGCTTTACCGTGTGAATGGCGGAGGTGGAGAGACTAACGGTTCCGCCCTCAAACATTTGTTTTTTAGCTATTCGGGGTCTTATAAGTGTATTGTCTGCCCCGGATAAAAAGGGGCCTATTTTAGAGTTCGGATTTTTAATTATTTCCGGAATGGAACCTTGAGCAAGAATTTTTCCGCCATCAATACCTGAGTCTGGTCCCATTTCAATAATCCGGTCTGCTTCAGATAATATTTGAACATCATGATCAACCAGTATTACGGAATTCCCGTCCGAGATAAGATCGTGCATTACATCATTCAAACCTTTTATATTTGCCGGATGAAGTCCTATTGACGGTTCGTCAAGTACATAAAGAACGCCCGTGGTGCGGTTTCTTACGGAGCGTGCGAGCTGCATTCTCTGTCTTTCTCCTGTAGAAAGAGTAGAAGAAGCTCTGTCTAATGTTAAATACCCGAGCCCTAAATCCATAAGCCTGCGTGCGGAAGTATGGAAAGATTCGCATATAGCTTCTGCCATAGGGCGCATTTTTTCGGGAAGTGATGCCGGAACTTTATTCACCCAATCAATAAGCTCTGCAAGTGTCATTTGACAGACTTCGTCAAGTGACATTCCTTGAAGCTTCGGAGCACGTGCTTTTTCTGAAAGTCTTGTGCCGCGGCAGACAGGGCAAGTTTCTTCTTTTAAAAATTTTTCTACACGTTTCATTCCTGATTCGTCTTTTACTTTTTTTAAAGCATTTTCTACTGTATAAACAGCGTTATAATAAGTAAAATCAATTTCTCCTGCCTGATTGGTGTTCTTTGCTTTGTAAAAAATATGTTTCTTTTCTGCAGGACCGTGAAAAACGATTTCTCTTTCTTTTTGAGTAAGTTCTCGAAAAGGGATATTTGTTCTTACCCCCATTTCTCTGCAAACATCAGTCATAAGTGACCACATGAGAGAGTTCCAGGGAAGAACTGCGCCTTCATCAATAGTCAGTGATTCATCCGGTACAAGCGTTGTTTCATCTACCGTTCTCACTGTTCCGACTCCGCCGCATCGTTCGCAGGCTCCTTGACTGTTAAAAGCAAGTTCTTCTGCTCCCGGGGCATAAAAGTGCTCTCCGCATACCGGACAGACAAGTTCTTTTTCTGCAGCAACCGCAAGGTCCGGTTCCAAATAGTGCCCGTTAGGGCAGCGGTGATTTGCAAGACGTGAAAACATAAGTCTTATGCTGTTTAATAATTCCGTTCCCGTTCCGAAAGTGCTTCTGATACCCGGTATACCGGGTCTTTGATGAAGAGCAAGAGCTGCCGGAACATAGAGAATTTCATCTACCTGTGCTTTTGCGGCCTGTGTCATTCTGCGCCTTGTGTAAGTAGAAAGTGCTTCTAAATAGCGCCTTGAACCCTCCGCATATAAAACTCCGAGCGCGAGAGAGGATTTTCCGGAGCCGGAGATGCCTGCAATGCCGACTATTTTATTAAGAGGAATATCAACATCAATATTTTTTAAATTATGAACTCTTGCGCCGCGAACTATTATTTTATCAGGTTTTAAATGCATAATAACGCTCCCTAAAGACAGAAAAATTATAACATACAAAGAGCTCTCAGACAATGTAAGCAGTGTTTTTTTATAGTAGAATGAGAGTAAAAAGAAACGGAATATGAAATGCAGGACAAGCAAATTGATATAATTGTTCAAAAGTTAAAAGACGCGAAACAGCCGATGAGCGATTTTGTGCATCTTATGGACAGCTTTAATGACCCGTATCTTGTTTTAATTGCCTGCATTTTGAGCCTGAGAACCAATGATAAGACAACTTATCCGGCGACATTAAGAATGCTCAAACTTGCTAAGACTCCCAAAGAAATGAAGAAAGTAGGGGTAAAAGAGCTTGCAGAAGCGATTTATCCGGTCGGGTTTTATGAAAACAAGGCAAGGCAGATTATTGAATTATCAAAAATAATTGATGAAGATTTAGGCGGTAAGGTTCCGGATGAGATAGAAGATTTGGTAAAATTTAACGGAGTCGGAAGAAAAACCGCCAACCTTGTATTATCAAGAGGGTTTAATAAACCTGCAATCTGTGTTGATGTCCACGTTCATAGAATTTTTAACCGGCTCGGCTATATTAAAACCAAAAATCCGGAAGAAACAGAATTTGCGCTCAGGGAAAAACTCCCCGTAAAATATTGGATAGATATAAATACTCTTCTTGTAACCCACGGGCAGAATGTGTGCAAACCAATTAAACCAAATTGTGCTGCATGTCCGATAGCTGACTATTGCGCAAAGATTATATAGTATGATAAAATGAGATAGTTAGAGAGGGTTGTAATGGCAGAAGAGTTAAATTGTCCGTTTTGTGGGAATATTATATCAAGCGATGCTTTAAGATGCGAAAAATGCGGGGCTTTATTTAAAGAGCCTGAACTTCCCGGGATAAAATTTACAGAATTAAGCCCTTTTATCGCTATTGATATTTTAACTCTCGGCTTCTTTTCTACAATTTGGTTTTTTATTAACGCAAAAGCTATTAACAGATTAGCATCCGGCATGAGGGATTTGTTTAAAGTCCAATGGCTGTTTCTTTTGCTTGCAATTAACGGCGGTTTTTATTTATTCTTTTTCTATAAACATCCTGCGTATTTAATAACATTTGCCGCTTTGCAATGCATTATCTATATAGCATTTACCTATAGAGTGCTCCGGATTATACAAAAATATACGGAAAAAACATATGATGCCGGCATAAATATTAATCCGTGGTATGTTGTTTTATTCAACATTTTTTATCTCATCCACTTTATTGACACGTATAAAGAGCGCGTTCAAGGTGTACACGTACATTTTGACTGGAAATCTCCGCAGGGATTTATGCTAATCCTTCTTATCCTGATTATAATTTTTATACTCAGGTTTTATAATGAAATGTATCTGCTTCTTCATTAAACGGCAAGTTCAAACGTAGTTTTAGCCACTCTTGCATTTGCCTCATAAGCGGTCTTTGCAAGCTGAATATTAACGGCATCCTGGACCGAATAACCGTTTTGGAGAGCTGTCGCCATAGCATTATCCAAATCGTGCGCAGCTTGAACGACATTCTCAGAAACACTCTGCAGTAAATCGCCCGGCATAACTTCCGAGTAATAATTGCTCAAATCTACATTTGAGACCTGACTTTCAGGCTGGATTGATGCTGTCTGCAAAGCGGAATTATCTTGCTGCGTACTGACCTGCGGCGGTGTAACGCTCTCTGCAAGGCCGGGGTAAGCCGATGTATTTATTGCTGATATGGAACTCATAAACGAACCTCTACTATCAGTTTAAACTATTTTTTAAAAATTACAAGTGTCAAAGATACAATATGTTACATTGGCTCTGCATGTATTGTAGTTGTTACGTTTCCGAGCGCAGACTTAATATCGTTTTCTATCTGGTCACAGATATTATGGCAGCAGCTTATTTTCATATCCGGATTAAATAAAATAGTCAGTTCGATTTCCTTATATTGGCCGGATTTACGCCCTTTGATATTCTTGTAGCCTTTGATTACGGTATTATTCTTTAAAACTGTTTCAATTTTTTCTATATCTTCCGTAGAAATTGAACCGTCCAGAAGATTATTAAGCGTTTCTTTTGAGATTGAAAAACCGGCTTTTAAAATAATCGCAGCTACTATAATTGCAATTATCGGGTCAAGAATTGTATATCCCGTAAGTTTAATCAAGACTAACCCTGCTAAAACACCCAGAGAAGAGAAAATATCCGTCTGCAAATGTTCGGCATCAGCTCTTAAGGATACGGAGTCGGATTTCTTTGCAACATAAAAAAGATAGCGGCTTACAAGGAAATTCGCGAGAACAGCAAATGCCATAACATAAATTCCTAGCATTGACTCTGCTTCCATTGTATAGCCTGAAATAAGCTTGGAAGATGATTCGTATATAATATAAAGCCCTGCAAATATAATCAATCCGCCTTCTATAAATCCGGACATATCTTCATATTTGCCGTGTCCGAACGGATGTTCTTTATCCGCAGGCTCGGCAGAACGGGTTACGGCAAAGAATGTCAGGATAGAAGCCAGAAAGTCGGAAAAAGAGTGAATAGCTTCCGATATAATACTGATGCTTCCTGAAATCATGCCGGCAATAATCTTCGTTATAATAATAAGCGTATTTGAAGTTATAGATAAACCGGCCGCAAATTTCTTTTGCGTTTCTAATCTCATCTTTTAAGCCACTCCGTTATTAAGCAAATCGTGAATATGGATAACGCCTACAGGTCTGTTGTTGTCAACTACAAACAGGTTTGTAATCTTTTTATCATGCATTAATCTTAAAGCTTCTGCTGTCATTGCGTTTGGAGAAATTGTTTTCGGATTTCTTGTCATTAAATCAACGGCTTTTTCTTCAAGAATTTTTGCAGAAAGACATCTTCTCAAATCGCCGTCAGTTAATATTCCCGTAAGCTCGCCTTTAAGATTAATAAATCCGACACATCCTAAACGTTTTGATGTCATTTCCAAAAGAACTGCCTGCATATTTGAATTTTCATCCAAAATAGGCATTTCCTGACCTGTATGCATCAAATCGGAAACGCGTTTAAGGATTGAACCGAGTTTTCCGCCCGGATGACGTGCGTTGAAATCTTCTTTAGAGAAGCCGTTTCTCTCTATCATACCGACAGTTAAAATATCCCCCAGAACAAGTGTTGCGGTGGTTGAATTTGTCGGAGCAAGCCCCAGAGGGCAGGCTTCGCCGTTATTCGGGAGCTCAAGAACGACATCTCCGGCTTTACCTAAGGAACTTTCCGGATTTTTAGTAATTGCAATAAGTTTTATTCCAAAACGCTTGCAATAATTCAAGATATCAACAAGCTCTCTTGATTCGCCGCTGTTAGAGATTGCAATTACAACATCATCTTCCGTTATCATACCCAAATCACCGTGGCTTGCTTCTGCAGGATGTACAAAAAACGAAGGAGTGCCTGTGGAAGCAAGAGAAGCCGCAATCTTTTTCCCGATATGGCCTGATTTACCCATACCGGTAATTATAATCCTGCCTTTGGAATTCTGCATATAATCAAGGGCTCCGGTAAGACTTTCGGGTTTGAGTGATTTTTTAAGCCTGTTAATTGTATCAATTTCGGAATCAATCGTATTTACAGCACAAACCCTGTCTTTTTCCATTTGTGATTGTTGAACCAATGCTGTCATTTTTTCACACTCCTTTTATCATCTAATCTTTTTCAGCTATTTATTTACCCGGTTCCTTTACTCCTACCCCTATTTTACTACAAAAATTATTTGCTTTAAAATATTAATTATGAAACACTTAGCGGAGTATAAAGAAGAAATCCATTCCTGTTCAAAATGCGGACTGTGTCAGTCTGTTTGTCCAGTATACAAAATTACGGGAAATGATTGTACGGTATCGCGCGGACTTTTTATTATGCTCAAAGGCGTTATAAAAGGTGATTTAAAAATGTCAAAGAATTTAAACCGCTATTTGGATTTGTGCCTGAAATGCGGCGCCTGCTCTAAATTCTGCCCGAGTGATATCGATGTGGTTGATATTATAGCGTCTGCTAAGGCTGAGTATTTTAAATCCCATTTTTTTGAAAAAATAATATCTTTTGTGCAAAAAATTTTTTTCTTTCAGGCTGCAGTAAGTTTTTTAAGACTTTTTTCGCATAATATGCAGAGCAAAAAATTTGAGAAGAAAGTGATATATTTTGGCGGCTGCTCGGGTAAAATAAAAGGAAACAGAGCTGTTGTTAAAATTCTTAATTCCTGCGGCATAGAAGTTATTACGCCGGATTTTAAATGCTGCGGAATACCTTTTTACGTAAGAGGGGATTCGGATAATTTTGATGAGTATAAAAAGAGTTATCTTGAAATAATGCAAAAATACGGCATAACAGATGTTGTTACAACCTGTGCAAGCTGCGAAAAGACAATTAAGTCTTTTTCTTCCGATATTAATGTCAAAAATATTTTTGAATATTTAAGAGAAAATAACCTTAAATTAAAACTAAAGAAAAAAACAAAAGTAACGTTTCATAAACCCTGTAATATTGATAATTATGATGATATCAAACTGATTTTGGAGAATACGGATAATCTTGAATATACAGAAATGGAAGGTTTTGATGAATGCTGCGGCCTGAACGGGATTTCTAAACTCAGGGAGTATAAAATTATGTCAAAGATTTTTAAACGTAAGTATGAAAATATCAGAAAATCCGGCTGTAAAACCGTACTTACGTCCTGCTTGGGCTGTGAAGCAGCGCTCAGCTTTTATTCTTTCGGGAAATATCAGGTGCGGGATTTTACGGAATTTTTAGCGGAAAATGCGATTTGATTCCGTTAGAAAAGGGGTAAATGTAAACCTGCTCGCAGATACTCCTCCCAACCTGCTGTCATCTTGGGGGTAAATGTAAACCTGCCCACAGATACTCCTCCCAACCTGCCGTCATCTTGGGGGTAAATGTAAATCTGCCCATAGATACTCCTCCCAACCTGCTGTCATCTTGGGGGTAAATGTAAACCTGCTCGCAGATATACTTCCTAATATTTCGTCATTCTGAGGGCGAAAATAGCT
>CALUPN010000039.1 GCA_944322625.1 Candidatus Gastranaerophilales bacterium | reverse complement strand
AGCTTCACCTTTAAGCCTTACGGCTTTGCCGGTTCAGTCTGTTCGCTATCCGGACTCACGTCCGTCCGCAAATCCGCTCCCTCAAGGGAAGGAGTGCGGTACAAAGCTTCACCTTTAAGCCTTACGGCCTAGCCGGTTCCGTCTGTTCGCTATCCGGGCTGACAAGGTTATAAAAAATACTCTGGAACTTTTTTTTATTTTTTTCGTCTTTATTTTTAGAGAATAGATGGAGGAGATTTTAACTATGTCAAGAGCTATAAATAACAGAACGGAATTTATTGATATGAGCGAAACTGAAGCGGAATTACCGCGAACTTTCAGTACAATTGTCAATAATGATGATATTTTGCAAATGTATCTTAAAGAAATCGGAAGAAAAAAAATGCTTTCCAAGACAGAAGAAGTTGCACTCGGAAGAAAAATTCAGGAAGGTACGCCAAAAGAAAAAGAAGAGGCAAAAAAACAGTTGGTTCAAGCGAATTTAAGACTTGTGGTAAGTATTGCCAAAAAGTATATCGGTCAGGGAGTTTTGTTTATGGACCTGGTTCAGGAAGGTTCCTTAGGGCTAATAAAAGCCGCCGAAAAATTTGATTATAAAAAGAATTTCAAATTTTCAACTTATGCAACCTGGTGGATTAAACAAACAATTATCAGAGCGATTTCAAATCATTCAAGAACAATAAGAATTCCCGTGCATATGCTGGAAAAAATCAGAAAGTACAAAAAAGCCTGCTCTGCAGCAGCGGGTGACGAAAATTTGGAATTGGATGACGAAACAATTTCCAAACTTTCAGGTCTGGATTCAAAAAAAATCAGCGAAGTAAAAAGCGCATTAAAAAAAGAACCGGTCAGTCTTGATACTTATGTAACAGATGATTTATGCATTCAGGATTACATAGAAGACACTTCATATTCTTCTCCGGAAAACAATGTTCAAAACATTCTGAGATATAATGATATTAACCGTTTATTGAAAATTCTCGACAAACGCGAACAAGAAATTATAAAGAGACGATTCGGTATTGATAATAATGATCCTAAAACTTTGGAACAAATCGGAAATGCTCTGGGATTTTCCAAAGAAAGAATAAGGCAGCTTGAAAATATCGCATTACAAAAATTAAGACAGGCGGACAAAGTGGAAAAATTCAGGACATACATAGATGAAGAATAAAGCCGGATATTTTCCGGCTTTATTTACGCTCTTTCACTTAGCCCATACCGATTATCCGTTTGAGCAATATGTAAAAAAATCTAACAGAACACTTGACAAAATTTGATTTTTGATGTAATGTGCATGCGTGTGTTAAAAGTGAGAGGATAAAGCTATGAAAATTTGTGCTATCCGAAATGGCGAAATGGTCAAACCATCCGTAAAAACCGGAAAACCTCAATGCAGGCATGTCGTTCCCCTTCATTCTGATGAGCCGAAGGCAGACACTGTATCTTTTAAGAACAAAACCATAAAAGGTGCGGGAGTAGGTGCTCTGGCCGGCATAGCAGCTTTAGGGGCAATTTCTTTACTGTCAGGCGGTCTGGCAACACCGCTTGCATTTGGAATGTATGCAGCTGCATCAGGTACTGCCGGCGGTATGCTGGGTAATGTACTTGACAAAATCGATAAGGATAACAAAAACAAATAAACTGTTTTCCTTAAAATTACGGAGCGGATGAATTGAGAATTCAATTCATCTTTTTTAGTATTTAGATTATGTGTTATAATTGAACAATAAGCAGGAGAAATATTAAATGTTCAGCACAGACATTATTTATGAAGTAGTAACTTTTTCAATCGGAGATACAAAATCAGGTACAAAAATGGGGAAATTGCAGCTAAAAGACCCTGATAGCGGTGAACTGTTGAACTGCATTCTCTGGGAAGAAGCTCTTAACAGAATGGATATGAAACTTTTCAGATGCGGAAATCTCCTGAAAATTGTATCAGGTTCATTTAATGAAAGATATAATAATTGTCTTATTTCTTCTCTTGAATTGATTAAAGAGGCAAAAACAGGTATAGATAAAGAAGAACAGGAAAAAACATATTCCGAGCTTATAGGATATGCCGGTAAAATAAAAGATGAAAACTTAAGAAATTTTGTAGAGAAAATCTATGCAGACAACAAAGAAAAAATCCTTATCAGTCCGGCAGCCAAACTTATGCATCATAATTATATCGGCGGTCTTATGGTTCATACGCTTGAGTGTCTTAAATACGCTGAAAAAAACATGGAAATCTTCTTTCAAAGAGTTCGGCAGGACGAAGTATTTGCGGCTTGTTTGCTTCATGATATAGGCAAAATTTTTGAATATACCGTTAATACGGAGTCAGGACTTATAGATTATGACGAAAATTTCAGAAAGGAATGGATTTCTCATTCGCAATACGGATTTTCGATTTGTATGACCGCAGGTTTTAAACGCGTTGCCAAAATGATTGCCGCACATCACGGACGTGCGGAATGGGGTGCAATTGTTGACTTAAACGAAAAGGATTTGGAACCTTACGTATATTTAATTCATCATATTGATGATATGTCGGCAAAATTCGGCAAAACAAATGTCGCAATGCTTGGCTGACATTAATTATTTATCAAAATTCATAAAATTTCGGGCAGTTCTTTATCCGGCAAGCGGCTAAATTTTTCAAAGTTTAAGCCCAATGCTTTGATGATTTTGGCAACATTATAGCGTATGCAAGGCTCCTTCCCTCAATGAAAGGAGTGTTGTATGTTTGGCGTGTGCAAAGCTCCTCCCTTATGAGGGAGCGGATTTGCGGACGGACGGTAGTCCGGATAGCGAACAGACTAAACCGGCTAAGTCGTGAGGCTTGAAGGTGAAGCTCTGTGAGCGTGGAGCAAATCCAAGACAGGGTTGGGGGCGGGTGACAGCTGCGTAAAATTATAATAAATTATTTTCCAAATTATTCTTAAATCGATTGTAAACAAATTTAAACCTGACGTCTTGACACTATTTGCATGCTTGTGTTTAAATAACTAATATAAATAGTATCAGATAGGTTAATCGTGTCTAAACGGGCGGAAGAGCCGAATGCAAATTTCGTTAAAATGCCGAATGGCAGGGAAATGCGAGTATTTGCGGAGAAAAGATAAACGGCTCAAATATAAATCAAAAGATTTATTTTACCCCCTACGATTCCTCAAAAAAGAAAGGAAGTACATATGTACGCAATAGTCGAAACAGGCGGTAAACAATACCAAGTAGAAGAAGGACGTTACGTTGACGTTGAATTACTGGGCGAAGAAAAAGACGCAAAAGTAGTTTTTGACAAGGTTGTTATGATTGTAAACGGCAAAAAATCAAAAGTCGGCCAACCATACGTTGCTAACGCTAAAGTTGAAGGTACAATTGTAAAGAACGATAAAGCAAAGAAGATTATTGTTTTCAAACAAAGACCTAAAAAAGGCTACAGAAAAAAACAAGGACACAGACAAGGCTTTGCCAGAGTTATGATTAACAAAATCAGAACTACGGCATCTAAAGCTAAAGCAGAAGCAACAGAAGCTGCTGAATAGATTCAGCTCTCTGAAATTTAAAAAGTAAAACAAATTTAAAGGAGAAAATAAAATGGCACATAAGAAAGGTATGGGATCAACCCGTAACGGCCGCGATTCGGAAGCGAAGCGATTAGGCGTTAAAAAATTCGGCGGCGAAATCGTTAAAGCCGGAAATATCCTTGTTCGCCAAAGAGGAACAAAAATTCATCCCGGTAATAATGTAGGTATCGGTTCAGATGATACTTTGTTTGCATTAATTGACGGTCAAGTTAAATTTGAACCGCACAGACGTGACAGAAAACAAGTTTCAGTTTACGCAGTATAGGCGGAATAAAATAATTAATAAAAAGCTCTTCTTGAATAAAGAAGAGTTTTTTATTGCTCATATTAAAAAAATATAGTATAATTTACTCGTATCCCGATTAAATAAGGAAGAATGTATGAGTGAGATTTGTAAGAATTGGACGCAGTGGCTTAAGCAAAACCGATTTGCCGGTCAGACTCCCCAAATGCAGGAACAAACAATGCGTTGGCTGGAAGCCGTGAGAGATGTAATTTTAGTTTATGCGGAAATCAAGCCTTATGACGTTGTTCTTGATATCGGGTGCGGTACCGGACTTTTAGCATTCAAGGCGCTTGAAATGCAAAATTGTGAAGGAAAAGTTATTTTCTCAGACAAATTTCAAGATTGTCTTGATGATTGCAAAAAAATTCTTGATAACTCCGGAGTTAAGGGCGGTTATGAATTATTGAAATGTCCGGTTGAACATATTGCGCTTCCCGAAAGCACGGTACATAAAGCTCTTATGCGTTCCGTTCTTGTTCATGTCGTAAACAAGCAGCCGGCTTTTAATGAAATATACAGAATTCTTAAACCGGGCGGGAAATTATGTGCATTTGAACCGATAATCCGCTCCAATACAAGGTACTGGGAAATCCTTGACCCTGTTTATATTGAAAAGTATGAAGATTTTAAACGGGCGGAAAATGAAATTATGGAAAACCCTCTTGATTCGCTCTGCAATTTTGATGAACATACTCTAAGAACGAACCTTGAAATTGCGGGATTTTCAATTCCGGAAGTTAAGCTTCAGGAAGTTCGTTCAAAATATACAGTACAGCCGAATATGGTGAGAGAATGGTTTATTAATCCGCCTTCTCCGGATCAGCCTTCTACCAAAGAAAGATATCTTAAATACTTTGATGAAGCAACGGTTGAAAAATATATGCAAGATGTTCAAAACTATTTGACGGGACGTGAAATAAATTTAAAAACAAATGCAGTATTTATAAATGCAACAAAATAGAGGATAAAATGGAACAACAAACAGCAATAATCATACCGGCCAGATACGGCTCATCAAGGCTTGAAGGCAAGCCGCTTTTAAAAGCAAATGACAAACCGATTATTCAATGGGTTTGGGAAAAAGCCTGCAGCACTCCTTTGGCAGACCGTGTCATTGTTGCTACGGATGATGAAAGAATTTATAAAACCTGCAAGGAATTCGGTGCCGAAGTTGAAATGACATCAAGCAGCCATAAAAGCGGAAGTGACCGAATTGCGGAAGTTGCATCCAAACATCCTGAAATATCCTATATTATTAATCTTCAGGGAGATGAACCGTTAATTGAAATCAGTAATATTGAACTTGTTATAAAAGGGGTAAAAGAAGACCAAAACGCTGATATTTCAACTCTTGTAAGAGAAATAAAAGATGAAAAAGAAATAAACAATCCCAACCTTGTAAAATGCGTATTTGATATAAACAATTATGCAATGTACTTTTCACGTTCGAAAATTCCGTTTGAAAGAAAGCCGAATGATAAAGATGAATGGAAGTTTTACGGCCATTTAGGAATTTACGGTTACAAACGCGAAGCTTTATTTAAAATGACAAAGCTGCCGCAATCTCCTTGTGAAAAAGCAGAAAGTCTTGAACAATTGAGAGCTTTGCAAAACGGAATGAAAATCAAAGTTGCGGTTGTAAATAATATTCCGATCGGCATTGATACAATGGAAGATTTTGAACATTTTAAATCAATGATAGAAGGCTAGCTTACAGATAACACTTGGGTTCCTGTCCTTCCACGCCTGCATAAAGTTCAACATATTTTTTTGCGGGACTTGCATCAATTTTTGCAAACAAAACTTCTTCAATCTGGAAAAATCCGACATCCGCAGACATTTCAACCGAAATCTTAATCGGTTTGTTTTCGCCGTGTTGTATTCTTATACGGTTAATGGCATTGGCAGAATACTTGTGAATATCTCCGACTCGCGGAGTAGTATTGATTGAAAGCGGAATTCTTGCACGCCCTTTTGTCATATCACATCCGTCTGCAATCAATATAATTCCGGCTTCGGTCGAATGAATTTTCCTGGACGACATATGCCCGATAATAGCTTCTATTACAATAGAACGAATAATTACTCTTTTATGTAAATCGTCCGGAAATACATGCATTAGCGCTCTTTCAATCAGAGGCTTAGCAAGAATAACGGACATTTCTTCATGTCCCTGCCGCCCTATCATCATACCTAAATCGTGCATTAAGCCGGCCAAAATTACGGCACACATACTGTCCTCAAAAGTACCGATTTCCTCCTGCTCCAGAGACATTTTAATTCCGCATTCATGAAGGATATTAAGCATTTTTATGGCATTTGCACATACCTGTCTCATATGTACGGGACCGTGGTCATTATAGCCTAAGCGCTTTATCGATACATTATTTGCATAATCTTGCATTTCCTGCAATTCTTCATCTTCAAACAAATAATGCACAAGTTTAAGACAATTAGGGTTATTTTGCAATCTTTTCAGAATCTTGGATTCTACTGATATTTCTTTAACTGATTTCATAGCTCTGATTATATTATAACACGTTTTTTAAAGAAAACAAAATCAGTATATAGTGTTTACTGTTATAAAATCACGGTATTATTCAGCGTACAATACAAAAGTTAAATAATTTTATTCATTTTTTTTATAAATTATGATACACTTAAAGTTGATATGACGATATTTGATGAAGATTTAATTCTTGAAACAATTAACATGATAAAGCTTCACAACTTTGATATAAGGACTGTGACGCTTGCCTTAAGTTTGCGCGATTGTACATCCGAAGATGTAAACAAGGTTTGTGACAAAATTAAATACAAGCTTGATAAATACGCCGGGAATCTGGTTCATTATGCAAATGAGATTGAAAATGACTATTCAATTCCCATTGTAAATAAAAGAATAGCTGTAACACCGATATCTCTTGTGGGAGAATCGTGCCTTGATAAGGATTATATAAAAATTGCCCGTACGCTTGATGAATGTGCAAAAAACCTCGGAATAGATTTTATCGGCGGATTTTCCGCTCTTGTGGAAAAAGGATTTACTGCGGGTGATAAAGCATTGATTAATTCAATTCCCGAAGCTCTTGCTTCAACAGAAAGACTTTGTTCATCGGTTAATGTCGGAACATCAAAAGCCGGAATTAATATGGATGCCGTTCTTAAAATGGCGGATATTATTAAAAAGTCAGCGGAACTAACGGCCGATAAAGACGGTTTAGGCGCAGCTAAACTCGTTGTTTTCTGTAATGCCGTAGGTGACAATCCTTTTATGGCCGGTGCTTTTTGCGGTTATGGCGAACCGGAATGCGCTTTAAATATCGGAGTTTCAGGTCCCGGCGTAGTAAGAGCAGCCATACTGGATTTAGATAAGAACGCTGATTTGGGAGTGCTCGCTTCAAAAATAAAACAAACGGCATATAAAATCACCGGAACGGGAGAACTTATCGGCAGAAAAATGGCGGAGAAATTGAATGTTCCGTTTGGTATTGTTGATTTATCGCTTGCACCGACTCCTGCTATGGGAGACAGCGTAGCACAAATTTTTCAGGCAATGGGATTGGAACATGCCGGTGCTCACGGTACTACAGCCGCACTTGCAATGCTTAATGATGCCGTAAAAAAGGGCGGAATTATGGCAAGCTCATATGTGGGCGGGCTTTCCGGTGCATTTATTCCCGTATCGGAAGACGCCGGAATGATTGAGGCTGCCGCTAACGGTTACTTAACTTTTGACAAACTGGAAGCCATGACTTGTGTGTGTTCGGTAGGCCTTGATATGATAGCGGTTCCGGGAGATACTCCGGCTGCAACAATTGCGGGAATGATTGCCGATGAAGCTGCTATAGGTATGATTAATAAAAAAACTACGGCAGTAAGAATTATTCCGGCCCCGAACAAAACCGTAGGAGACAAAGTAATTTTCGGCGGACTTTTGGGAGAAGCTCCGATAATGGCTGTTAACAAGCTTTCAAGTGCTGAATTTGTCGGAAGGGGCGGAAGAATTCCGGCTCCGGTGCACAGTTTAAACAATTAGAGGTATTTTAAAATGGCAACACTCAAAGATATGGAAGATAGTTTAAAAAACTTTATTATACAGGAGCAATCCGATGCGCATAACATCAAATCCGTTAATCAGGCTAAATATAACAATATAAAGATTTGGATGGATTTGTCTAAATACGTACAACCGCATTTTTTTGTTCGTATATCCATATCAGAAGCCGTCTTTGCACTTGCAGACTGTTCCAAATTAAACGGCGGATTGGGTTATGAAGAACGTTTCATTATAAAATGGTTCGGAAGAATGGGTATAAAAGAAAAATTAATTGAATTATGGAATAATGCTGAAAAAAATAAAGAAGATAAATAATATTTTTGTTTAGAGAGATTATCGGGAGTAAAATTTGCAATATAAAGATTTAGCCGTTAATCCTGTAAGTGTGGTTTTACAACTTGTAGGGGCAAAGTGGAAAATCTTAATAATAAAAGAACTCTTAAAAAAAGAGATGAGATTTGTAGAACTAAAGAACAAGCTCGGGTGTACGGCAAAAGTTCTTACAAACTGTCTTAAAGAGCTGGAAGATGACGGGCTTATCATACGCGAAGAATATGAAGGACTTCCTTTAAGAGTAGAGTATTATTTGACGGATATCGGATACACTCTGCGGCCCGTAATTGATGCAATGCAAAAATGGGGTAAAGAATATAAAAAGTTAAGAAAATTAATGGAAAGGATTAAATAATGGAGATTAAATATTTAGGGCACAGTGCATTTGAATTAAATATAAACGGTAAAAAAGTTTTAATAGATCCGTTTCTTGTAAATGTTCCGACATATCAGCCGGAAAATATTTACGATATTTTTGTAACACATGCTCATGGGGATCATTTGGGAAAAGCAATAGAAATTTCTGTTAAAACCGGAGCTCCGATAACTGCTATATATGAGTTAGCAAACTATTGTGCTCAAAAAGGAGCCAGGATAAATGATATAGGGTTAGGTTCCCGGAGAGAATACAGCTGGGGCCGAGCTGTCGCGGTACCGGCTTTTCATTCCAGCACAACTCCTGACGGCATATACGGCGGCTGTCCATGCGGTTACGTGTTTGAAACAGAGGGGCAAACTTTATATCACGCCGGCGATACTTGTTTAAATACGGAAATGAAAATGATAGGAGAAATTTACCAGCCTGATATTGTAATGCTTCCTATAGGCGGGAAATACACAATGGATATAGAGCACGCTGTAAAAGCCGCGGAATGGCTCGGAGCAAGTGAAGTTATACCGATGCATTACAATACATTTGACGCTATAAGTGTTGATATTACGGATTTTGAACGCCAGATAAGGGAAATCGGCAAAATACCGAGAGTTCTTAAAATCGGAGAATATTAAAACAACATATTAACATATTATACTGTTTATTAATCTTACCCGTTGCACCGGAAGGGGGTTTGTGTTAGTATCAAAAAAAAGAGTATTATGTATAGTTAAGGAGTACGTATGATTTCAGTAAACGATTTAAAGAATGGCTTAACACTTGAACTTGATAACGGCTTGTGGACTGTTGTTGAATTCTTGCACGTAAAACCCGGTAAAGGCGCTGCTTTTGTAAGAACAAAACTTAAGAACGCTGAAACAGGTAACGTTGTGGAAAAAACTTTCAGAGCCGGTGAAAAAGTTGCTAAAGCTATGCTTGACCGTAGAGAAATGCAATACTTATATAAAGACGGTAAAGATTACGTTATGATGGATAACGAAACTTATGAACAACTTCAGATTCCGGAAGATCATGTAGGTGACGGTAAAAAATATCTTAAAGAAAACATGATTGTTCAGGTTTTAATGCACGATAAGAGAATTATAGGCGTTGATATCCCTGCTCACGTAGAATTAGAAGTTGTTGATACTCCGCCGGCTGAAAAAGGAAATACCGCTCAGGGCGGTTCAAAACCTGCAACTCTTGAAACAGGCGCAGTTGTTCAGGTTCCTTTCTTTGTATCTAACGGCGACATTATCAGAGTTGATACACGAAGCAATGAATATTTAGATAGGGTTTAGGAGTTTACGGGTTTAGAGGTTTAGAAGAAAATAATATATGAGCGAAAGCGAATTTAAATTCTTCTAAACTCCTTGACTGCTAAACATATAAACTCCTCACCGGACCTTTTAAAGGAGAATAAAATGAAGTTTGAAACAGATTATATAGAAAAATTAGCTAAAATTATCGCAGATAACGGTTTAACGGAAATTTCGCTTGAAGACGGAGAACAGGCAATTACAATCAGAAAAGATTTGCCGGAAGTTAATTATGCTCCGGCTCCGGTTGCTGTAGCACCGCAGGCGGTTCCGGCTCCGGCATCTTCTAATGCGGCAGTTAAGCCGGAAGCAAAAGAACCGGAAGTTAAGGGGAAAGCGATTACTTCACCAATGGTAGGAACTTTCTATGCGGCTTCCTCTCCGGATGCAGCTCCGTTTGTAGAAGTCGGTTCTACTGTTAATGCCGGCGACGTTGTGTGCATTATTGAAGCAATGAAATTAATGAACGAAATCAAATCCGAACAATCCGGTAAAGTTGTTCAAATTTGTGTTAAAAACGGCGACCCGATTGAATTCGGACAGGTTTTGATGTATGTGGAATAGGGAAAAGGTTTAGAAGTTTATAAGTTGAGGAGTTTAGAAGAAGTTAAAAAGATATATAAAATATTCTGAGCGTAAGCAAAAATAAATTTTTATAAACTCCTAAACCGCTAAACTTATAAGCCAATTTTTATGAGCGTAAGTGAAAATAAATTCTTATAAACTTCTAAACCGCTAAACTTATAAACTAATTATTATGAGCGAAAGCGAATTTAAATTCTCCTAAACTTCTCAACTACTAAACTTATAAACCGATTTATTAGAGGACAGACTATGTTTAAACGAGTATTA
The DNA here is from genome assembly GCA_944322625.1 of Candidatus Gastranaerophilales bacterium. GTDB lineage: Bacteria > Cyanobacteriota > Vampirovibrionia > Gastranaerophilales > Gastranaerophilaceae > CAG-196. The sequence continues at coordinate 7,748 of CALUPN010000039.1, read as the reverse complement.
ATAGCAAATAGAGGCGAAATTGCAGTCAGAGTTATAAGAGCTTGCCGCGAACTTGGAATACCTACAGTGGCAGTTTATTCACAGGCAGATGCACAATCTTTGCATGTAAGGTTGGCAACGGATTCTTTTTGTATCGGGCCTGCACCCAGTACACAAAGCTATCTGAATATACCTGCAATAATATCTACAGCGCTTATGGCCGGATGTGATGCTATTCACCCGGGTTACGGATTTATGTCTGAAAGGGCCGATTTTGTTGATATTTGTACAAAATACGGAATTAAATTTATAGGTCCTTCTGCTGAATCAATGCGCAAAATGGGTGATAAAGCAACTGCTCGTAAAACAATGATAGAAAATGATGTTCCGGTAACTCCGGGAACGGGGATTCTTGAATCTGTTGAGCAGGCAAGAGAATTTGCTCATAAAGCAGGCTATCCTATTATTCTCAAAGCTACAGCCGGCGGCGGCGGTAAGGGTATGAGAATAGTAAGAAATGATGATGAATTGGAAACTAATATGAACCTTTGTCAACAGGAAGCTGAAAAGTTCTTCGGCAACCCGGGGGTTTATGCAGAAAAGTATCTCGAAAACCCGAGACATATTGAGGTTCAAATTTTAGGTGACTCGTTTGGAAATGTTATTCATTTAGGCGAAAGAGATTGCTCTATTCAAAGACGCCATCAAAAGCTTTTAGAAGAAGCTCCTTCTCCTGCAATTGACGAAAAAACAAGAAAAGAAATGGGCGCGGCGGCAGTTAGAGCTGCAAAAGCTATCGGTTACGAAGGTGCAGGAACTTGCGAATTTCTGCTTGACCATGACGGAAAATGGTATTTTATGGAAATGAATACCCGTGTTCAAGTTGAGCATTGTGTTACAGAGATGATTTCTCAAATTGATATTGTAAGAGAACAAATCCTTGTGGCATCGGGTAAAAAGCTTGGTTACACGCAGGATGATGTACTTTTAAGAGGCCACGCTATTGAATGCCGTATTAATGCAGAAGATCCGGAACATGATTTTATGCCTTGTCCGGGAAAAATTGACGGTTATTTTGCTCCGGGAGGATTTGGTATAAGAGTTGATTCTCATGTATATCCAGGATATTCAATCCCGCCTTACTATGATTCTATGATAGGGAAATTGATATGTTGGGGCGAAAACAGAAATGAAGCTCGCCGCAGAATGTATCAGGCTCTTAAAGAATATGTCGTAACAGGTATTAAAACGACTATACCTTTCCATCAGGAAATTGTTGAAGATGAAGTCTTTATGAGCGGGAATTTTAATACGGGATTTATTGAAGATTTCTATAAACGCAAGGGAAAAGCGTAGTGGTAGGTTGGGGTGAAACCCCAACAACAACTAAATATAAGCGGATGTAATTCAGTGGTAGAATGCAACCTTCCCAAGGTTGACGTCGCGAGTTCGAGTCTCGTCGTCCGCTTATCTTTATAGCAAACCTTCCAAACAATCAACTCCGAGACTGTCCTCGCGACATCTGTAAAACTTACGTTTTACGTACGTCGCTCCCTCTATTTGCTCACGTTGACCGCCAAAATCAATATCAAACTTCACGGAAAACGTGACATTTAGTCACCTTTTCCTGCTCGCAAACAGACACAGTGAGTCTCGTCGTCCGCTTATTTTTATGGCAAATATTCTGAACAATCAACTACGAGACCGTCCTCGCGTTATCTGTAAAACTTACGTTTTACGTACGTCGTTCATTCCCTCAAGGGAAGGCGTGCGGTACGTTCGGCGTGCACACTGCTCCCTCCCTTTTGAGGGAGGGTTGGGGTGGGTGCTGATTGATGTTGAAAAGTTTAGAAGTTTAGAAGTTGAGGAAAAAGTATTTTATTGCAGTAGACTGAAGTCTACTCTACAGTTTTCCCTTACGGGTTAGCACCCATCCCGACCTTCCCTCAAGGGAAGGAGGGCCGTACAAAGCTTCACCTTTAAGCCTTACTGCCTAGCCGGTTCAGTCTGTTCGCTATCCGGACTCTTCCATTTACCCCTTCCATTTACCCCTCCCATTTACCCCTCCGTTTGCAAATCCGCTCCCTCAAGGGAAGGAGGGTTGCACGTTCGGCGTGCGCACTGCTCCCTCCCTAAAATAAAGGTTCGGCTAAGATAACCGAACCGCAGAGTCGTAATACTGAATGAAAAATTTTACGTTATTTTGTTTTTACTTATTATTTTGATAATATTCTCTAATCTTAACCTTTGGAACAACTGACATACCAGGAATTATTGAATACTCTTTCGGATCAATTTTTTCTGTAAACACAATTTTTACAGGAATTCTCTGCACAATTTTTACGAAAGAACCGACTGCATTTTCAGGCGGGAATAAGCTTGCCTTAGCGCCGGAACTTCTCTGGATACTGTCAATTTTACCTTTAAAAACTTTATCAGGATAAGTATCTATTTTGATATCAACATCCATACCCTCTTTCATTTTGGTAAGCTGTGTTTCTTTATAATTAGCGACAACCCACACATCATGAGGAACTATTACAAACAAAGGCGAACCCGGCTGAACCATCATACCGACTTCAACTTTTTTATTTGATACAGTACCGTCAATCGGTGCTAAAATATCAGTATATTCTAAAGCGAGTTCTGCCGCACGCTTTTGTGCCTTTAACACATTCAAATCAGCATCGGCAACTTTAGCGTTCTGGGAAGGGTCTTTGGAAAAAATTGACTGCTCTGCAGAAGTCTGTTTTGCCTGCTTGCTCTCTAAATTTGTTATTGCTTTATCTAAAGTCTGTTTAGAAACAGCCCCTGCTGCATAAAGATTTTGATATCTTTCAACATCTTTTTTTGCAAGCTCAATTTCAGAATTAGCCGCATTCAAATCAGCGTGGGCATTTTCCTGATTTAATAAAGCTCGTTCATAAGCTGCAGTTGCCTGATCTAATTTTACCTGATAATCAACTTTATCAATAACTGCAACAACCTGTCCGGCTTTAACCGGCTGGTTATCTTCCACAAGAACTTTTACAATCTGTCCCGAAACCTTAGGTGAAACAGAAACTGTCGTTGTTTCAACATAAGCGTCATCCGTAGATTGATAACCCAAATATTCATAGATGAAATATCCGACAAGTATTACACCTAAAGTTACTAAAAATGCAAATATATACCGCTTTTTAACTGGCAATTTTCTTGTATTCTCTTCCTCAATTTTATTTTCTTCGCTCATTTTTCACCTTTTCTGTTTATATCTGTATTTCTAATGTTTCATCTAAAATATTTCTTAATTCTTTTAACAAATCACCTATGCGTGCAATATCGCTGTTTTTAATTTTTTCCTGTACAACACAAAAATGCGGTTTTATTTTCTCTGTTGCCAAATTGAGTTTTTGTCTGCCTTCTTCGGTAATTTCAACTTTCTTAACAGGACGGTTGTTTTTTATTGAAAGTTTTCTTGTGATAAACCCCTTTTTCTCCAGACCGTCTAAAAGTTTTCCCGTATTGGCTCTGTCTTTCAATATTAGCTTTGCTAAATCTCTCTGGCATAAATAAGTATTGCATGCCAATGTATCAAGAACAGAAAATTCTTCAGGGGAAATGCCAACACTTAATTTCTCAAAAACCTGCTGGCCGAGAAGCTTGCAGTATTTTGCCGTCAATTCTATCTGGTAAAAAATTGTATCTGTAAAATGATTTTGCAAATTTGTCAATCCCCTGTTTAAAGTATGTTTATTTTACAACATGTTGCAAATGCAACATACTTATGTTATCATTGTTGTCATAAAAAATCAAGTACCTTGGGAGAAAATTAGAATGAAGAAGTTTTTAGCATTATCTATATTATTATCATTAAGTATCGGAAATATTGCCCCTGTTATGGCAATCGAAAAAGGTGAAAAAACCGTTCTTTCTGCCGGAGCAGAACAAACGGTTGATAAAAAACAGAAAAAAGAAAAGAAAGCTAAAAAAGCGGATAATAAAGTTAAACCGACAAAAAATAAATATGAATATATTAATTTAGCATGGTGGGCGCAATTCAATGATGAATATTTAAACAACTATATTGTAAAAGCTATTGAGAATAACAAAGACTTGAAGATGGCGACATTAACGATTGATGAATATTATCAAAATGTTGTTATGCAAAGAGCAGGAGAGCTTCCTACAATTCAGGCCGGATTTATGCCGGGGTACGGCAAGTTTATCGGGCCGTCAGGCGGCGGGTTTATGCTTCCGATTATTGCTAACTATGAACTTGACCTGTTCGGAAAAAATCATAATAAGACAACGGCTGTAAGAAAACTTTATGAGGCTTCTATTTTAGATGAAAAATCCGCTTATATTTCAATAGTTTCAGCTGTCGGAAGCACTTATGTCAATATTGTTAAATTAGATGCAATGGTAGATTTGCAGGAAGATATTGTTGATTTAAGAAAAGAGATTTTTGAGATTATGTCGGTCGCAAACGCAGAGGGTGTAGTTTCTACTTCTGATTTAGTGAAGGCAAATCAGGCTTATATTTCCGGCGTTGCGGATTTAGTGGATTTACAGAAGGAGAGGACTAAACTTCTTCATCAGCTTGCGGTCTTGACGGGTGACAGCCCGAATAATATACAGGAATATCAAAGGACAGATTACCGCAAACTTGCATTTTCCGGCGCGGTTCCTGAATATGTAAGCTCTGATGTTATTATGAAGCGCCCTGACTTTATGAAGGCTGAAAAAATGCTTGAAAAAGCCGGAATTGATGTTAAGGTTGCAAGGAAAGAAATGCTTCCGACTTTGAGCCTCGGGGGCGGAGTTTTATTCAATGCAAAACACTTTGAGAGTTTGTTCACAACTTCTAATATGCTCTGGGGATTAGGCGGAAACATTATCCAGCCGATATTTATGGGCGGAAAGATTAAGGCCAATTTAAAAGCTAAAAAGATAGCTTACGAAAAGAGTCTTAAAAATTATGAGAAAGTCAATCTGACCTCTATGCAGGAAGTTAACGACTCGCTTGTATCGGTTAACAGAGATAAAGAAAAGCTGGAGCGCCAGAAAAAAATTCAGGAGCTGGAAGAGAAAGATTTTGAGCTTTCAAAATGCAAATTTGCGCAGGGAACGATTGCAAAGCTGGATTTAAACCAGATGGAAGAAAATTTACTTTCGGTTAACAAAATGGTTTATGCAAGCAATTTTGACTGCATGATTGATTATATAAGTTTTTATAAAGCAATTGCAGCACAAAATATATAATAACTGCGGAAGCAAGCTCCGCATAGCCGTATAAATTTGCTTTCCGCTAACAGGATGATTTATGCAAATATTTATGCCCAAGCTTTAGGTTTGCAATTTCTGTAATCTTGTCCGCCAAGTCTGCATAAACTCTTCTTGAAAAATGATTTATGCATTCAATATAATCCTCGTCGCTTTTTATAAAATCGGTCAGCTCTATAATGTCGATTTCATTTTTAAATTCTTTTCTTATTGCACTGTTTAAAATCTTATGCCTTTCAGCCATGTTTTCATACCCTGCAAGAACTTTATCAGTATGTTTTTCGCTCCCGAGGAGCAAAACCAGATTTGCAGAAGTATTTTCTTTTATATACTTCAAATTTTGTATTACGGTATCAACAGGCGGGTTGCCTGCAAAAACGTAATCTTTTTTAAACTCTCTAAGCATTAAAATATTTTGTTCCCTAGCCCATTCCGGGAGCGGCTTAAGTATAGTCTCCCAATTATTCTCATCTGTAATATCGCAGTTTGCATAGCCGAAAAACGCATAACTCCCGTCATTTTTGTTTATATAAAGCCCGCTGTGTGTTACGGTTAAAAGGCTTAAGAATATCAAATTATATTTTTTATCAAAAAATCGGGTCTTAAATTCATCCGGATTGGGAAACGGAAAACGTTTAGTCAACTCTAAGAGTTTTTCCGGCGAAAATCTATGTGTCTGCTCAATAAATGCCGTATGCGTATGTGCAAGAATATAGACTAAATCCTTATTCCAATAAGGAAATTCGGTGTCAATGTTACATTCTGCGTCTATGTAACTTAAAACCGAATACAAATCACAAGGGCCTTTAAATAAGATATTAATATCATTTTTTACAGGCTTAGACTCTTTTAGTTCTATATTATCAACAACTTTAATCCAATCCGGAACCGGGCCTTCTAATGTGGAAGCAACTTCTCCCGAGATTTCCAATTCAGGTTTGCCGAGATAAGAATATACAAACTGTTCTATTCCCATATTCATAATCCGGCATGAAAAAAGAAAATGAATAAGTTTGTTTTCCTTTTTATCCAGAGAACAAAACCCGCAAATTCCGTAGTTGCCGAATTTATCCTCCGCGATAATATAAGCTGAATTTGTGTTTTTAATAGTCTCTTCTATATTCTCGTCTCTGAATTTAGTAAAATTCAGCTGGTTTGTACGGCTGATTAATTTTTTTATTCTCTCAATATTTTCTAAACAATCATTTTTTATACAGATTTTAATCCCGCTTGAGCGTAAAAATTCTTCATTAGAGCTTTCTCCCTTTGCAGCGGCTTTTTGTTCAAGAAGCTTATACTGCTTTAATCTTGTATGCTCAAAGTCGTACTCGTTTACGAGGTACAGTTCCTCAATCATTTTAGGAACCTGCTCCGGAAGGGCTGTCATTATTTGGGGTGAATAAAATTTAACTTCGTTTATATTAGACGGGTTATCATCAATAAAAATAACATTTTCCGCTCTCAAATTCATATTTTTTATAATATTTTTAACCCGCTCCCCCTTTGGTGTCCAATCAATTGAGGAGAAAACAAAATAATCCCAGAATTTTTGATTTCCGGACTTGAAAAACTCTTCTTTTACACTGTCAAAATCATTCTTTGAACAGATAGAATTCATAATACCTTTTGTTGTAAGTTCTTCAACAAAAGTCAAAAATTCCGGCCGGAATTTTCCTCCGCCTTCTGTTAAAACCCCATCCCGAAGCGTTTCATCAAAGTCCCAAATAATAAGTTTGGTTTTTAATATATCATAATCTTTTATCATTTGCTCAATTGATTAGCTGTCATAGTACATACAGAGCTATCCTGAAAATATTTATTCCAAGCTTTCACTACAGGATTATTCTGCACTGCTGAAACACTGGATGTATCAACATCTTCAGTGGAATACTTTTGTACAAGCGCATAAGCTTCCATAACAGATACAAGTTCATTAATCTGAGCACGTGAAAGCTTACAGGTTATGCAGGAATCAATGCCTGAAAACCGGACTTTTTCCTGATAAACACACTTATCGCCTTCCCAGCCGAGGATTTTTTTGTCGGAGGTCACATTCATTCCCTCTGTATTTACCGTTCCGCTTTCAGAATAAGATGAACAATTTTTTAAGGCATTAGTAAATCTCGCATCATCAGCCAGAACCGTAAGAGTGGCTAAAATAAGTGCAAATACAAATACAAAATATTTTTTCATATTATTTAATCCTACACTTTATATAACAAATATTTTCGAAACCATTATACTAACCGAAACCTTAAATAACAATAGTCTAAAAAAATGAAAAGCATAAATGTTTATTATCTATGTATATTTTATAAAACTTTATTTCGCCTTTTTCCTTACGGGCCGGCACCCATCCCGGCCTTCCCTCAAGGGAAGGAGTGCTGTACGAGCCACCTTTAAGCCATACGGCTTAGCAGGTTCAGTCTGTCCGCTATTTGGACTTTCATATTTTCCTCTGATTTACCCTCTTATTTACCCCTCCCCGAAATCAAAGATTTCGA